>NZ_DLMU01000008.1:0-487812 GCF_002479375.1 Comamonas sp. UBA7528
TTCCAGACCAATATCCTGGCGTTGAACGCCGCGGTGGAAGCCGCCCGTGCGGGCGAGCAGGGCCGGGGTTTTGCCGTGGTGGCCGGGGAAGTGCGTTCCCTGGCGGGGCGCAGCGCCGAGGCGGCCAAGGAAATCAAGGCCCTGATCACCGCCAGCGTGAGCAATGTGGAATCGGGCTCGCAGCAGGTGGAGCAGGCCGGCCAGAGCATGCAGGAGATCGTGCAGAGCGTGCGCCGTGTCAGCGATCTGATTGGCGAAATCACAGCCGCCTCGCTGGAGCAGCGTGACGGTATCGGCCAGGTCAACAGTGCCATCGGTAACCTGGACCAGATGACCCAGCAGAACGCGGCGCTGGTGGAGGAGTCCACGGCCGCGGCCACGGCCATGCGCGAGCAGGCCCAGCGCCTGGAGCAGGTGGTGGCGGTGTTCAACGTGGGCCAGGAGGGCCTGGTGCGCAGCGCTGCGGCGCCGCGCCCGGCCCCGGCTGCAACGGTGGCTGCACCCCGCGTGCAGGCGCCTGCGGCGCGCCCCGCCGCAGTGGCGGCACCCAGGGCCAAGCCGGCCGCTGCGGTGGCTGCAGCACCGGCATTGGCGCAGGCGCCCGCAGCCAAGTCCGAGGGCGGAGCGCTGCGTCGCCCCGGTGTGGCCCACTCCGCGACGGCGGACGATGGGGACTGGGAAAGCTTCTAAGCCTGGGCTCTCCAGCCTGTGGGGCCATCCTGCCGCGCAGCACCCTGTCATGCCCAGCCATGGTGCGTGGTGGGGGCTGGTCGCTCTCGGGTGTAGGCTGCCGGGTACAAACCCGCAAGAAACCGGGCCGCTGCCTGCACAATAGCGGCAGTTTCTTGAGGTTTGCATGCCTGTTCCGCTCCAGCCCGTACCCCACCCGCAGCGCACGCTGCTGCACAACGAGATCCATGCCCGTCCGGCCGAGCCCATTCATGCGCCGGCGGCCATCACCCATGTGGTCATGCTCACGGACCCCGCCCAGCGCGAGGCCAGCCGTGCGCACCTGGCCGCGCTGATGCGCGACCACCACCAGACCGGACCCGACGGGGAAACCACCCATCTGCGGGTGGACCTGGGGACTTTTCGTCTGCGCTGGGAGCTGCACACCGAATTCGTCACCTGGACTTTCATGGTGCCGCTGGAGCCCGGCGTGCCACTGGACACCCGCACGCCACCGACGGCCATCGAACAGGTGCCGCAGGCCTGGTTTGCCAAGTTGCCCGGCCTGTGCCTGAGCAGTGTGCACCTGTGGATCGTCAAGGACGCGCAGTGTGCAGGCCAGGGCATCAAGGGGCTGGTGTTGCAGATGCTGAACGAAGACACGCTGGCCGGATCCGTGGTGCACGTCGGGCACACGGAGGTGTGCACCGACTTCGCCATACACGCCGACGGTTATTCGCGCATGCTGGTCAAGCCCTCCGATCACATCAGTGCGCGCCGCCTGGGTCGTCTGGTGCAGCGCCTGCTGGAGATTGAAACCTACCGCATGTCGGCCTTGCTGGGTCTGCCTGTGGCACGCCATGCTGCAGCGGTGCTGGCGACGGCCGAGAAAGAACTGGCTGATCTGGCCCAGGCCATCCGCGAGGCGGACCGCGAGTCCGAGCCCGTGCTGCTGGACCGGCTGACCCGGCTGGCAGGCCAGGTGGAGAGCGAGTACGCCGCGACCCATTCGCGCTTTTCGGCCAGCCGTGCCTATTTTGAGCTGGTGGACAAACGCATCCATGACCTGAACGAGCAGCGCCTGTCGGGCTTGCTGACCATCCACGAATTCATGGACCGCCGGCTGTCACCCGCACGCAGCACCTGCGAATGGGCTACGCACCGCCAGAATGCCCTGTCGCAGCGGGTTTCACGCGTCAGCAATCTGCTGCGCACGCGGGTGGAAATCGAACAGCAGCAAAGCAACCAGGCCATCCTGGGCACCATGAACGACCGCCAGGGCATGCAGCTCAAGCTGCAGTCCACGGTGGAAGGCCTGTCCGTGGCCGCCATCACCTACTACATCACCGGCCTGATTGCCTACCTGGCCAAGGGTGCGCAAAAGCTGGGCTGGCCGCTGTCCCCCGAGATTTCGGCGGCCGTGGCCATCCCCGTGGTGGCGTTCAGTGTCTGGTGGTCGCTGCGCCGTCTGCACCACAAGCTGTTCAACGGAAAGCACTGACGCACAGGCCGCAGCCCTGCCCGGCTGCCAGCCTGTCGTGGCCAAGGGCGCTGGCGTGCATGGCGTGGGCGGTCTTGTTCACCCACGTCGGCGCGGCAGCGCCGGCAGTGGAAGAATGGCCCCGGCAAGGTGCTGCAACCGGCAGCGCCTCTGGCTGAGGAATGTGAGTGAAAAGTGCCATCTGAGCAGACCTTATCTGCACCAGCAGCCCCCAAAGGGATAGCGGGCGGGCTGCTGCTGGCCACGCTGGGGGCGATTGCCTTCAGCGGCAAGGCCATCATCGTCAAACTGGGTTACCGCTACGGGGCCGATGCCGTGCTGCTGCTGATGCTGCGCATGCTGTTTGCGCTGCCACTGTTTCTGGTCATGGCCTGGTGGGCCGGCCGGGGCAGGCCACCGCTGTCGCGCCGCGACTGGTGGGGTGTGGTGGGTCTGGGCTTCTGTGGCTACTACCTGTCCAGCTACCTGGATTTCGCCGGGCTGCAGTACATCACCGCCTCGCTGGAGCGGCTGATCCTGTACCTCAACCCCACACTGGTGGTGGTGTTCGGCTGGGTGGTCTACAAGCGCGCCATCACCTGGGGCCAACTGGCCGGCATGGGCTTGAGCTATTGCGGCGTGCTGCTGGTCTTTGGCCATGAACTGGGCGCCCAGGGCAGCCATGCGGCCTGGGGTGCGTTCCTGGTGCTGGCCAGTGCGATCAGCTATGCCGTCTATCTGATCTACAGCGGCGAAATGGTGCGCCGCCTGGGCTCGCTGCGCCTGGTGGGTCTGGCCACCAGCGTGGCCTGTCTGTTCTGCATTGCACAGTACTTCGTGGTGCGCGATGTGGCCAGCCTGCAGACCGTGCCACACGAAGTGCTGTGGCTGTCGCTGCTCAATGCCCTGCTGTGCACGGCCGCCCCGGTGCTGATGGTGATGATGGCCATCGAACGCATCGGGCCGGGTCTGACGGCGCAGACCGGCATGATCGGTCCGCTGTCCACCATCTTGATGGGGGTGTGGCTGCTGGACGAAGACTTCAACCGCTGGATGCTGGCGGGAACGGTGTTGGTGGTGGGCGGCATCTTGCTGTTCACCCGCATGGCCCGCAAGCCGCAAGGCTGAGCATCCGGCCCGACAATGGACTTTTGGTAAGCAACAACAAGGAGATTTCCCATGGATCTGGGTATTGCAGGCAAATGGGCGCTGGTGTGCGGCGCGAGCAAGGGCTTGGGTTTTGGCAGCGCCAAGGCACTGGTGGAAGATGGTGTGAATGTGGTCATTAACGCCCGCACCGATGCCGCGCTGCAGGAGGCGGCTGCGCAGTTGCGGGCTGTGGCCACGCAATGGGCCGGCACGACAGGCCGCAAGGCGCCTGAGGTGCTGGCGGTGGCCTGCGACATCACCACCGAAGCCGGTCGTGCGGCCGTATTCAGTGTGCCGGGCGGCCCGGGCAAGGACTACGACATCGTGGTGACCAACGCCGGTGGTCCCCCTCCGGGCGACTTCCGCAACTGGGACCGCGATGCCTGGCTCAAGGCCGTGGACGCCAATATGCTGACCCCCATCGAGCTGATCAAGGCCACGGTGGATGGCATGGCTGCGCGTGGCTTTGGCCGCATCGTCAACATCACCTCCAGCGCCGTGAAGGCGCCCATCGATATCCTGGGCCTGTCCAACGGCGCACGCAGCGGCCTGACCGGCTTTGTGGCGGGTGTGGCGCGTTCCGGCATTGCCGCCAAAGGGGTGACCATCAACAACCTGCTGCCTGGCAAGTTCGACACCGACCGCCTCAAGACCACTTTTGCGGCCAATGCCGGCAAGAGCGGCAAAACCGTGGATGAAGTGCGCAAGGCGCAAGAAGCCATGGTGCCAGCCAAGCGCTTCGGCACGCCCGCTGAATTCGGTGCGATCTGCGCCTTTTTGTGCAGCCAGCATGCCGGCTATATGACCGGTCAGAACATTCTGGCTGACGGTGGCGCCTATCCGGGCACTTTCTGAGATAGTGGCTGCAAGTCGAGCCTGGGAGCCCGGCCTGCAGCTGCCTATCACGGCGACCGGCTCCGCCGGTCGCCAGACATCTCCTGACGGGCAGGGGCATTGACCCAATTGCACTGCGCTTGTCACATGATGTAACCCAAGGCGTGGCGATGGCTTGGGTGGTATGTCTCCAGGGTGCTGCGAAGAAGTGAAGCGGGCTTGTCCCGCAGGTTTCTCCCCCTCGAACGGATTGGATGCATGCTGTCCCCTGATCGCCACGGTTTCCCGGTTGCACCTTGCTCCGCCGCATTGCGCGTTGCGGGCGGACGCTGAGCCATGGAAAGAATCCCTCGGCTTCCACGCCATGCCGCGCGGGTGGTGTGGTCCAGTGTGCTGGCCCTGGTGGCGGTGTTGCTGGTGGGGGCGCTTTGGCTGCTGCAAGACATGCACACCAGCACCCGCGAGGAAAGCGAGCAGCGCCTGACGCGCTTTGTGCAAGGCGCGCAGAACGCCCTGAACCGGTCAATGAGTGCCATCGATATGTTGCTGACCGGTGTGGACGACATGCTGCGCCTGAATGGTGCCCCGCTGTCCGAGCAGGATCCCGCCTACCTGCAGCAGGTGCTGCAGCTGGCGGCCAAGCAAAATGCGCTGATCAGCTCCATCGTGGTGGTCAAGTCCGATGGCAAGGTGCTGGCAGCGGCCGACAACCTGGGCAATTACCGTGTGGTGCGCATTCCGCAGAACTGGCTGCAGACGGTGGCGCAAACTCCCGAGCGTGAACGCATGCTGCACATCAGCATGCCGGATGAAAGCTGGGCGCAGGTCCGTACCTTGCACATTGCCCGTTACCTGAACAGCAGCCAGGGAGGCGAGCATTACCTGGTGGTGGCCCAGGTGCCGGTTTCCAGCTGGGTGGGGCTGCTGATGCAGGGCACCGCGCTCAAGAACCTGGAAGTGACGCTGGAGCGTGCCGATGGCACCCTGGTGCTGCGCGTGCCGCTGGAAAGCAGCGCCCGCCTGCAGGCCGATGCCCCGCCCCTGGACCGCTATCTGCACCAGGGCGTGCAGCAGGCCGCCTCGCGCCTGGACGGCGCTCCGAGCCTGCTGGAAGCCGTGCAGCTCAATTACGACCAACTGCGGCTGACGGCGGCCTTGCCGATGTCGACCGTGCTCGGCCAGTGGTATGGCACGCGCGATGCGGTGCTGGCCGGGGTGGTGGTGTTTTCCCTGCTGCTGCTGGCGGGCGCGGGCATGATGCAGGTGTACATGCGGCATATGCAGCGTGCCCAGCAGCGGGTGATGGAGTCGGAAGCCACGCTGCACCGCGCCATGGATTGCATTGCCGCGGGCTTTTTGCAGCTGGACGATGCGATGCAGGTCGTGCACTGGAACCAGCGGTATGCGGAAATGTTTCCCTGGCAGCTGACCGCACTGGTGCGTGGCTGTCTGTGGCGCGATGTGCTGATCTCGGCGGAAGGCAGTGGCGCAGACGCAGCGCTGCACAGCGAGGTGATCCAGCTGCGCCGCATGCTGGCGGCATGGGAAGACGGGGATGAGAGTGGCAGCGAACTGGCCACCGCCTCGGGACTGACGTTGCAACTGAGCCAGCGGCGCACGCCCGATGGTGGGCGGGTCATCACCTGCGAGGACATCACGGCCATCCGCCTGGCCTCGGCCGAGATCGAGACCCTGGCTTTCTACGATCCGCTGACGGGGTTGCCCAATCGCCGCCTGCTGCTGGACCGTCTGGGCCAGGCCACGCACCTGGCCCAGCGCGCGGGCTGGCTGGGGGCGCTGATTTTTGTGGACCTGAACAAGTTCAAGGTGCTCAACGATACCCAGGGCCATGAAATGGGCGACCTGCTGCTGCAGGAGGTGGGGCAGCGTCTGCATGCGTCCATCCGTGCCTCCGATACCGTGGCGCGCCTGGGTGGGGATGAATTCGTGATCATGCTCTGCGACCTGCCGGGCAATATGGACGAAGCCGGCAAGCTGACCAAGAAGATTGCAGAGAAAATGCTGCGCCGTCTGGCCGAACCCTATGTGCTGGGGTCCTATGTGCACCGCTGCTCCGCCAGCCTGGGCGTGACCTTGTTTGGCAATGCACAGGTGGAGGTGGGCGAGCTGCTGAAGCAGGCCGACATTGCCATGTACCAGATCAAGACCCAGCAGGGTGCGGGGGTCTGCTTCTTCGAACCCCATATGCAGGAGGTCCTCAGCGCGAGGGCACAGCTGGAGGCGGATCTGCGCTATGGCATCGCGCACGACCAGTTTGTGCTGCATTACCAGCCGCAGTTCATGTCCGACGGCAGCATCGACGGCATCGAAGCCTTGGTACGCTGGGAGCATCCCGAACAGGGCATGGTGCCGCCAGGGCAGTTCATTGCCGTGGCCGAAGACAGCGAGCTGATCGTGCAGATCGGCCAATGGGTGCTGCACACGGCTTGCCAGCAACTGGCGCGGTGGCAGAACCACCCGCGGCTGGTGGGCATCCACCTGGCAGTGAATGTGAGTGCGCGCCAGTTCCGTCAGCAGGATTTTGTCTCCCAGGTGCTGCGCGCCATCGCCGAGAGTGCGATCCCCTCCAGCCTGTTGAAGCTGGAGCTGACGGAGACGCTGGTGATCGACGACATGGAAGACTCCATCGCCAAGATGAGCGAGTTGCGCTCGGCCGGTGTCCGATTCTCGATGGACGATTTCGGGACAGGACAGTCTTCGCTGTCCTATCTGACACGGCTGCCGCTGAGCCAGCTGAAGATCGACCAGTCCTTTGTGCGCCACCTGGGTGAGCGCCATACCGACGATGTGGTGGCCCAGACCATCATCGGCATGGCCCACAACCTGGGCCTGACGGTGATTGCCGAAGGCGTGGAGCTGCAGTCGCAATTCGATAGCCTGGTGCGCTTTGGCTGCCAGCGTTTCCAGGGCTATTTCTTCAGCCGGCCCCTGCCGGTGGCCGACCTGGAGCGCTTTGTGGAGCAGATGCCGGCCAGGCAGCCCTCCATGCTGGGCAACGGCGCAGCGCTGGGGCTGGGCCGGCACATGGAAGCTTCAGCGCCGGGAGGAGACGACGATGCCGCCCACGATCAGGAGGAAAGCCACGCCGTGGTAGACATGGGGCAGCTCGGCCAGCACCAGGGTGGAGAGAATGGCGGTGAAGACCGGGATCAGGTTGGCAAAAAAGCCGGCCACGGCCGGACCGGCACGTGAGACTCCCACGCCCCAGAAACGGTACGCCAGAATGGCCGGGCCCAGGGCGATGAAGAGCAAGGCGCCGGCCAGTGGCAGGCTCAGCTGCAGATTCATGTGGCCCAGCGCCAGTTCGCCGCTGGCGAACAGGGCCGACCAGCCCAGGCCGAAGACCAGCTGGGCCATCAGAAAGCCGGCCCAGTCGCCCCGGATGCTGGTGGGCTCCCGGGTATCGGCCAGCATCCAGCTGTAGAGCGACCACAGAATGGTGGCCAGCAGCACGAACACATCGCCCGGCACCAACTGCAGGCTCAGCAGCTGGCGCAGGTCTCCGCGGCTCAGCACCACCGCCACACCCAGCACCGACAGTGCCGCGCCCAGCATCTGGCGCAGCGAAATGCGCGCACCAAAGCAGAGTCGGCCAATCACCAGCATCCACACCGGCATGCTGGAGCCCACCAGGGTCACATTGATGGGCGAGGAAGTCTGCAATGCCAGGTACAGCAGCGCGTTGTAGCAACCAATCCCCACCAGCCCCAGCAGGGCATAGCGACGCCAGTGCGGCCACAGTGCACTGCCACGCCGCAGCACGGACCAGCTCCAGGGCAGCAACAGGGCAAAGGCCAGTACCCAGCGCAGAAAGTTCAGTGTGAACGGAGAGATCAGGTCGTGGACCATGCGGCCCACAATGGCATTGCCAGCCCAGAGCAATGGCGCTGCCGTCAGCATGGCAGCCGTGCCCAGTGTCAACGGTGAAGTCATAGGGGCCCCATGGTAGCGCCGTTGCGACAGGCCGCAGGGCCGGGCGTGGCAGCATGTGAGGCGTGGGGGCATCGCGTTTTGCTGGCAGCGGGCATGCCCGTGGCGGCGGCGAGTGCCCTGCCGAAGCGTTTAGAGTGTGTGCCAATTCCAAGGAGATGCCATGAAATCCCGTGTCGTGCAGATCACCCACAACGGTGGTCCGGAGGTGCTGCAACTGGTGGAGCAGGAGGTGCCGGCACCGGGCGCCGGGGAGGTGCTGCTGCGCCACCATGCGGTGGGCCTGAACTTCATCGATGTCTACCAACGCTCGGGCCTGTACCAGTTGCCGCTGCCGCTGAACCTGGGCATGGAGGCCGCCGGCGTGGTGGAAGCCGTGGGACAGGATGTGAAGCACCTGAAGGTGGGGGACCGCGTGGCCTATGCCAGCCACCCGCCCGGCAGCTACAGCGAGCGCCGTGTGATGCCGGCCACCCATGTGTGCCATCTGCCCGATGCCATCAGTTTCGAGACCGGTGCCGCCATGATGCTCAAGGGCATGACGGCCCAGTACCTGCTCAAGAAATGCCGGCCGGTGGAAGGCATCCAGCCCGGGGATTTCGTGCTGTTCCATGCGGCGGCCGGTGGCGTGGGACTGATTGCCTGTCAGTGGGCCCGGGCGCTGGGCCTGCAGCTGATTGCCACCGCAGGATCTGATGAGAAATGTGCGCTGGCGCTGGCCAATGGGGCCGTGCACGCTATCAATTACAGAAGCGAGAACTTTGCCGAGCGGGTGATGGAGATCACCGAAGGGCAAGGGGTGAAAGTGGTCTACGACAGCGTGGGCAAGGACACCTGGGAAGGCTCGCTGGCCTGCCTGCGGCGCTTTGGTCTGATGGTCAGCTTCGGCAATGCCTCCGGGCCGGTGGCGCCTTTTGCGCCGGCTGTGTTGGCCACCAAGTCGCTGTATGTGACGCGCCAGACCCTGTTTGCCCATATGCACAGCCGGGAAGCCACGCAGGCCATGGCGGACGATCTGTTCCATGTGGTGTCCAGCGGGCTGGTGAACATCCACATCGACCAGCGCTACCCCCTGGCCGATGTGGAGCAGGCCCACCGGGACCTGGAAGCGCGCAAGACCACCGGCTCCAGCATCTTGACGCTGTGAGCGGCCTGCACATGCCGGCCGGAGCTGGAACGCAATGGGTGCAGCCGCTGCGGGAGGCCAGCCGGCAGCCGCCGCAGGCTCCGCGCTGGCCGCTGTGGTGCAATGGCCAGCGCATCGGCAGTGTGGCCGAAGCGGTGTTCGATGCGGCCCAGGCCACGGTTTGGGCCCGGCAGCAGGGCTTTGTGCTGGAGGCTGCCACGGTGCAGGGCGCACAGGCCTGGCAGTTGCAGGCCGACGATCCCACGGCGGCACTCAATGCCATGGCGCAACTGCTGCGCACACAGGGGCGCTGTGGCCCCTGGCGCAATGAGCAACTGGATGTGCATGGCCAGGACGGTGCGCTGGTGGCCACGGTGGAACGCGGCGCCGTGCGCGTGCTGGGCGTGGCCACGCAGGCGGTGCACCTGCTGGGCTCTGCCCCGGACGGGCGCATGTGGGTGCAGCAGCGCGCACTGAACAAACCCACGCACCCGGGCAAGTGGGACACGCTGATGGGGGGGATGGTCTCAGCCGGTGACAGCCTGCAGACCGCGCTGGCACGCGAAACGCAGGAGGAAGCCGGCCTGGACCTGGCTCCGCTGCAGCAGCTGCGCCGGGGCGGCCAGGTGGACTTTGCCTGCCCCAGTGAAGAAGGTGGCGATGGTACAGGCTATATGCTGGAAAGTATCCAATGGTTCCATGCCGTGGTGCCGAAGGGCGTGCAACCGCAAAACATGGACGGGGAAGTGGCGCAGTTCCAGTGCATCACGCCGCAGCAACTGCAGGCCTGGCTGCTGCAGGACTGCTTCACGCCTGAAGCCAGTCTGATTTTGGCCGACTACCTGGGCTGGTAGCCGCCGGAACGCGGTGCAAAAAAAGGCGCCCGGGGGGCGCCTTTTTTATGTCTGCGGACGGATCCCGTCGGGCGCTTACTTTGCCACCGGCTCGCGCAGCCGGCTGGGCGCCAGTGCACCGGTGGACTCCAGGATCGGGTAGGCCACGGAGCACAGCAGCGAGTTGATGCGCTTCAGGTCGCTGATCAGGTCGATGTGCAGCGAGCTGGTCTCGATGCTGGGCACGGTGTTGTCAGCCAGGCGGTTCAGGTGGGTGGCGGAGTAGGCCAGCTCCAGGTCGCGGAAGCGTGCTTTCTCTTCCAGCAGCTTCTGTGCCTCCCGCGGGTTGCCGTTCAGGAACACGCTCATGGCCAGGCGCAGATTGCTCAGCAGGTGCTCGTGCAGCTGGCTGATCTCCTGCTTGCCAGCTTCCGAGAAATGGCGGCCCTTCTTGATCTTCTTGTCCTCGATTTCCTGCAGCACGCGCTCGATGATGTCGCCGATCTGCTCCATGTTGATGGTGAAGCTGATGATTTCCGTCCAGCGCTGGCCTTCGCGTTCGTCCAGCTCGGCGCGCGAAATCTTGGTCATGTAGTACTTGATGGCGGAATACAGGTCGTCCACCGTGTCTTCCAGCTTGCGCACCTCGTGCGAAAGTTTGGCGTCATCGCTCTCCACCACTTTCTGCAGACCGATCAGCATGGACTCCACCACATCGGCCTGGTGCAGCGCTTCGCGTGCGGCGCAGCTGATGGCCAGCGAAGGGGTGGACAGGGCCGAAGGATCCAGGTGGCGCGGGCGCAGCAGGCTGCCGGCGCTGTGGTCGGCAGGCTTGGGCAGCAGGTTGGACACCCAGCGTGCCACGGTCTGGGTCAGGCCGATGAAGCACAGGCTGTTGAAGATGTTGAACGCCAGGTGAAACAGCACCACATTCTGGCCCGCGCCGGGAATGTGGGGCTGGGCATAAGTGACCCACAGGCCCATGAACGGCGCCACGATGGCCACGCCCATGATCTTGAACAGCATATTGCCCACGGTGACCTGGCGCACCTCGATGGCGGCCTTGGCGGTGGTCAGCACCGCTACCATGCCGCTGCCCAGGTTGGCGCCCAATGTCAGGCCCAGGGCCACGTCCAGCGGAATGGCACCGGAGCTGGCCATGGCCGCAATCAGCAGCACGATGGCCAGGCTGGAATAGGCCAGCACCGCCAGCACGGCGCCCAGCATCAGTTCCAGAAAAATGTCGCTGCTGACCGAGGCCAGCAAGGTGCGCACGGTGGCAGATTCCAGCAGCGGTTCGGTGGCTTCCACCACCAGGCGCAGTGCCAGCAGCATCACGCCCAGCCCGATCAGCACCCGGCCAATGCGTCCCGGCGTGGTGTCCTGCCGGGTGATGAACAGCACCACCCCGACAAAGATGAACAGCGGAGACAGCCAGGACAGATCGAAGGAGAACAGCACCGCCATGGCGGCCGTGCCCACATCGGCGCCGCGCATGACCGCCAGGGCAGCAGGCAGCGGAATCAGGCCCTGGCCGACAAAGGCCGAAGTCATCAGCGAGGTGGCCGTGCTGGACTGTACCAGGGCCGTCACGCCCAGGCCCGACAGGGCCGCCGTGAAGCGGTTGCGCATGCTGTGGGCCAGCAGATTGCGCAGGTTGGCGCCGAACACGCGCAGCACACCTGTGCGCACCATATGGGTGCCCCAGACCAGCAGGGCCACAGCAGCCAAAAGATTGAGTAAGTGCTTCATGAACGGTTCGCTAGGAAGCGAACTAATATAACCCTGAGACCCGGTGTTGGACACCGGGTGGCCATCGATAGCGCACCAGGCAGTGCGGGATAGGAATATTTTAGAAAAAAAACGAAACAAAAAGAATGGGTACTAACGGCACCCCATCCAACCTGTGCGTTGCGTCTGCCTGACAAGCATTTCTTGTACCTGAAACGCTAGCACGATCGCCTCTGTCTGTGGGCGCTGGCGGCGCTCCGATCTGTTGCGTGGCAGACACCCGGCGGTCCGTACGAGACCCTTGAAAAGCAAACCCCTCGCAGCGGGAGGCCGGGAGGGGTGAGCGGGAGGCCGGCGGCGTGTGGCTTACATGCCGCGTTTGGCCCGGCGGCTGCGCAGGATTTCGTCCAGGATCAGGCAGGCGGCCCCCACGCTGATGCCGACGTCGGCCACGTTGAAGGCGGGAAAGTGGCTGCTGCCCCAGTAGAAGTCCAGAAAGTCCACGACATAGCCGTGCTGCAGGCGGTCCACCACATTGCCTATGGCGCCGCCCAGGATGCTGGACAGCGCAAAGCAGAACAGCTTGTCGCCGGGGTGTTTGTGCAGCTGCCAGACGATCAGCAGCGTGGCCACCACGCCGATGCCGACGAACAGCCAGCGCTGCCAGCCGCTGCCGTCGGCCAGGAAAGAAAACGCCGCGCCGGTGTTGTGGGCGCGCACGATGTTGAAGAAGCCGGTGATGGGCGTCCAGTCGCCCAGCTGGTAGACATCCAGAATCCACTGCTTGGTGATCTGGTCCAGCGCAATGATAGCCAGTGCCCAGGCCAGCCAGGGCCAGATGCGGGCGGTGCGCAAAGCAAGGGGTGCGGTCATGGCAATCGGGGATCCTGTGAAACTCAAAAAATCATAGCTGCCAGTACTATCACCACATGAATTCCAGGTGGATTTGGTCCCGGATCCATGGATGTCCTTGCCCGCGCAGCTCCTGTCTTTGCATCAAAGCACACCGCCCACGGAGGCGTGGGCGGTGTGAGGGGGGATGCGGCAGTTTAGGCCTTGCTGCGCACTTCGCCGCTGCCGTGCAGATTGCTGTCGCAGCGGCCGCACAGCGTGGGATGGGCGGGGTTCACGCCCACATCATCGCGGTAATGCCAGCAGCGCTCGCACTTGGAGGCTTCCGACGGAGTGACGGCCACGGCCAGCGCATCGCCTGCCACCGCCCGGGCGGCCGAGGTGATGAGCACGAACTTCAGGTCGTCGGCCAGCGACTGCAGCAGGGCCAGGTCTTCGTGCTGGGCCGAGATGGTGACTTCGGCCTGCAGCGACGCCCCGACCTTGCCTTCCACGCGCACGGCTTCGATGTCCTTGTTGACCACGTCGCGGATCTCGCGGATGCGGGTCCACTTGGCCAGCAGGGCGGCATCGCCTTCGGGCAGTTCGGTGAACTTCTCCAGGTAGATGGTTTCGCTGTGGCCCACGATCTTCCAGGCTTCTTCGGCCGTGAAGGACAGGAACGGCGCCATCCAGCGCAGCAGCGCCTGGGTGATCTGGTGCAGTGCGGTCTGGGCCGAGCGGCGGGCCAGGCTCTTGGGGGCCGTGGTGTAGAGGCGGTCCTTGAGCACGTCCAGGTAGAAGCCGCCCAGGTCTTCCGAGCAGAACAGCTGGATTTTGGCGACCACGGGGTGGAATTCATAGACCTGGTAGTGGCCGATGATTTCCTTTTGCAGCTGCGCGGCGCGGGCCAGGGCGTACTGGTCGATTTCCAGCAGGTCCTCATAGGCCACGCTGTCGGTGGCCGCATCGAAGTCGCTGGTGTTGGCCAGCAGGAAGCGCAGCGTGTTGCGGATGCGGCGGTAGGCATCGACCACGCGGGCCAGGATCTTGTCGTCGATGCCCAGGTCGCCCGAGTAATCGGTCGAAGCCACCCACAGGCGGATGATTTCGGCCCCCATCTTGCCGCTCACGTCCTGCGGAGCAACGGTGTTGCCCAGCGACTTGGACATCTTCTTGCCCTGGCCGTCCACGGTGAAGCCGTGGGTCAGCAGACCCTTGTACGGGGCGCGGCCGAAGATGGCGGAGGCCAGCAGCAGCGAGGAGTGGAACCAGCCGCGGTGCTGGTCATGGCCTTCCAGGTACAGGTCGGCTTCCGGGCCCTGGTCGTGGTGCATGTCGGCGTGGGTGCCGCGCATCACATGCCAGAAGGTCGAGCCGGAATCGAACCAGACTTCCAGGATGTCGGTGCTCTTGGTGTAGTGCTTGGCTTCTTCCGCGCCCAGGATGTCTTCCGCGCTCACGCGGCTCCAGGCCTCGATGCCGCCTTGCTCCACCATGTCGGCCGCCTGGTCGAGGATCTCCATGGTGCGGGGGTGCAGCGCGCCCGTGTCCACATGCAGGAAGAAGGGGATGGGCACGCCCCAGGAACGCTGGCGCGAGATGCACCAGTCGGGACGGCCGGCGATCATGGCGCGCAGGCGGTCCTGACCGTTTTCGGGATAGAAGCTGGTGTTGTCGATGGCTTCCAGTGCGATCTGGCGCAGGGTCTTCTCGGGCTTCTGCGCGGGGTCGGTGAACACGCCTTCGCCTTCATCCATGCGGATGAACCACTGTGCGGCCGCACGGTAGATCACCGGCGTCTTGTGGCGCCAGCAGTGTGGGTAGCTGTGGGTCAGGTGGGTGGTGTCCATCAGACGGCCTGCGACCTTCAGGGCGTCCAGGATGACGGGCACGGCCTTCCAGATGTACTGGCCGCCGAACAGGGGCAGATCTGCCGCGTACACGCCATTGCCTTGCACGGGGTTGAGGATGTCCTTGTAGCCCATGCCGTTGTGCATGCAGGAGTTGAAGTCATCCACGCCGTAGGCCGGTGCCGAGTGCACGATGCCGGTACCGTCGTCCGCCGTGGCGTACTCGGCCAGGTAGACGGGGGAGATGCGGTCAAAACCCTTGTCCACATGGGCCAGCGGGTGCTTGAAGGGCATGTGGTCCAGCACCTTGCCTTGCGCGGTGGCCACCACCTGGCCGGTGATGTTCCAGCGCGCCAGGCACTTTTCCACCAGGGCCGAGGCCACGATCAGCAGGCCGCGTTCGGTATCGACCAGGCTGTATTCCAGATCGGGGTTGACGTTGAGCGCCTGGTTGGCAGGGATGGTCCAGGCCGTCGTCGTCCAGATAACGATGAAGGCGTCCTTGTCCAACTGGGGCAGGCCGAAGGCTGCGGCCAGCTTGGCAGTATCTGCAGCGGGGAACATCACGTCCAGCGTCTGCGACTGCTTGTCCTGGTATTCGATCTCGAACTCGGCCAGCGAGGAGGCGCAGTCAAAGCACCAGTACACCGGCTTCAGGCCGCGGTAGACAAAGCCACGCTCCATCACCTTCTTCAAGGCGCGCAGCTCCAGCGCCTCGTTGGCGTAGTTCATGGTCTTGTAGGGATGGTCCCAGTCGCCCAGCACGCCCAGGCGCTTGAAGTCCACCATCTGCTGCGCGATCTGCTCGGTGGCGAATGCGCGGCTCTTGGCCTGCATCTCGTCACGGGGCAGGTTGCGGCCGTGCAGCTTCTCGATGGCGTTCTCGATGGGCAGGCCGTGGCAGTCCCAGCCCGGTACATAGCGGGCGTCATAGCCTTCCAGCTGGCGGCTCTTGACGATCATGTCCTTCAGGATCTTGTTGACGGCGTGGCCGATGTGGATCTTGCCGTTGGCGTAGGGCGGGCCGTCGTGCAGGATGAACATGGGCGCGCCGCGGCGCGCCGCACGCAGCTTCTGGTACGTGCCCTGGTCTTCCCATTCCTTGGCCCAGCCCGGCTCGCGCTTGGGCAGGTCGCCGCGCATGGGGAATGGGGTGTCGGGCATGTTCAGCGTGGCGCGGTAGGCGGACGCTTCGGGCTTGTTGGACTTCGAATCAGACATGGAAAACCTTGAAAGCAGGGCAAGGCCATGGCCGGCGCGTTGGCGTCGCGGCCAGGACGTGAATGGGATGCAGGTGCCCGAAGCGCTGCCGCGCCCAGGCTGGGACGGCGAGCGTCAAATTCGGTCGCGCGTGGTCTGGCGACGGGTTTCGGTGTAGGAAGACGCGGGAATGGACGCAAAAAACGCGCATGCGTCATCGCAGTCCTTGGCGATGCCTGCTGTCAGGGCATCGAGACTGTCGTACTTCAGCTCGTCGTGCAGTTTGTGCAGAAGTTCCACGCGGATGATTTTACCGTAGGCGCCTTCGCCACCCAGATGGGTAGGCCAATCCAGACAATGTGTCTCCAGCAGCACACGGCCGCCGTTGACGTCGTTCGGGTCCAGCGAGGGGCGCACCCCCAGGTTCGCCACGCCGCGCAGCGGCTGTGCATCCAGGCCGTGCACCAGCACCGCAAAGATGCCGCTGGCCGCCGGTTTCCAGTGGTCAAAGCGCAGATTCAGGGTGCGAAAGCCATCGGCCGCCCCGGCCTTGGACTCCGCCAGCTGTCTGCCCAGCTTGCGGCCATGGACCACATGGCCGGAGATGGTGTAGGGGTGGCCCAGCAGCTTGGCCGCCTGCGGCATGTCGCCGGCCGCCAGTGCCGCCCGCACCGTCGTGCTGGAGACGCGCTCGCCATGCACCTCGTAACTGTTCATGCGGGCCACATCAAAGCCCTGGGCCTGACCGGCGGCATCCAGCATGGCGTAGTCGCCGGCCCGTTTGCTGCCAAAGCGGAAATCATCGCCCACCAGGATGTACTGGGCACCCAGACCCTGTACCAGCACGTTCTGGATAAAGGCCTGGGGGGACTGGCCGGCCAGCGCATCGTTGAAAGGCAGTACCACCGTCTGGTCCACGCCGCAGATGGCCAGCTGGCTGAGCTTGTCGCGCAGCGTGCCCACCCGGGCCGGTGCCAGATCAGGCTTGTTCAGCTTTTGCGCGAAGTAGTCGCGCGGATGCGGCTCGAAGGTCAGCACGCAGGTGGGCAGGTCGCGTTGCGCGGCTTCGGCACGCAGCAATCCCAGCATGGCCTGGTGGCCACGGTGCACCCCATCAAAGTTACCAATGGTGACCGCGCATGCGGGGGCACGATCGGGGTGCTGAAGGCCTCTGAAAATCTTCATGGGAATGCTTTGTTTTTCATAGCGCGCGGCGCTTTCCAATTCAGCACAGGATGGCTGTCTGACAGTGAAAGCGAGTATATTGCTATCCATAGGGCATGCCTGTCGCATGCCTTATCGGCTTGCCGCGAAACCCGTCCTGGACGTTGACGTTCATTCGAGGAGGTGCATCGTGAAGGTTCTGAAGCTGTCCGCCCACGGACTTCCCCAGTCATGGATCAGCCTGGAGGAGGCCGTGCTGCACTACGCCGCCGATGAGGTCCGCTGGGAATCGGGCGCGCAGATCGCGGTGTTCCGCGGGGGCCACAACGCGCACACCGGCGAGCAGTCGGTGATCTACATCAACAGCATCATCGGCACCAAAGGCATTCCGCGCATCAACCCGCATGCGCTCAAGCCCGGCCTCACCAACAGCAAGCTGTTTGCCCGTGACCGCCACCTGTGTGCCTACTGTGGCCGGGTCCACGACGAGCGCGACCTGACGCGCGAGCACATCGTGCCGTTTGCACAGAAAGGCCAGGACCATTGGATGAACGTGGTCACAGCCTGCCGTGCCTGCAACCACCGCAAAGGGCCGCGCACGCCGGAGCAGGCCCGCATGCCGCTGCTGTATGCACCCTACACCCCCAGCCTGTGGGAGGACTTCATCCTGCGCAATCGCCGCATCCTGGCGGACCAGATGGAGTTTCTGCTGGCCCATGTGCCCAAAAGCTCGCGCTGGGCGCTGTAGCCGCAGTGCCGGGGCCCGGATGTGCGGCCTTATCTCCACGGGGCGGGCAGGGTCGCCAGTCCTGGCCCCCACCGCAGACCTTGCTCCGGAGGAAAAGCGCATGCCATGGACAGAGAATTTTCGGCATTTGCCGAAATGGTCGGTTGTACTGTGGTGCAATTGGGGTTTACCCTCGATCGCCTGCTGCGCATGATCGTCCGCGACCGCCCCACCGGCTTCAACCTTTTCCTCATCCTGCGCGGCTCCGTGCTGCAACGTATCCGCTGGGTGCTGTGCCTGAACATTGTGCTGGCCGTGCTGGTCACCTATGCACATGGCAATCTGTTCGATCTCAAGATCACCGTCACGCCGATCCCGTTCACGCTGATCGGCTTGCCTTTGGCCATTTTTCTGGGCTTTCGCAACACCACGGCCTACAACCGCTTCTGGGAAGGGCGCAAGCTCTGGGGCGAGCTGGTGATCTGCGCCCGCACGCTGTCGCGCCAATGCCAGAACTTCATCCGCGTGCCTGTGGTGCTGGACCCCCGCAACCGCGTGGGAGATGTGCGGGTGCGCATGGTGCACCGTGCGATTGCCCATGCGCATGCGCTGCGTTCCCAGCTACGCGGTCACCAGGACGACGGGGCACTGGAACGCTGGCTGACGGCCGAGGAGTGGTTTGCCATGCGCAACCACCCGCTGAATTTCCGTGCCGATGCCTTGATGCTGGCCAACGGCCATGACCTGAGCGACTGCCTGCGCAAGGGCTGGATCGACCCGGTGCTGGCCGCCCAGATCGACAAGACCTTCACCGCCATGACGGCTGCGGCCGCTTCCTGCGAACGCATTCGCCACACGCCGATTCCGTTTTCGTACATGCTGCTGCTGCACCGCACGGCCTATATGTACTGCTTTCTGCTGCCGTTCGGTCTGGTGGACACCACGGGCTTCATGACGCCGTTCGTGGTGGGCATCGTGGCCTACACCTTCTTCGGTCTGGACGCGCTGGGGGACGAGCTGGAAGAGCCCTTCGGCGTGGAGAGCAACGACCTGCCGCTGGATGCCTTCTGCCGCAGCATCGAAATCAGCCTGTGCCAGTCGCTGGGGGATGCCGAGCCGCCACAGCCGCTGCAGCCGCTGGAGTACCGGTTGACCTGAAGGACGAACTCCTTCTTGCCGGAATAAAAAAACGGACCCCAAGGGGTCCGTGCCAAAAGCGGCCGGAGGGCTGCGCCATGCAGCACCGGCCGCGAGGGATGCCGGTGGCGCTGGGCTTATTCCATTACGCCTGCGGTCTCGCGCATGCGCGCCGACACTTCACCCAGGTGGTGCAGGCTGTCGCCGTATGTCATCTCCAGTTGGGTCAGCTTCTTGAAGTGGTGGCTGATGATGTATTCGTCCGTCACGCCGATGCCGCCATGCAGCTGCACGGCCTGTTGGCCCACATAGCGCATGGATTGGCCCAGTTGCACGCGGGCGCGGGCGATGGAGCGGCGGCGGGCCTCCGCCGGCTGGCCCAGTTGCAGGCTGGCGTAGTAGCTCATGGAACGGCCCAGTTCCAGCTGCATCTTCATATCGGCGGAGCGGTGGCGCAGGGCCTGGAAGCTGGCGATCGCCACACCGAACTGCTTGCGCTGGTTCAGGTAGTCCGCGGTGGTCAGCAGGGCCTGCTCCATCACGCCCACGGCTTCGGCGCAGACGCTGGCGCTGCCCACGTCCACCGCCAGTTCCAGCGCGGCCAGACCGTCGGTGGTGACCAGGGTGGCAGGGCTGCCGTCGCACTGCAGCTCGGCGGCACGGCTGCCGTCCTGGGTGCCATAGCCCTGGGTGCGCACGCCGTCTGCCGAGGCTTCCACCAGGAACAGCGCCTGCTGGCCGTCCAGCAGGGCGGGCACCAGAAAGGCATCGGCCTTGTCGCCGATGGGCACGATGCTCTTGCGGGCGGTCACGGCATAGCCCGCACCGTTCCTGGTGGCCTGGGCCTCGCAACGGTCGAGGCGGTAGCGTGCCCGGCGTTCCTGCAGGGCCAGTACCACGATGGACTCGCCGGCCGCAACGCGCGGCAGCCAGTGGGCCTGCACGGCTTCGGGGGCAAACTGGCCGAGCACGGCACCGGTGATGAAGGCCTGGGCCAGGGGCTCCAGCACCATGCCGCGGCCGAGTTCTTCCATCACCACCATGGCGTCAATCGCACCCAGGCCCAGGCCGCCATGCGCTTCGGGTACGGTCAGTCCCGTCAGTCCCAGATCGGCCAGTTCGGTCCAGGTGTCGCGTGAAAAGCCACCGGCCTTCACCGCCGCACGGCGGTGCTCGAAGGAGTAGGCCTTGTCCACCCAGCGACGCACGGCATCACGCAGTTGCTGCTGGTCTTCGGAAAAATTGAAATCCATAAATCTCTCCTGGTGCTGTCATCCCGGGCGGCGCCGCCGTATCGGGTGTCCAGCAAAGCTCTGTCTGGAGCCCCCTCCCCGAGGGGGCGTGGGGGAGCCGTCCTGCTGTGTGCAGCGCGGATGGCAGTAGGGCATCAGCCGAGCACCGTCTGCGCGACGATGTTGCGCTGCACTTCGTTGGAGCCCCCGTAGATCGTGGTCTTGCGCATATTGAAGTAGCTGGATGCCAGCGGGGCCAAGCCCACCGTGCCTCCGGGGAAGTCGCCCTGCCAGCCGGCTTCCATGGCTTCGTGTACCAAGGGCAGGCTGTAGGGGCCGCCGGCCAGCATCAGCAGCTCGGTGTAACGCTGCTGGATCTCGCTGCCCTTGATCTTCAGCAGACCGGCAATGTCCAGCGGGTTCTTGCCGCTCTTTTCGGCCGACAGCACGCGCAGCACCAGCATCTCCAGTGCTACCACGTCCACTTCCAGCAGGGCGATCTGGTCGCGGAAACGCGGGTCTTCCCACACGCCCTCGGCCCGGGCCACGCGCTTGAGGCGTTCCAGTTCACGCTTGGCGCGGTTCACGTCGGCAATATTGGTGCGTTCGTGCGCCAGCAGGTGCTTGGCGTAGGTCCAGCCCTTGTTCTCTTCCCCGATCAGCTGGTCGGCAGGCACCTTCACATTGTCAAAGAAGACTTCGTTGACTTCGCATTCGCCATCCAGCAGTTTGATGGGGCGCACCGTGACGCCAGGCGACTTCATGTCGATCAGCAGGAAGCTGATGCCGGTCTGTGGCTTGCCTTCGTTGCTGGTACGCACCAGATTGAACATCCAGTCGCCATGCTGGCCCAGCGTTGTCCAGGTCTTCTGGCCGTTGACGATGTAGAAGTCACCCTGGCGCTCGGCGCGCGTCTTGACGCTGGCCAGGTCCGAACCCGATCCCGGCTCGCTGTAGCCCTGGCTCCACCAGACTTCGCCGCTGGCAATGCCGGGCAAAAAGCGCTGCTGCTGCGCTGGCGTGCCAAAGGCCTGGATCACCGGGGCCACCATCACCGGCCCGAAGGGCACGATGCTGGGGGCGCCGGCCTTGGCCAGTTCTTCGGCGAACAGGTGCTTTTGCACAGCGGTCCAGCCGGGGCCGCCAAATTCCTTGGGCCAGCCATAGGCCAGCCAGCCCTTTTTGCCCAGGGTCTTGGCCCAGCCCTGGATGTCGTCGCGCGTCAGGCGCAGGCCTTCGCGGACCTTGCGGGCGGCGGCGGGGTCCAGGTGCTCGTGTATCCAGGCGCGGACTTCCTCGCGGAAGGCCTGCTCTTCGGGCGTGAATGCCAAATCCATGCTGCGGTCTCCTTGTAATGCAAGGTTTTTAGCATGGTCGTTCGCTGCCGCCATGTCGGGGCGGCGACAGCCTAGGGTGAGTCCGGAGTCAGATTTCGGCTGGCGGGTTCTGCTCTGCAGAATCCGTGCTGCTGAGAGGCACCGGTGCTTCCACCCCCAGGGCGGTGCACAGCTGCTGCACGGTGGCGCGCAGCAGCGCCACTTCGGCTTCCAGTGCGGCCAGGCGCTGGGCGGTGGCGCTGTCGGGCGGAGTGGCACTGCCGGCTTCACTGGTCACAGCCAGGGCGCTGACATCCACCTCTCCGCACAGCAGGTGCGCCCAGCGTGCTTCCCGGGCGCCGGGTGCGCGCGGCAGCAGCACCACCAGCGGACCGCCTTTTTCGTCGCTGCGGTCGCGCAGCTCTTCCAGGAAGGCCTCGACCGAGCCGATGTCGGCAAAGCGGTGCCAGCGCTCGGTGTTGATGCGCAGCTCGCCCGCCGTCTGCGGGCCGCGCAGCATCAGCAGGCCCAGGATGGCGCTGGCCTGGCTGGGCACGCCCACCACCCGCTCGAAATTGTGCTCCCAGCGTGTGGCGCGCTGGCCGCTGGCTTCCATTACCAGGTGGCGCTGGCGCAGCTCGTCCAGGGCGGCCTGGATTTCGCCTTCGCTCAGTTGCATCACCGGAGCGCGGCTGGTCTTCTGGTTGCAGCCCGACTGCAGGCTGTTCACCGTGAGCGGATAGCTGTCCGGTACGGTGCGGGCTTTCTCCATCAGCGTGGCAAGCACACGGGCGGCGTGGGGCGACAAAGGCTGAGTGCGGTGGTCGAATGGCATGGCTGGGATAATTCGCAGGAAATGAAAAACATCGTGATTTTGATCTCTGGCGGCGGCTCCAACATGGCAGCCATCGTTCGGGCCGCCCAGCAACAGGAGTGGGCGCGCCGTCTGGACGCCCGCGTGGCCGCCGTCATCAGCAACAAGGCCGATGCCCAAGGCCTGGTTTTTGCCCGTGAGCATGGCATTGCCACGGCCGTGCTGAACCACAAGGATTTCGACAGCCGCGAAGCGTTTGATGCGGCGCTGGCCCGGCAGATCGACAGCCATGAACCGGCGTTGGTGGTGCTGGCTGGCTTCATGCGCATTCTCACGCCCGGATTCGTGAACCACTTTGCCGGGCGGCTGCTGAATATCCACCCTTCGCTGCTGCCGGCATTTCCGGGCTTGCATACGCACCAGCGTGCCATCGAGGCGGGCTGCAAGTTTGCCGGCGCGACCGTGCACCAGGTGACGGCCGAGCTGGATGTGGGGCCCATTCTGGACCAGGCCGTGGTGCCGGTACTGCCGGAGGACACCCCCCAGACCCTGGCCGGGCGGGTGCTGACGCAGGAACACATCATCTATCCGCGTGCCGTGGCGCACTTTCTGCGCCATCTGTAACGGCGGTGGTCGGGAGGCTCCCCGTCTGCAACCCGCTTCCATCGACCACGTTGTGCCCCAGGTCCACCACCGGAGGCGGGGCTTCGTTCCCCCACGCCGCTCACCCGCGGCGCAGAGGGAAGCCATAACTCAGACCGTATAGCTGTAGGTGCTGCGGGCTGCGGCGGGTTCGCCGCTGGCAGCCTGGTAGGCACGGTGGGCGGTGTCCAGCAGGGCGCTGCGGGTATTCTGGGTCCAGCTCTCGGCGGATTGCTTGAGCTGATCGACCATGTTGAGGGCCGCATCGGCGGCGTCTTCGGCGGCGCCAGCCAGGCGTTCAGCCAAGGACACGGTGCCGTCTTCATTGGTGTCCAGCTCGTCGTAGACGGTGGTGGTCGAGCCCCCTGCGCCTGCGGCTCCCCCGACACCGCCGGCTGCAGCCGTGCCCGTGCTGTCGCTGTCGGAATCCGTGCTGGCGCTGGCCTGGGCAGGCGGTGGGGGCGGCATGCCGCCGGCGTTCTGGGGGCGGGCGGCATCGAATTCGGCCTGGCTCAGGCTGCCGTCGTCGTCGCTGTCGAGTTGGCTGAACAGGGCCGCCGCGTCTTCCTCGCTGACGCTCTCCTGGCCGTTCATCTTCTGCAGCAGCGCCGTCAGTTCGTCGCTGCTCACATCGCCACTGCCGTCGCTGTCCACCTTGCTGAACAGGTCATCGCTCTGGCCCGCGCCGCGCGATTGCGCGAAATCCATGGTGGAGCGGGGTGGCGGCAGCATGCTGGGCAGTGCAGCTTCCAGCTCGTCGGTGCTCAGACTGCCGTCCCCGTTGCTGTCGCTGCTGGACAACAGGTCCTTGGCGCTGCTGCCACCGGATTGGCCGGTGCGGCTGCCGATGTCATCCATCAGCGACTGCAGCTCGGTCTTATTCAGGCTGCTGTCGCCGTCGGCATCAAAGTCGGCCGAGAGTTTTTCTGCGAGCTTGGCGCTTTGCTGGCTGCGCTGGCTCTGTATCGCAGAACTCCACGCATTGCTGCTGCCCAGACTGGAAATGCTGGTCATGGGAGGTCCTTTCAAGAAGATCCAGCCCGCCAGCGGCCTGCATGCCCTCTGCCGCAGACATGGCTGCGAGGTGAACCGCTGCACATGCTGAGGCCGCCGCGTAAACCGTTGTTGTCCTGTTTGTACGGCGGCCGCTACAAAGCGCGTTGTAAGCCCCTGAACTGTCTATGGGGCATCCGTTCTTTCCTCCCATACCAAGCGAAGCACGTCCTTACACTGGCCTCCTGTTGACGCGGAAATGCAAGGAGTGAGCGCGCGATGTACCGAATCTTGGTGGTGGATGACGATGAAGAGATTACGACGCTGCTCAGCCAATACATGGAGCGTTTTGGCTTTGAGGTGCATGTGGCCAGCGATGGCGCCAGCATGCACAGCCAGCTCAAGGCCCATGCCATCGATCTGGTGGTGATGGATGTGATGCTGCCCGGTGTCGACGGCCTCACCTTGGCCCGGTTGCTGCGCCAGCAATCGCAGATGCCCATCATCATGCTGACCGCGCGTGCCGAATCCTATGACTGCGTGGTGGGGCTGGAGCTGGGCGCCGACGATTACATGGGCAAGCCCTTCGAGCCGCGCGAGCTGGTGGCCCGTATCCACAGTGTGATGCGCCGCCAGGCCACGGCCCAGGCCGATACCAGCCAGGCTGCGAATGTGCGTTTCGATGCCTGGACCTTGCAGCGCCTGGAGCGCCAGGTGGTAGACCCGCAGGGCACGGTGGTGCCGCTGTCGTATGCGGAATACCGTTTGCTGTGCACCTTGCTGGAAGCGCCACGCCGTGTCTTCAGCCGCGAGCAACTGCTGGAGCAGGCCCGGGGCCGCAGCATGGACAGCCTGGACCGCAGCGTGGACCTGCTGATCTCACGCCTGCGCCACAAGCTGGGTGAGGACGGGCCCTCGCTGATCAAGACCGTACGGGGGGCAGGCTATATGCTCGACGCCCGCCAGATCCAGGCCTGCGTGGCATGAGTCCGGTGTCTGCACCTGCCGCTGACGGGCAGGGGCCTGCTGCCATGCCGTCGCAGGCGGATGCCGACGCGGCCATGGGGCCGGCCGCTGCGCCCAGCGTGGCGCCACCGGCACTGGGCGGGACTGAACGGCTGCGCAGGTTGCTGCAGCGGCTGCGGCGCGGGCCGGACACGCTGTTCGGCCGGCTGGCCTGTCTGCTGGCCGTGGTGGTCGTGGCCAGCCATCTGCTGGCGCTGTCGCTGATGTTCGAGCTGCGCGGACCTCCGCCGCCCCCGCCACAGCCGCCGATGCCGCCGCAGCAGGTCCAGGGCGAGACCCTGAGCAGCCCCATCACCGTGACCAACGAGAAATCCTATGTGGTTCGCCGTGGACTGCCGCTGCAATTGCAGCCTGAAGGGCGGCCGTTGCCGCCGCAAAAAGAACCCCAGCGCTCGCTGTGGGCCTTTGTGCTGGACGTGGGCTTTCGCCTGTCGGCGCTGCTGATCGCCACCTGGTTCGGCGCGCGCTGGCTGGCCACCCCCATGCTGCGCCTGGCGGCGGCAGCGCGGGAGCTGGGGCGCAATATCAACCGCCCCCCGCTGCCGGAGACCGGCACCGTGGAATGCCGCGAGGCCAGCCGGGTGTTCAACCAGATGCAGGACCGCATCCGCCAGCAACTGCAGGACCGTGACCGGCTGGTGGCGGCCGTCTCCCACGATCTGCGCACGCCGCTGACCCGGTTGCGCCTGCGTGCCGAGCTGCTGGAGGACCAGCACACCAACCTGGAATTCCAGCGCGACATTGCGGAGATGGACGCCATGATCCAGGACACCCTGGACTATCTGCGCGGCCAGGCCCAGGCCACGCCCATGGTGCGCGTGCAGGTACAGGCCTTGCTGGAAAGTGTGGTGGACGACCATGAGTTGACGGGGGTGCACATCCCGTTGCGGGGAACGGCCGGGATCATCCAGGCCCAGATCGGGCCGTTGCGCCGCTGTGTGGACAATCTGATTGCCAATGCGCTGCGTTACGGCGGCGGGGCCGAGGTGTTGCTGGAGGAAAGCCCGCTGGGCGTGCGCATCACCGTGCGCGACCATGGCCCCGGCCTGCCCGACGCGGCGTTGCGGCAGGTGATGCAGCCTTTTGTGCGCATGGATGCCTCGCGCCACCGCCACCACGGGGGGGTGGGGCTGGGTCTGTCGATTGCGCGCGATATTGCGCTGCGCCACCATGGCGAGCTGCGCCTGCACAACGCCCACGACGGTGGCCTGTGCGCCGTGCTGGAGCTGCCCTACAGCCAGCCGTGATGCGCGCCATGCGCCTGGCGGCGGCGACCATGGCGTGCCGGGTCGTCACCTGGACGGCGGATGGGGTGCTGTCTGCCGCACCCGCTGTGGCGGCCACGTGCAGGCGGGAATATAAGCGGTCGGAATGTGCTGCGCCTGCGATGCCACAGTTTGATTTTTCGGGCTGGCAGGCATATTCAGGGGGCGTGGAAAATAGGCCTTGCCGAATTATGTGGCGCACACAAGATGGGCCTGAAAATCGGCGCTGATTTTCGATCGACCGCAACCGCCATAAATAGCGGGGATGACATATTGTTTCAAGTCATCTACAAAAAATGGCCTTTGTAGGCGTCTTGCGGTGCTTGTGTACGCAGTTGCTTACGTAAAGAGCAAAAAAAAGTAAAAAAACTGCTTAAGTTTTCACCGCGAGTGCCGAGGGGTGCCTACACTCGCAGTCAAAACGACCACGATTATTTTTGACTCAGCACGGTTTGCCTATGCACCATATTCTGGTGGTGGATGACGACGAGGAAATCACCGCATTACTCACGCAATATCTCACCCGTTTCGGTTATGCCACTTATGCGGCCTGCGACGGAGATTCCATGCGTGCCCAGTTGGCTGCCCAGCCCATCGATCTGGTGGTGCTGGATGTCATGCTGCCGGGCGTGGACGGGCTCCGGCTGGCCAAGGAGCTGCGCTCGCACTCCCAGCTGCCCATCATCATGCTGACGGCCCGCTCCAACCCCTTTGACTGTGTGCTGGGGCTGGAGCTGGGTGCCAACGACTACATGGGCAAGCCCTTCGAACCCCGTGAACTGGTGGCACGCATCCAGAACGTGCTGCGGAACTCGGCAGCCGCAGTGGCTGCGGCGATCAAGCCGGTGACCTTGCCTCCGGACCTGCTCGAGGTGGTGCAGTTCGATGGCTGGCAGCTCTTCACCATGGAGCGCCATCTGGTGTCGCCCGACGGGGTGGTGGTGCCGCTGTCGGGGGCCGAGCTGCGCCTGCTGTGCACGTTTTTGCGCACCCCTCGGCGGGTCTGCAGCCGGGACAAGCTGATGGAGCAGGCCCATGGGCGCACGATGGCGGCGTTCGAGCGCAGCATCGACCTGCTGGTATCGCGCCTGCGCAGCAAGCTCGGCGACGATCCCCGTTCGCCCACGCTGCTCAAGACCGTGCGCGGCGTGGGCTATGTGCTGGAGGTGCACCACGTCCAGGGCCACCCGGTCTGGCAGCGCTGACCAGACCGGCAGAGCGTCTTCACGGTCTCAGCTCAGGCCCAGCAATGCGGTCTTGAGCTGTGTATCGTCCGCCTGTTCGCCCAGCCAGAAATTGAGCAAGGTGTTGTAGAAGGCAATGTCCTGCATGGGTTTCACCACGCGGCGGCGGTTGTGCTCCACCACCGTGCCGGTTCCCGGAATCCAGTCCAGGGTCAGCAGGTCGCCGCTGCGCAGTCCGGAAGGCAGGTGTGCCAGGGCCTGGCTCAGGCCATTCATCTGCTCGGCCACACGGGCATCCATCTGGGCGATGTCCTTGGCCAGCTTGTCCAGCACGGCTTCCTCGAACTCTTTGGCGGAGATGTCGCGCATCAGCCGAATCACCAGGCGGCGCGGCCCGTCGCTGGAAAGCACGGCTTCGGTGGTGCGCCGCTGGTCACGCAGATACAGACCCACCGTGTAGACCTTGAAGAGCAGGCGTTTGCTGATGCCTGCGCCATTGAGCTGCAGCTGCTGCCCCGCCACCTGGGCGGACGCTCCGATCAGGGCAGGCTCCGCTTCGGCGGCGCGCACCAGGCTGGGCCAGCAACTGGCCACACAGGAGGCGATGGCCAGTGCAGTCTTGAATGGAGTGGACATGGTGATCTCCTTGCAAAGACGGGTGCAGCATCCGGCACTGCTGCGGGTCAACAAAATGGGACGCCGGCAGGAAAAGCAGTGCGGCGCCTACCAGATGGCCAGGGTGTTGGTGAGCACGCGCTGCAGCCAGGTGCGTTGACCGGCTTCCGAGACATCGCCACGGCCGACCACTTCCATCTTGGCGTTGATGACATCGGACGAGGCCACGATGTTCTGGGGACGGAAGTCGCGCGGATCGACGACCCCGGAGAAACGCAGGGTCTTGGCGTCGCCGTTCATGGCGATGCTGCGTTCGCCCGCCACCACCAGGTGGCCATTGGGGAGCACGTTGATGACCGAGGCGGCAATCTGTCCGGTGAAATTGCTGGAGTTGCTGGCGCTGCCGTCACCGCTGAAGGAATCGCTGCCGGAGGCCTGGGCATCCAGATTCAGGATGGAGCCCAGAAAGCCGGTGCCGGAATTGCTGCCCGGGCCCTTGTTGGCCATGGCGTTCTGGCGACTGGCGTCGGTCTTGGCCTTGCTGGTGGCGCTCATGGACTCGGCGATCTCGATCTTCAGCGAATCCCCGACATTGCGCGGCCGGGCACGGCCGTTGAATGGGCTGGTGAAGGTGTTGTTGTTGAAGAGGCTGCCGGTGTTGACGCGCTCGATATTGGCCATGCGTGGCAGGGCGGCCACTGCAACCGGGCTGTTGACAATGGAGGGGTCGCGCGTCACGCAGCCGGTCAGCATGCCTGCGCACAAGGCGGCGGAGGCCAGGAACAATGGGCGGAAAGGCATGGGCATCGGAATCTCCTGCGAAATCGGAAAAAGGGGAATCAGTCCTGGTAGCCGGTGACCAGGGCGGTCACGACCGGGCTGACCTTGCTGCGGGTGCTGGTCCACTGGCCGCGCGACAGGTAGGGGTCCAGCTGGAACTGGCTGCTGGAGATCAGCTCGCCTTCCTTGGAGCGCAGGGCCAGTTGGACCGAGGTCACATAGGGGCGGAAGTCACCCGTGAAGGGGGGGCGGCCCCAGTCGAAGTAGGCGGTGTACTCCAGCCAGACATTGCACAGGCGTGCCGCAGGGGCGGTGTCATACACCTTGCTGTCGATGCCGTGCTTCTGCAGTTCGGCCTGCAGGGCCGGTACCAGGTCGGGCACCTGTGTCTGGGGGTTGTACTCAATGCACACGCTGTTCAGCGGCGTGCGCAGGTTGTAGAGCGTGTTGGATGCCGAGGGAGGCGACAGCGCCACGGCGCTGTTGGCGACGACAGCGGCGGCCTTGGTCAGTTCCCACAAGGGTTCCACGGTGATGATGGCGCAGCCGGTTTGCAGTGCGCAGGCTGCAATGCCCAGGGTGGTGAGCAGGGGGGAGGGGATTCGCATGATGGGGCGTCCTGCGGTCTGTGTTCAGACCAGTTCGTTGAGAAGGGCGCGTACCGCCGAATTGCCCAGGGCCACATAGGAGGCCACGTTGCGCGAGCCGGAGCCCACGACATCCAGCACCGTTTCGGCACCGTCGGTGACCGCGCCCGCCACGGTGGAAGCCATCTCCACCGTGTCATCCCAGAGATCGGCCACGCCGGACGCCGTGGATTCCACCGACTGGGCCACGCTGGTGGCGGCCGATCCCAGGGAGTGGGCGACGCTGGACGCGGTGGACTCCACGGTCTGGGCCAGACTCACGATGGCGTCCAGGCCGTCTTCTGCCAGCTCGGCAATGCCGTCTCCCAGATCGCTCACCCCTTCCACGGTGCCGTCAATGCCCGCTTCCAGCCACTCCAGACCGGTGTGGCCTGCTTCGCTGAGCAGGGCCATGCTTTCGTTGCTGAAAGAGCAGATGGCGCTGGCAAAGTCGGATTCGCCTGCCTGCTGGGTGTCCGCCGCCACGCGGGGGCGCTGGATGTTGGTCAGCGCAGCGAGAGAACTGGAGCCGCTGCCTGAAACAGATGTGATGTCGCTCATCGCAATCTCCTTGAAAAGATGAGCGAATATTAGGAGTGTGCTGATTTATTGAATAAGACGATGAATGGGAGAAAATCAGTTCAAACTACAAAGCGCATACAGATAATCAACATTTTGGATACGAGATGGCAAAGAAAAGCATTATTTTGGCGTGCATCTTGTACGGTGTTTGAAATTATCCGGTGACGCTGTGCATACAAATTCTGATCAATGATATGGTATTGATTTTGGAATTTTGTATATGCGATGTAGCCAGTTTGTGTGGATTTTGTATGGCGCCATTTATTCTGGAATGTTTGTGATACAAATGCGGCATAGAAATGAAAAAGAAATGAAGACGACATGAATGCACTTCAGGCCATCCAGACGGTACGTGGTGCCCTGCAGCTGGGCACTGCCGTGCACCAGAAGCGTTCACTGGGCGATGTGGTGGGGGCCGTGGCGGGAACGGCCTTTGCCGCACAGACCGGGGGCGTGGGCAGCATTGCCAGCGGTCTGGTCGAAGACGTGACCGCCGCCGTGGTGGATGGCGTGGTGGCGGGTGTGACCGGCGTGGTCGATACCACGACCACGGCCGGCAAAGCCATTGCTGCCTACACCAGCGGCGGGATGAAGACCTTGGGCAAGGTCGTGGACTTTTTCGTCTGAAGCGCGCGCAGCCCAGGCGCCGGGCAGTACATGGTGGATGCCGCAGGCCTGTGACGAGATACCTGGGGTGCCGCGGTCATTGCCGGGCGTCCGCTCCGGTCTGGCGAACGCACCTCCAACCGGCTGCTGGCATGCATGGCGGCTGTGCGTGTGCCTGCCAAGGCCTGCGGAGCGCGGGCAGGCTGCTGCCCGTGCTCAGTCTCCGCCGCCCACGTGCGCAAAACGCGCTTGTTCTACGCCATCGACCACCACCGTCTCGGTGAACATGGCGGCTGGCCGCACCCACAGCGCGCCTTCGCCGTACAGCGGACGGTACACCACCAGGGCCTCCAGCGTTTCGCTGTGCCGGGCGACATCCAGCACCTGATAGAAGTTGCCTTTGTAGTGGCGGTAGCGGCCGGCAGGAATCAGCGGCAGAGGGGGAAGGGGTTCGGGGTGTGCCATGGCCGCCATGCTAGTGCCTGGGCGGCACGTCAACGGAAAGCACACCGCAAAAAAGAGATTCGGGCGGATATCGACAGTCTGGGGGCGTACGTGCCATGCAGACGGCCATGTAGATGGCTGGTGGCCAGCTACAACAAAGAAGCCGCCAAGCCGCCACCACGCCCGGGAATAGCCTGCAATGGGACAATGCAGGCTATGCACCCCAAAGCCCTTCTGGACGCTTGCGCCGAACTGGTCAAGCTGACCCTGCAATTTCAACACCCGGCCGATGCCGTGGTGTCCCGCTATTTCCGTGACCACCGCAATCTGGGCCCGCGCGAGCGCGGCACGCTGGCCGAAACGGCCTACACGGTGTTGCGCAAGAAAACCCTGTTCGAAGCCCTGGCCCGCAACGGCAGCGGCCCCAAGGAACGGCGCCTGGCCATCCTGGGCTTTCACGGCCCGCGCGACTTTCTGAAAGCCGCGCTCAGCCCGCAGGAGATCAAGTGGGTCGATGAATGCGATGCGGTGAAGCCCGCAGAGCTGATGCCCCAGCACCGCCACAACCTGCCCCAGTGGATGGCCGATGCGCTGCAAGCCCAGGTGGGCGATCAGTTCGAGGCACTGGCCGCCAGCATGCTGGAGCCCGCTCCGCTGGACCTGCGTGTCAACGCCCTGAACGCCAAGCGCGCCGAGGTGCAAAAAGAGCTGAAAGAAGCCGGTATCCGGGCCGAAGCCACGCCGTACTCCCCCTGGGGGCTGCGCGTGGACAGCAAGCCTGCGCTGACCAGGCTGGAAGCCTTTGTGAAGGGCCGTATCGAGGTGCAGGATGAAGGCTCGCAACTGCTGGCCCTGCTGCTGGACGCCAAGCGCGGCGAAATGGTGGTGGATTTCTGCGCCGGTGCCGGCGGCAAGACCCTGGCCATTGGCGCGCAAATGCGCAACACCGGCCGCCTGTATGCGTTCGATGTGTCTGCCCACCGCCTGGAGGCGCTCAAGCCCCGTCTGGCACGCAGCGGGCTGTCGAATGTGCACCCTGCCGCCCTGGCCCACGAGCGCGATGAACGCGTCAAGCGCCTGGGCGGCAAGATCGACCGCGTGCTGGTGGATGCGCCCTGTTCCGGCCTGGGCACCTTGCGCCGCAACCCCGATCTGAAGTGGCGCCAGGACCAGAATGCGGTGGCCGAGCTGACCGAAAAGCAGCTGTCCATCCTGACCAGCGCTGCGCGCATGGTGAAGTCCGGTGGCCGCCTGGTCTACGCCACCTGCTCCGTGCTGCCCGAAGAAAACGAGCGCATTGCCGAAGCCTTTCAGCAAGCGCATCCCGACTTCGTGCCGCTGGATGCCGGTCAGACGCTGGAGAAGCTGAAAGTGGAGCACGCCGCGACGCTGTGCGCCGGCGGCGACACCGGCACGCAGTATGTGCGTCTGTGGCCCCACGCCCACCAGACCGACGGCTTTTTTGCGGCCGTGTGGGAACGCAAGTAAGCGCAGCTTCCGCCCTGGAATCCGGCTGTGTTCGCCGCTGGAAAAAATCCCCGCAGCTGAAAGGCTGGCGGGGATTTTTTTATCGACGGTTCGGGCGCGCAGGCGTTCAGTCTGCTGACGTGGACAGCGCAAAGCCTTCATCTTGCCAGCCGGTGATGCCTCCGGCCATGATTTTGACGGGCCGGCCCAGTCTGGCCAGGCGCAGTGCGCCCCGTGCAGCACCGTTGCAGTGGGGGCCGGCGCAGTAGGTCACAAACACGGTGTCGGCAGGCCACCGTACGAGCTGGCTGGCGACCAGTTTTCCATGCGGAAAATGGATGGCACCCGGAATGTGGCCCCGGGCAAAAAGGGCTGCCGAGCGCACATCGAGCAAAACGAAATCTGCGCCCTGGGACAATGCGTCGTGCACATCCCAGCAGTCGGTTTCAAAAGCAAACGCTGCTGCAAAGTGGGCTTCTGCAAGTGCCGAGGGGGCGGCGGGAACGGCGGTCACTGCGGTGCTCATGTCAGGCTTTCTTGGTGGTGAAGCCGAGATGGTGCTTTGCCGGGGAAACTGCAACAATTGGCAGCCAAGCCATTGATCGACAACTTTACGCCAAACTGTGTGACCACCACCGGCCCCGCATCGCCCCCGCAACTCCACGGCCCTCTGGTGGTGACATTGGTGCACGACCAGCTGTGCACCTTCGAGTTTTCCATTGCCGCAGAGATCTTCGGGTTGAGCCGGCCCGAAATGGGATCCGGCTGGTACCGCTACGCCTGTGCGGGCATCGAGCCCGGGGTGTTGCGTGCGCAGGGAGGGCTGCTGGTCACACCGACGGCGGGGATGGAGTTGCTGGAGCAGGCGGATCTGATTGTGGCGGCTGGCTGGAAAGGGACCGATGTCCCGGTGCCGGACGAATTGACGGCGGCGCTGCGCAAGGCGTGGCAGCGCGGAGCGCGTCTGGCCTCCATCTGCTCGGGGGCGTTTGTGCTGGCGGCCACCGGCCTGCTGTCCGGCAGGAAGGCGACCACCCATTGGCGTTACAGCGACAAGCTGCGCACGCTGTACCCCGACATTGCCGTGGATGCCGATGTGCTGTACGTGGCCGAGGAGCGCATATACACCTCGGCAGGCAGTGCCGCCGGCATGGATTTGATGCTGCACATCGTGCGCGAGGATTTCGGCGCGGAAGCTGCCAACCGTGTGGCCCGGCGCCTGGTGATGCCGCCGCACCGCAGCGGTGGCCAAGCGCAGTTCATTGAAAGGCCGGTGCCGGCAGACCGCCATCACCGCATGGTGGCCGTGCTGGACCGGGTACGGACCGAGCTGGACGCCCCATGGACGGTGGAGCGCATGGCGGACGCCGCAGCAATGAGTGTGCGCACCTTTCTGCGCCGCTTCACGGAGTGCACCGGGAAGTCCCCTGGCCAGTGGCTGATTGCCGAGCGTATTGCGGAAGCCCAGCGTCTGCTGGAATCCAGCCACCTGTCCATTGAACGCATTGCCGCACTGGTGGGTTTTGGCAGTGTGCAGGCCCTGCGCCACCACTTCCAGAGCAGGCTGACCGTGTCGCCCTCGGCGTACCGCCGCATGTTCAGGCTCCATCCCTGACCAAGGGGGCATGTGGCAGCGGCCATGGGCGGCGCCGTCCACCGGGAATCCCCCGCCCGCGTCTTCCGCATGCGGGGACTGGGGGCGGGGCGGTGGCGCTGCTGCTGCCGGGCGCACCGACGCGGGGATTATTTCGTGGGTCCAACCTGCGGTCGGCTGACCGTGCTGAACACGTATTTCAGGCTGTCGCCCAGTGTGGTTTCCCAGACCATCCATTCGTGCTTGCCGTTGACGATGCGCAACTCGGCCGGTTGCTTGGCTTTGCGCAGCTGGCTGTAGAGCTGGGTGGCTTCGGCTTCGATGGCAAATTCATCGTCGTCGCCCGAGTTGATGTACATGGGGACCTTGATGCCCTTGGCCAGGAAGGCGTCCATCAGCACCGGGTAGTTGTACTGCTGCCAGACCGTCTTGCTGTAGGCGCCGTTGGTGTTGGGCTCGGCAAACACCTTGACGTGGCGGGCGGAGGAGTCGGCAGGTGGCTCGGGGTTGTAGATGGCCGGCGAGAGCAGGGCCGCCGCCTGGAATTTCTCGGGGTACTGCAGCACCATGCGCAGCGCGCCGTAGCCGCCCATGGACAGGCCTCCGATCACCCGGCCGTTGCGGGCGTTGATGGTGCGGTAGGTTTTCTCCACATGGGGCATGAGGTCCTGGAGAAAGGCGGTTTCCATCTTCTCCTTCAGGTCCACATACCAGTTGGTGTTGGCGTCGGGCATCACATAGATAGCAGGCGGAATGTCGCCATTGGCCACCAGCGTATCGACGGTTTTTTGCATCTTGCCTTTGACGGCCCAGTCGTTGCGCGCACCGTCATTGCCGTGCAGCAGGTACATCACGGGGTAGCGCACATTGGGGCTTTCGGCATAGCCGGTGGGCAGGTAGACGTTGTAGGTCAGGGCGCGGCCCAGGGCGGGGCTTTGCACTTCGGCAGCACGCACTTCGCTGGCCTGTGCTGCCGGGGCGATGGCTGCCATGGCGGCGCAGGCCAGCAAGGCTGCGCAATAAGTGGAGGGGGTACGCATGGGTGTTGTCTCCTGTGGTTGTAATGCGACCCCCATTATTGGGAGCCTGATCTGCCGTCAGCTGTCGCGTGGGTGGAACGGGGCAGCGGCTTTGGGCAGGGCGGTGGGCGCGGGTGGCGAATGCAGAGAAGGATGGGGCTGCCACTGCGGCCGATGGGGACTGCTGATGCGCTGTCATGCAAGCCGACCGTCTGTTTGAGACCCGCGCTGTGGTGGCCTTCGGTCACTGGGCCTCTGTGCGGATTACGGACTGCGATTCGGGACTCTGAGGCTATGCATCAAGCTATCATCCACGCGGACCCCTTGATTGAGAGGGATGGATTCATAGGGGTCTGCACGTCCGTTCCCATGGACGGTCGTATCAATCCAGTCAGGTTGCACAGGCAATGGGCCAGAAACTCCCGCAGGGACACATCGATTTTTACCGGGCGATTGACGATCTGCTCTGGAGCGAATGGGATCCCATCGGTATCTCCGCGATGGACTGGCCCAGGGATGAATACCACGCGTACCTTCCTCGCGTCTTCAGCCTGGCCATGGGCACGGATGATCCCCAGGTGATTGCGGACTACCTTGAATGGGCCGCCGTGGAAAGAATGGCACTGGACCCGAATATGGGGCACTCAGTTGAGATTGCCCGCAGGGTGCTGGCGAAGAAGCAGGAATATGGGCTTTGAGCGCCATGCATGACCCCATATGGCTTGCCAGGCCTGCAGTTGCCCGTGAAGACAGACCTTTGATGGCAAAACGGGCATGGCTCTGCTGATCCAGGAGATTCCTTCCACCGATGCGCCCATGGCGCTGCTGCTGCTGGCGGACCCGTCGGAAGACAAGGTGCGTTCCTATCTGGCAGGGTCACGATGCTTTGCTGCTTTCCGTGATGGCGTGGTGGTGGGGGCTTGCGTCGTCCAGCCGCGCGGCGCCGGCGTGCACGAGCTGATGAGCATTGCCGTGCTACCTGCCCATCAACAATCCGGTTACGGCACGGTGCTGCTGCAATGGGTCATCGATTGCTTTAGCGCATCTGGCGCCAGCCAGTTGGAGGTGGGTACCGGGACGTTTGGCTACCAACTGGCCTTCTACCAGCGCCATGGTTTTCGGGTGGCCAGCATTGACCATGACTTCTTCGTCAAACACTACCCTGCGCCTGTTTTCGAGGATGGCATACAGCACCGGGACATGCTGCGCCTGAGGCTGCGGTATTGACGGCGCTGCCGGGAGATTTCGCCGATGCGGTGCCGCTTGGCATCACCGCTTGATCCCGGCATGGGATGGAATGCCATGGGAATCCATACCCATGGATAGAAGCATTCAGCCGACGGCTGTGAATTGGTTCACTGGCAAGTCGACTGCTGCAAGCCCGATGCCATCGCCGTTGCGGTTCTCACCTGCAGTTGGGTCGGGCCGCCGCTGGTGTGGAGGCTTCGGACTGCGGGGCAGCATAAAAAATCCCTGCACCGGCAGAGGCCGGGCAGGGAGGTGTGGTGGCCGCTGCAGCGCCGGCACAAGGCGTTGCAGCGGTTCAGGGCATGGCGGGCTTACGCCGCCACGGCCTGGGTCAGCAGTGCGTCGATGTCGGCGTGGGCGGCCAGTGTCTGGGCGCAGGCATCGGCTGCTTCTTCGCCCTTGTGGACAAAGTGGGTGCGGAAAAAGCCCAGCAGGTCTTCCGTGGGTTGGAAGTTGTGTGGCGTGAGCGCCACCGAGAACACGGGCACGCCGGTGTCCAGCTGCACGCGCATCAGGCCGTCCACCACAGCGGCGGAGACAAATTCGTGGTGGTAGATACCGCCGTTGACGATGACGGCGCAACCGATCACGGCATCGAACTGGCCGGAAGCGGCCAGCTTCTGCGCCATCAGCGGGATTTCAAAGGCACCGGGCACTTCCACCTGGTGCAGGCGTGCCGGGGCGGCACCCAGCGCCGTCAGGCGGCGCACGGCGGCGTCGCGGGCCTGGTGCACCACATCGCTGTGCCAGTTGGCGCTGACGATGGCGATGCGGGCCTGCTGCAGTGCTGCACGGGTGGCCTGGGAGGAAGAAACGTTGGCGATAGTGGTCTGATTCATGGTGTTGGTCTTGCAAAGACATGGAACAAATGAATCAGGGCGCGCGAAGGCAAGGCAGCCCGCAGCAGCCGGCGCACCGACGGGCAAAGGATTGCCGCGCCCATGCGCTGCCGCCCCAGGCTGGGGGACAGGTCTTCACGTTGCTCTTTCATCCGGACTGTGACCGTCGGCTCTGGCATCGCACCAGATCTGCTGACCCTGAAAGGCATGGCCTTTCAGGCGCTCGCGGGCTCGCAGCCGAGGCTGCATACCGCCGGTGGGGAATTTCACCCCGCCCTGAGAACGTCGCCGCTCCAAGGAAGCGGCAGTGCCATTGTAGGCCGGTGCCGATGGCACCTGCGGTCACATAGGCAACCCGGCAGCTTGGCCATGGCGCCGCTTCAGATGGCTGCCGTGCGCCGCACGCCCAACCGGCGCAGCAGCGTGCGCAGGCGCCGCCATGGCGTTGCACTGGCTGATGCAGATGCGGGCAAGGGTGCCATGTGGCACTGCAAACGGGCCGGACCACCCTGGCTGCCGACCTGCAGCCACAGCAGGCAGGGGGCGCGCCAGCGTTGGCCGGTGGACAGCTGCCACTGCAGGCTGGGCGCACCGTCGACCAGGCCCTGGGGGCCGCTGTGCAGCAGCAGGCTGCCGTGGCTGCAGAACAGTTCACTGCCCGCAGGAACGACCAAGGCATGGGGCTGGCCGGGGTGGATACAGAACAGTTGCGGTGTGGGCTGCGCTGCGGTGGACGATGTGGACGAGGGGGCGCAAGAGGGCGAGAAGGGGTGCATGTCAGGGCCTGTAGAGCGTGTGAAACAGTGCCTCCAGCGTAAGCAGAGGAGCCCTTGCGCAACAGGCACAGCCCCGACCTTTGTGCGCCGCAGCAGTGCAGATGGCGACATGACTGTTCTGGTGTTTGGGTGGTCAATCTGTATCTGTTGCAGAACAGATGCCTGGGGCATGATGGCACCCTGCTTGTTCCACCGGCGTTCCTGCGGGAACGAGGCCCATGACCCTGGCCCCAGTTGCTGCCACCCTTCCTCTGTACCGCCGCCTGGCCGGCGACTATGCCCAGGCCATGGACCTGGGCACCTTGCGTGTGGGCGAGCGCATGCCATCGGTGCGGGAGCTGATGCGCCGCCACCAGGTCAGTCTGTCTACCGCATTGCAGCTGCTGCGCCATCTGGAGACGCAGGGCCATCTGGAGGCCCGGCCCCGTGTGGGCTACTTTGTGCGCGATGCCCGTGTGCCCGCCAGTGGTGCGCTGGACCTGACCAGCGAGCCCGACCTGAGCCAGCCGGTGCAGCCCGGCGCGCAGGCGCACTTTGTGGGCATCAACGAACACATATCGCTGCTGCTGGAGCGCGGCCGCCAGGCCGAGGTGTTCCTGGATGTGGGCGGGTGCACGCCGCCGCCTGCGCTGTTTGACCACAAACACCTGAACCAGCTGGTGGCACGCCTGCTGCGCGAGCACCCGCAGCTGCTGGTGCAGGGGCGTTCGCTGCTGGCCAACCAGGGCAACCACCCTCTCTTTCAGCAAGCCATGGCGCGGCGCGCGCTGGCATCGGGCATCCGGGTGGCGCCGACCGATGTGCTGGCCACCACCGGCAATTCCGAGGCCGTGAGTCTGGCGCTGGCGGCCGTGGCCCGGCCCGGCGACATGGTGGCAGTGGAGTCGCCCACCTACTATGGCCTGCTGCAGGTCGTGGAGTCGCTGCAGCTGCAGACACTGGAAATTCCCTGCAGTCCGCGCACCGGCCTGTCCATCGAGGCGCTGGAGCTGGCGTTCCAGACCCAGCCGCGCCTGAAGGCCGTGGTGGTGGTGCCCGAGCTGCAGATGCCGCTGGGCACGCGCATGCCCGATGCGCACAAGGCGCGGCTGGTGGCGCTGTGTGCCCAGTACGGTGCGGCGCTGATCGAGGACGATTCCTATGGCCTGTTTGTCGAAGGCAGCCAGCCGGTCAAGCCGCTGAAGGCCTGGGACAGCGTGTCCGGCCATGTGATCTATTGCCAGGCATTCAACAAAAGCCTGGCGCCCGGACTGCGCCAGGGCTGGATGAACGGCGGCCAATGGCATGGCCGGATACAGATGCTGAAATTTGCCCAGAGCCGCAACACCCAGACCCTGGGCCAGATGGTGGTGGCCGAAGTGCTGGGATCGCCCGCACACCAGCGTAGCCTGGAGCGGCTCAAGGCCCAGCTCAAAACCCAGCGCGAAGCCATGGCCCGGCTAGTGGCGCGCCATTTTCCCGTGGGCACGCGCATGAGCTTGCCGGCCGGAGGTCTGTGCCTGTGGTTGGAGCTGCCCGAGGGATTTTCCAGCGCCCAGCTGTTTGGCGATGCGCTGGCGCAGGGCATACGCATTGCGCCGGGCAGCATGTTTTCTAATTCTGGCCGCTATGAGCACTGCATGCGGCTGGCCTGCACCCACCCGGTGGACGCCACGGTGGACAAGGCGATGCAGTTGCTGGGGAGCATGGCCTGCCGCCAGCTGGGGCAGGTGCCGCGTGGCGGATAGCTGCGGCAGAGCAGGCAAGACAAACGCCCGCTGAGTCGACGGGCTTGTGCTAGATGGCGGCACGGTACCTTTCGAACGTTCCCTGGGCAGCCCCTCGGCAGGCGTATGCCTGCCGAAGTGGATGCAGAGGGTGTTGATGCAGTTCACGCACGGCGCTGCGGACTGCTGACCTTGTTGCAGGGCTCTGGCCAGCACACCAACGGGCCGGGATTTCACGGCCGGGGTGGGTCGCCGACGGCGGCTTTTTTGAGCATTGCGGTGTACGGGCTTGCACGGCACAGCGTGAGTTTGTCACCGGTCACTTGACCGTCACCGGCACGGATCCTGTGCAACCCTGCAGCAGCCCATGGGGTGCAGAGAATACGGCGCAGCACCGCCGATCACTGTTTCCGCTTCGCGCTCCGCTTGCGCAGCCAGATCAGCACACCGGTGACGCTGAGAACCGTGACGCCTGCGCCGACCAGGGTGATAGCCAGTCTATAGGCCATTCCCCCGACCGAGGCCATGTGCAGATTGCTCATCCAAGTGATGAAGGTATCGCCCCCTGCCGCTCCGGTCGGCCACCATGTGGCGACCAGTACCCCGGTGTCGCCGTCGAGAAACAGCCGGGTGCTGCCGCCGCGGTCTTTGATGTCCAGGCTGCTGCGCACGTCGTAACGGTACTGCCCCCGCGACGGGTCGTAAGCCAGAGAACTCTCTGCCTGCACCGCGAAGCCGCGCAGCGCCGCTTGTTCCTGCATGAGCTGGCGTGCCTGCAGGTGGGCAGCTTTCCAGTCGAGTGCGGGCTGCCACAGTGGCTTGGCGCGCCGGGGCAGATCGGTCGTGGCTGGCTGCTGCGTGCCGAAGGCCCGCACCATGGGGTCGTGCCATTGCGGCAGGTTGAGGGCAAAACTGCTCCAGGCCAGAACGAACAGGGCAGGCCACAGCCACAGGCCACCGGCGCGGTGCAGGTCGAAGGTGGCGCGCCAGCGGTTGTGCAGGTCCAGTTTCCAGGCACGGGCCCAGCGTCCCAGCCAGGGGCGTTGGGCGTTGTTCGATGTCGCCGGCAGCGTCAGGCAAAAGCCCACCACGCTATCGATCATCCACAGCAGCGACACCAGGCCCAGCAGCCAGGTCCCGACCGCCCCCCATGCCAGCGAATAGTGCAGACGGTAGATAAAAGGCATGAGGTTGCGCCAGGTCTGACCTATGTCGCCCCAGCGCCGCTCGCCCAGGATGCGGCCGCTGTACGGGTCGACAAAGACCTGGTCGTTCTCCAGCGCACCGGTGCCAGGCAGGGGGCGCAGCAGAAACACCATGGCATGGCCGGGCTCCTGCGCCAGGGGGACACGCATGGCCAAGGCTTGGGGATGGCGTGCCTGGACCACGTCGCGCAACGCCAGCGCGTCCATCGGTTGGGCGCTGGTGTAGGAGCCCGTGGTCCGAAGCCAGTGCGGATTTAACGCCGCATCCAGCTCGGTGTTCCACACCAGGAGGCTGCCGGTCATCCCTGCCACCACCAGGAAAGCTGCCAGCGTCAGGCCGGCAAGCCGGTGGGCGATGACCAGCGCGCCCCGCAGCGATGCTTTGCGCTGCGGCATCACCAGCGGTAGGTCAGGTTGGCGCTGGCCTGGCGGGCGTCACCGTAGTGGCAGATGGCGTACTCGCAGTTGGTGAACTTCTTGTCCATGAGGTTGCTTACATTGACGCTGAGGTCCCAATGGGCGTCAATGCGGTAGCCCAGCATGGCGTCGACGAGCGTGTAGACCGGCATGGGCGTGGCGATGCCCGAAGCACGGGTGGTCCCCTTGTAGCGGACCCCCGTCGCCAGGCGCAACTGCGGCATGCCCCAGGCGGCGAAGTTGTAGTCCGCCCAGATCGCGGCCTGGTGGTAGGGCGTGTCCTCGCTGCGCTGGCCGATTTCGCTGGCGATGGTGCTGCGGGTGGTCCGTGCATCGGTATAGGCATACGATGCGATCACGCTGAGTGCGCGCGAGACTTCGGCCTTGGCTTCGAGCTCAAAGCCTCGTGAGCGCACCTGTCCTGTCTGGCGGTAGGCGTTCTGCCCCGCATTGAACTTCAGCACATTGTCCTGCACCAGCTCGTACACCGCAGCGCTCAGCAGCATGCGGCTGCCATCCGGCTGGTAGCGCACGCCAGCTTCGTACTGCTTGCCCTTGGTGGGCCGAAAGCTCTGGCCGGACACTTCGGACACCGAAACCGGGAAGAAGGATTCGCTGTAGCTCAGATACGGCGCCAGTCCGTTGGGTGCCTTGTAGACCACACCGGTGCGCCAGGTGGTGGCCTCGTCCTTTTGCACAGCGTTGCTGCCGTCGCGGTGTGCGGTCTGGTCCTGCTGTGCCCAGTCGCGGCGCAGGCCGGCCAGGATGGTCCAGCGGTCTCCCAGGTTGACCTGGTCTTGCACGTACAGGCCGGCTTGCGTGGTTTTTCGGCGCGAGCCGCGGTTCAGTGCAGGGTCGCGGTTGACCACCACCGGCTGGCCATAGTTGTAGCTGCCGAGATTCAGCGAAGCGGTGTTGGCGCGGAAATTCTGCGAGTCATAGTCCATGCGGTAGACGTCCATACCGGCCAGCAGGGTGTGCTCGGCCCCCAGCAGCTTGCCGTTCCATTCCACCCGGGTGTCGGATGTCAGGCCCTTGGCGTGTTCTCGCCGGTCGCTGTACTGGCGGCGCAGCACACCTGTAGAGGCTGCGGCGTCGATGGCAGCTGCACTCGTCTGTGCCTGCAGATAGTTCCAGGTCACTTTGGATTCGAAGAAGCGCAGGCTGTGGTGGATGCGTGTGCTGGCGTTCAGCGCGTGCTTCAGTTCATAGCCCAGCGTGAACATCTCGCCTTTCATCTTGTCGTAGTGCGGCTCGCCAATGAAATCGCCACGGCCGATGGTGTGGGGGCCGTTGCCTATGCCTTCGACCAGTTGGTAGGGCAAGGGGGCAGAGAAGCGCGTGTTGGTCTTTTGGTAGAACGACAGCAGGGTGAGCGAGGTGTCCGCGCTGGGCCGCCAGGTGAGGGCGGGCGCAATGTACAGCTTGTCGTCCGGAATGTAGCGATCTGCCGTGTTGCTGTCGCGCCCCAGCATGGTCAGCCGGTAGTCCAGCATGTCACTGCCGGCCACAGGGCCGCTGAAGTCTGCCGTCAACTGGCGGCGGTTGTGGTTGCCCAGCTGCAGTCCCAGTTCCCGGATGAGCTCTGACGTGGGGCGCTTGCTGACGGCGTTGACCACCCCGCCGGGCGACAGCTGCCCATAGAGCACCGAAGCGGCGCCGCGCAGCACTTCCACCCGTTCCAAGCCATAGGGCTCCTGAATGCCATCGTAGGAGTTGCTTTGCAGCCGCAAGCCATCGCGCATGGAACCGCTGTTGGCAGACTCCACATCAAGGCCGCGGATGCGAAAACGGTCGGCCGTGCGGCTGAAGCTGGTGGGCTGGGTGGTGACGCCCGGGGTGTAGTTCAGCGCCTGAGACAAGGTCTCGGCCTGGCGGCTGCGCAGCTCATCGCTGGTCACCACCGACACCGACTGCGGGGTGTCGATGATGGCGGTATCCGTCTTGCTGCCTGCCGTGGCGCGCCGCGCCACATAGCCCGACAGGGGACCGGTTGCTGTTTCCGTGTCCGTGGCGGCGGTGACTGTCACGGCGGGCAGCGCAGACATGCCCTGGCCCGCAGGGGGCAGGGGCCGAATGGAGATGGTGTCCGGGCCGCTGCGCACCGCCACCAAGTCGCTGCCGGCCAGGGCCAGGTCCATCGCTTGCTGCAGGCTGAGGCCGCCCGGAATCTCCGGAGCGGATTTGCCCTGCAGCAGCGCTGCATCGGCGCCAATCGCGATACCGGTTTGCCGCGAGAGGGTATGGAGCGTCTGTGCCAGCGACTGGGCCGGCACGGACATCTGTACATGCTGCGCGTTGCCGGGTGTCTGGGCCTGGGCGCCGGGCGTGATGCCGAACATGGCGAATGTGGTTGCACAAGCCAGGGCGGCGTGGCCCAGCGGCGACAAGGCAAATGCGCGTGCGGCGGGCGCGGTCAGGAGATTTCGGTTCATTAGAAGGTGCTTCCGTTGGAGGGGTTCCAGCAGAAGACCAACGAAGGCCTTCAACCCTGACAAAAAATTCGCGACGTTGTGCGAGGAGGCCGTCGAGAGGCTTGGGATGCGGGGCGTCTCAACGCAATTCCACGGTCATATCGCCCGCAGCGCTGTGCTGCACGCGTACCGGCAGCATGTCGGGCAAGCCTGTCAGAAAGGCCTGCGGCTGGCGCAACGGAAAACTCCCTGACAGTCGCAGTTGCCGCAGGCGTGGGTGACTGCCCAGGCGCAGTGGGCGCGACAGGTAGTCGTTCCATTGGTCCAGGACCTGGTCCAGCGGGGTGTTGTTGAAGACCAGCCATCCATTGCGCCAGGCGGCCACGCTGTCGGCAGGCGCATGCGAGCGAGGCCTCAGACCGCTCTGATCCGCTTCCACTGCGTCTCCCGCCGTCAGCGTCATAGGGGCAGGGCCCATTTCGGTGGGGCCTCCCGTACGGTCGGCAGGCCACACGGCGACCCGGCCTTCGGCCACCTCCACGCGCATCTGGCCGGTGCGGGCGCTGACGCTGAACACCGTGCCCAGCACGCGCACGTGGCCCCAGGCGGTGGCCACTGTGAAAGGGCGGTCCACGTCCTGGGTCACACGGAATCGCATTTCGCCGTGGTCCAGCTGGACCTCGCGCCGGTCGCGGTACATCACGATGCGCGCGCGGGTGTGCGGCGCAAGGCTGACTTCCGAGCCGTCGGGCAGCGGCATGTCACGTTGCTGTGCGTGTTCGGTGTGCAGCGCCAGTTCGAAGACAGGCTGTTGCCAATACCAACGCCCCCCTCCCCACAGCATGGCTGTCAGCCCCCCCAGTCCCAGCAGCCCCAGCGTGTTGCGCCTTGCGCGCTGCGGATCATGGCGCTGCGGTGCCGGAACGCTCGACTGCAGAAAGCTGCCGTCGGTGCTGGCCCACAGGTGCTCTGCCGTCTCCAGTGCAGCGCGGCATTCCGGGGAGCCGGTGCGCCAACGTTCCAGCTCCTGCCCGGCCGCCATGGCCGAGGCCGGATCCCCCCGGTGGGTACGGCCCACCAGCAGCAAGGCGGTTTCCACCAGTTTGCGAGGAGGTTCAGAGGATGCCATGGTGTGAGATCGCTTCCATCGTCAGGCGCGCGAGGGCGCATAGGCCGCGCAATCCAGGATGCCCCGCATGACGTGGCGTTCGATATTCGTTTCGGTCATACCCAGATGTTCGCCGGCTTCGCGGTAGCTGTAGCCATAGATGCGCACCAGGATGAACACATCGCGCCGTTTGTGTGGCATGGCTTCCAGCCTTTGGAGAAACAGGCTCAGATGCTCGCGGGCCATGGCCGTGCTTTCGGCGGAGGGCGCACTCGTGGGTGTGACCAAGCGAAGCACATCCAGTACCCGTTGTTCGGCCTGCCGCCGGGTCGCGCCGCTGGCCGCCAAGTTGCGTGCCGTCTGGTAGAGCAGGGCACGGGCATCCCGCACGGTTCCTCCTGCGCGCTGCAAGGCATAGATGCGGGTGTAGGTGCTTTGCACCAAGTCGGCGGCCACATCACGGTCGCCTGCGCTGCGTGTGAAATACCGCAGCAGTTCTCTGTAGTAGCGCTCTGGCACAGGGACACCTCAGCCGGATGACAAAAGAGAACTCCTGGCTTGGCTGAGATCGTTGTGACAGACCTGTTGCTGGGGAGGAGAGAGCCGGGATTGTAACGAGCTTGTAAACGCCGGATGCGGTGGAGGTGTTCCGAGTGGCCGGTGCAGGGGCGTCATGGGTAAAGGCAGGGGTGGCCGGCCATCAGGCCCACGCATCAGGTCCGGAACCTGTGCGGTCCCTGCATGGCTGGGGCCCAGGCCCGCTCAGCACCTGAAAACCACCCGACCGGGAATGGTTGCTGCAAAAAAAAGGACACCGAAGTGTCCTTTTTTTGCTGATGTGGTGCGACCCCGAGAAAAGCGAAAACGCTGTTCTTGCGGTCCCAACGACACTTACTTCAGCTTGGTTTCCTTGTACTCGACGTGCTTGCGAGCCTTGGGGTCGAACTTCATGATCGACATCTTTTCAGGCATCGTCTTCTTGTTCTTGGTGGTGGTGTAGAAGTGACCGGTGCCAGCCGTAGATGCCAGCTTGATCTTGTCGCGTCCGCCTTTAGCAGCCATGGTGTTTCTCCTTCAGGAAATTAAGCTTGGCCACGGGCGCGCATGTCTGCGAGCACGGAGTCGATACCGTTCTTGTCGATCAGGCGCAGAGCAGCGCTGGAAACGCGCAGACGCACCCAACGGTTCTCAGTTTCCACCCAGAAACGACGGTACTGCAGGTTGGGCAGGAAACGACGCTTGGTCTTGTTGTTGGCGTGGGAAACGTTGTTGCCCACCATGGGCTTCTTGCCCGTAACTTCACATACGCGTGCCATTGGGACACTCCGATAGTTGAATCGGCTGCCGGCTCTGAGGTCCTGCAACTGCAGGTTGTGCCGACAACCTCACCTCGCCAGTTTGTAATGGGTGGCGGTAACCCGTTTGCTATCCATGTCCCAGTCTGTAGTTACAGAAGTCCCATATCCAGCAAAGCCAGGGATTATAGCCAGGAACTGAAAAAGCCCTTGGGTGTTACCTGGAAATCCCAGGGCGAACCTTGCGCCTTCGCCTATGCGGCAGGCTGCAGGAAGGTGGCGCCAGCGCGGGAGAAGCAGCGCAAGCGCCTCCCTGGAGGCTTATTCCTGTTCCAGGAAACGCTGGGCGTCCAGGGCCGCCATGCAGCCTGTGCCGGCGCTAGTGATGGCCTGGCGGTACACATGGTCCTGGCAGTCGCCGGCGGCAAACACGCCGGGCACGCTGGTCTGGGTGACAAAGCCTTTGAGGCCGCCCTGGGTGACGATGTAGCCGTTTTCCATTTCCAGCTGGCCCTGGAAGATGTCGGTGTTGGGGTGGTGGCCAATGGCAATGAAGGCGCCTTGCAGGGCGATGTCTTCGGTATGGCCGTCCGTCGTGCTCTTGATGCGGATGCCGTTCACGCCCGACTGGTCGCCCAGCACTTCATCCAGGGTGAAGTGGGTCTTGAGCTCGATCTTGCCTTCCTCGACCTTGTCCATCAGCTTGTCCACCAGAATGGGCTCGGCCTTGAACTTGTCACGGCGGTGCACCAGGGTGACCTTGCTGGCGATGTTGGACAGATACAGCGCTTCTTCCACGGCGGTGTTGCCGCCGCCGATCACGCACACGGGCTGCTCACGGTAGAAGAAACCGTCGCAGGTGGCGCAGGCCGACACGCCGCGGCCCATGAACGCCTCTTCCGAGGGCAGGCCCAGGTACTTGGCGGAGGCGCCTGTGGCGATGATCAGGCTGTCGCAGGTGTAGGTGCCGCTGTCGCCGGTCAGGGTGAAGGGGCGCTTGCTGAAATCGACCTTGCTGATATGGTCGAACACGATCTGGGTCTTGAAGCGCTCGGCATGCTCCAGAAAACGCTGCATCAGCTCGGGACCTTGCACGCCCATCACGTCGGCAGGCCAGTTGTCCACTTCGGTGGTGGTCATCAACTGGCCGCCCTGGGCCATTCCGGTCACCAGCAGCGGCTTGAGGTTGGCGCGGGCGGCATAGACGGCGGCCGTGTAGCCGGCGGGGCCGGAACCGAGAATCAGGACTTGGGCGTGTGTCGGAGTGGTCATGTGCGCAATCAATCAGCGGGCTGCGCATGGGCGCGGCCCCTTGGAACCCGGGTCCACCACTACCAAGGTGCTGGACCGGAAGAAGCAAGCATTGTAGAAAGCGCAAGAGCCCTGTGCCGAATCGGGCTGTTGCTGCATGCATTGCCTGATGCAGTGCAAGTTTTGTTGCAACTGTTTGCATTTGCCCTGCGGCCGGAACCCTGGGGGAGCCCGGAGCGCTGCGGTAAGCTACCCGCCTTGCGTATGACTTATTCACTGAATGCCTTGAACACCGCGTCTGCAAAAGTCCCGCCCAAAGCGGGCATTGTTCGTTTCGGACACGAGGTGTGCCTGGTGGTGGCGTTGCTGGCGCTGATCTTCTGGCTGCTCGCACTGTGCACCTACTCTCCCCAAGATGCGGCCTGGTCCACCAGCGGCCTGGCCAACGGCGTGGTCGTGCGCAACTGGGCGGGGCGTTTCGGGGCCTGGCTGGCCGATACCTCGTACTTCGGCTTTGGCTATTCGGTCTGGTGGGCGGTGCTGGCGGCGGTGTTCGCCTGGGGCCGTTCGCTGCGCCGCTGGATGCGTGGCGAAACGCTGGAAGGCCATGCCTGGCGCGACAACCTCACGTTCTGGGGCGGGCTGCTGCTGCTGCTGGCGGCCAGCACGGCGCTGGAATGGTCGCGCCTGTACCGGCTGGAAACCCATCTGCCCGGCCATGCCGGCGGCGTGATGGGCTATCTGCTGGGCAAGGCTGGTGTCGGCTGGTTCGGCTTCACCGGCTCCGGGCTGCTGGGCATCATGCTGATGATTCTGGGCCTGGGTCTGGTGTTCCATTTTTCCTGGGGCACGGTGGCCGAGACCCTGGGGGCGCGCATCGACACACTGGTGCGCATCGGCCAGCAGCACCGCGAAAAGGTCAAGGATGTAGCGGCCGGCCGCAAGGCCGCACAGGAGCGCCGGGACGTGCTGGACGACGTGCACCTGGGTGCCGAAGAGGCCTACCAGTCCAAGCCGGTGCAGATCAACACCCCTGCACCACCGCCGGTGGTGCCCAGCGAGCGGGTCATCAAGGAACGCCAGAAGCCCTTGTTCGAGGACAAGGAAATGGCCGATAGTGCGTTGCCGCAGGTGGATTTGCTGGACGCCCCGCCGGCCAAGCAGGAAACCGTTTCCGCCGACACGCTGGAGATGACCAGCCGCCTGATCGAGAAGAAGCTCAAGGACTTCGGCGTGGAAGTGCATGTGGTGCAGGCCACGCCCGGCCCGGTGGTCACACGCTACGAGATCGAGCCTGCCACCGGGGTGAAGGGTTCGCAGGTGGTGAACCTGGCCAAGGATCTGGCGCGTTCGTTGTCCCTGGTGTCGGTGCGGGTGATCGAAACCATTCCGGGCAAGAACTACATGGCGCTGGAGCTGCCCAATGCGCGGCGTCAGTCGATCCGCCTGTCGGAAGTGCTGGGTTCGCAGGTCTACCACGACGCCAAGAGCCTGCTGACCATGGGGCTGGGCAAGGACATCGAAGGCAAGCCTGTGGTGGCCGATCTGGCCAAGATGCCCCACGTACTGGTGGCCGGTACCACTGGCTCGGGCAAGTCGGTCGGTATCAACGCCATGATTCTGTCCCTGCTCTACAAGGCCGAGGCCAAGGACGTGCGCCTGTTGATGATCGACCCCAAGATGCTGGAAATGTCGGTCTACGAAGGCATTCCCCACCTGCTGTGCCCGGTGGTGACCGACATGAAGATGGCGGCCAACGGCCTGAACTGGTGCGTGGCCGAGATGGAGCGCCGCTACAAGCTGATGTCCAAGCTGGGAGTGCGCAATCTGGCGGGCTACAACACCAAGATCGATGATGCCAAGAGCAAGGGCGAGATCATTGGCAACCCGTTCAGCCTGACGCCGGAATCGCCCGAGCCCTTGCAGCGTCTGCCACACATCGTCATCGTGATCGACGAGCTGGCCGACCTGATGATGGTGGTGGGCAAGAAGATCGAAGAGCTGATCGCCCGTCTGGCGCAAAAGGCACGGGCCGCCGGTATCCATCTGATTCTGGCCACCCAGCGACCCAGCGTGGATGTGATCACCGGCCTGATCAAGGCCAATATTCCGACGCGTATCGCCTTTCAGGTCTCCAGCAAGATCGACAGCCGTACCGTGCTGGACCAGATGGGCGCCGAGTCGCTGCTGGGCATGGGCGACATGCTCTATATGGCCAGCGGTACCGGTCTGCCCATCCGCGTCCACGGCGCGTTCGTCTCGGACGATGAGGTGCACCGCGTGGTCTCCTACCTGAAGGAGCAGGGCGAGCCAGACTACATCGATGGTGTGCTGGAGTCTTCGCTGTCCGATGAGGGCGGTGGGGGCGACGGGGAAGGCGGCGGCGATGGCGAGCAGGATCCCATGTACGACCAGGCCGTCGAAATTGTGCTGAAAGACCGCAAGGCCAGCATTTCCTATGTGCAGCGCAAACTGCGCATCGGCTACAACCGTTCGGCCAATCTGCTGGAGCAGATGGAGCGGGCGGGTCTGGTCAGTTCCCTCACGTCCAGCGGCCAGCGCGAAGTGCTGGTGCCTGCCGGCCGTGGGGACGAATGAGGGCGGCTGCGGTTGGCCGTCCCTGAGATTGCGACAAGGAGTTCGCGCATGCGAAAGATGATTTCCGCCCTGGCACTGTCGGTGCTGCCACTGTGGGCCCTGGCCGACGGCATGGGCAGCCTGGAATCCTTCATGAAGGAGTCCCGGGCGGGCAAGGCCCAGTTCACCCAGACGGTCACCTCCCCGGGGCGAGACGGCCAGCCCGGCCGCACCAAGACCAGCAGTGGCGAGTTCCAGTTCCAGCGCCCGGGCAGGTTCAGCTTCCACTACACCAAGCCGTTCGAGCAGGTGATCGTGGCCGATGGCAAGACGCTGTGGATGCTGGACAAGGACCTGAACCAGGTGACGCAGCGCGCGCAGAGCCAGGCACTGGCCAGCACGCCCGCGGCCATCCTGGCCTCGGCCACCGACCTGAACGGTCTGCGCAAGGATTTCAACCTGAGCAACGCCCCCGATGCCGACGGCATGGAATGGGTGCAGGCCGAGCCGCGTTCCAGCGACAACCAACTGCGCCAGGTGCGTGTGGGCTTTGCCGGCGGCAAGCTGTCGGCGCTGGACATTGTGGACAGCTTTGGCCAGCGTTCGCTGATCCGCTTCAGTCAGTTGCAACTGCTGCCTTCGCTGCCGGCATCCACGTTCCAATTCACCCCGCCGGCCGGGGCGGATGTGCTCAAGCAGTAACGGTGTTCCGCGCCGGCGTTTGCCGGGGGGCGTACCGCGCGAACGTTGTGTCTGAGTTTTCGGTGTGAGTGCGCGCTTTTTTTTACTGTGCTCTAGCTGCTGCCCTCATATCGGATAGCGGGCGGCATACAGAGGCGGTCATGCCGTCCACTGCAGCCTGTAGACATGCCTGAAAGAGATTCCCAACAAAAAGGGCGCACCCCGCAAGAGGTGCGCCCTTTGGCATGGTGCGGCGGAAAAGCCGCTCAGGCCTGTGCCGGGTGGCTGCGGGCGGGCAGCAGGCGATCGGCGGTGGCGGCCAGCAGCAGCATGGCCAGCACCGGGGTCAGCCAGGCCATGCCCATGGCGGCGCCGGGCAAGTTGGTGATCCACTCGGGCAGCTCCATCAGGCCCACGGCCTTGGCGCCGTCCAGCAGGCCCAGCAGCAGGGCCACGGCCATCACCGGGGCGTAGACGCGGCGGGCATGCTTCCAGCAGCCCGACAGCAGGCTCAGCGCCACCAGGGCGATGGCCACCGGGTAGACGGTCACCAGCACCGGCACGGCCACGGCGATCAATTGCTCCAGGCCCTGGTTGGCCACCACGGCGCTGAACACGCACAGCGCAATCACCACCGTGCGGTAGGAAAACGGCAGCAACTGGCTGAAATAGCTGCCGCAGGCGCTGACCAGACCCACGCCGGTGGTCAGGCAGGCCAGCAGAATCACCACGGCCAGCAGCACCATGCCTGCGTCGCCAAAGGTGTGCTGCACGTAGGCGGTGAGGATCTGCACGCCGGTGGAGGCGCTTTGCACCAGGCTGCCGCTGGTGGCGCCCAGGTAGATCAGCGACACATAGACTAGGCCCAGGCCGGTGGCGGCGATGATGGCGGCAATGATGGTGTAGCGGGTGTGCAGGCGGGTGTCGGTGATGCCGCTGTCCTTGATGGCGTTGACAATGACGATGCCGAACACCAGTGCGGCCAGTGCGTCCATGGTCTGGTAGCCCTGCACAAAGCCCTGGCCCAGGGCCAGGCTGCTGCTCTGGTAATCGGGCAGGCTGGCCGACAGCGTGCCGGCGGGCAGCAAAAAGGCCGCGCCCCCCAGCACCACCAGGGCCAGGATCAGCACCGGGGTGATCAGCTTGCCGATGGTGTCCACCAGCTTGCCGGGGAACAGGGCCAGCAGCAGGGTCAGGCCAAAATACAGCACGGTGTAGACCCCCAGCGCCAGGGGGCTGTTGCCCACGAACGGCGCCACGCCCAGCTCGAACGACACGGTGGCCGTGCGCGGCGTGGCAAACAGCGGGCCGATGGTCAGGTACACGGCGGCGCCCAGCAGCATGCCGGCCACCTTGCCGATGGGAGCGGTGATGGTCTGCAGGCCGCCGCCCACGCGGGCCAGCGCCACCACGGTGACCAGCGGCAGTCCCACGCCGGTGAGCAGAAAGCCCACGGCGGAGCTCCACAGGTGCTCACCTGCGGCCAGACCGACGATGGGGGGGAAGATGATGTTGCCTGCGCCCAGAAACAGCGCAAACGTCATGAAGCCGAGGGCCATCAGGTCCCGCGTCTTGAGTGTTGTCATACCAAAAGCCCTGCACCCCGGCGGCGCAAGCGCGCCCGGGGATGCGTTGAAAACATTGCAAACCAAACGAAAAGCGGGGATTCGGTAGAGTGCATTGGCACTGGCCGGCGATAGGCCGGTCGCAGGCTGCACGTTGCCAGGCACTGGATGGCAGCAGGCGGCAACCGAATCGGGCAGGGCAGGGCCGTTAAGCTTGTGGCTGACGGGCCAGAAGGCGCTGCTGTTCCATCTACGTGAGGGGTGACCTCGCCAATGGAGAGCATGTGTCCGCTGAAACCCTATTTTGCCTGATGTGAACTTCTGATATATGGCTATGCCCCGTAACCCTGCCACAACCACTGACTTATTTGGCGCTCCTGCGGCCGGCGCTGCGAGTGGGGCAGCGGCCCTGCCGGCCCACCAGCCGCTGGCGGAGCGCCTGCGCCCGCATACCCTGGGCGAGGTGGTGGGCCAGCAGCAGGTGCTGGGCGAAGGCATGCCGCTGCGGCTGGCGTTCGAATCGGGCCGGCCGCACAGCTGCATCCTGTGGGGTCCCCCGGGAGTGGGCAAGACCACCATCGCGCGGCTGATGGCCGATGCATTCGATGCCCAGTTCATTTCCATCAGCGCCGTGCTGGGCGGGGTCAAGGACATCCGCGAGGCCGTGGAAAAAGCCCAGATGGCCCGGGACAGCCTGCTGCAGCAGCGCACCATCGTGTTCGTGGACGAGGTGCACCGCTTCAACAAAAGCCAGCAGGATGCCTTCCTGCCGCATGTGGAGAGCGGGCTGTTCACCTTCATCGGCGCCACCACCGAGAACCCTTCGTTCGAGGTGAACTCCGCGCTGCTGTCGCGCGCGGCCGTCTATGTGCTGCAGAGTCTGACGGCCGAGGATTTGCAGCGCATCGTGGCCAAGGCGCAGGCACTGGGCGCCGTGCCTGTGATCGAGGACGATGCACTGGAGCGCCTGATTGCCTACGCCGACGGTGACGCGCGGCGCCTGCTGAACACGCTCGAGACGCTGTCCATTACCGCCGAACAGGCGAAGGTGGAAGTGATCACGGACGTCTGGCTGTTGCAGGTGCTGGGCGAGCGCATGCGCCGCTACGACAAGGGGGGGGAGCAGTTCTACGACACCATCAGTGCGCTGCACAAGTCGGTGCGCGGCTCCGACCCGGATGCGGCACTGTACTGGCTGGTGCGCATGCTCGACGGTGGCGCGGACCCGCGCTACATGGCGCGGCGGCTGATTCGCATGGCCTGGGAAGACATTGGCCTGGCCGATCCGCGCGCCATGCAAATCACCAATGAGGCGGCTCAGACCTATGAGCGGCTGGGCAGCCCCGAGGGCGAGCTGGCGCTGGCCCAGGCCGTGCTCTATCTGGCCGTGGCCCCCAAAAGCAATGCCGGCTACAACGCCTACAACCAGATGCGCGCGCTGGTGAAGAGCGACAGCACCCGCCCGGTACCCATGCACCTGCGCAACGCCCCCACCCGGATGATGAAGGACATGGACTGGGGCAAGGGCTACCGCTACGCACACGACGAGGAGGGGGCGTTTGCCGCCGGCGAGCGCTACTTTCCCGATGGCATGGACGAGCAGCGCCTGTACCAGCCCGTGCCGCGCGGCCTGGAGATCAAGATCGGCGACAAGCTGGCCCAGCTGCGCGCGTTGAACGCGGCGGCCCGGGCTGCGGCAGAGCCCGGCGCGGACCCGCAACCGTCTGCGCCAGACGACACAGGGTCTGCCCCAGGCTGACAGGCGGCTGAAGACTTGGAGCCTGCGGGTTGTCCCTGAGCCCGCGTGTGGTGCGCAGGTGTGCACGCTGCTGGTGCGTGGCGTATTGATGCGTGCTGGGCATCAATTGCTGCGAAGCAGCACACGCTTTCATTGCGTGCTGTGCATGGATGGACGGCCTTGTGTGCCTGCTGCACCCGCGCGGAGGTGCACCGCAATGGCAAGGGTAACCCCCATTTTGGGGAACTGACCAAGTCCATAACGTGCTGCCATTGCTTTTTCCGGCCGCCCGCCCGAAATCTTTCTGGCGGGTTTTTTGCTACTGGAGAAAGGCGTGCGCGGGGCTGGGTGGACCAACGGGTGGTTTGTCTGGACACCTGCCACCTTGAAGGGAAGCGACATATGGATATCTTGCTGCAGCAGATCATCAATGGTCTGGTCCTCGGCAGCATGTACGCCTTGATAGCCCTGGGCTACACCATGGTGTACGGCATCATTCAGCTCATCAACTTTGCCCACGGCGAAGTGCTGATGGTGGGCGCGTTGACGAGTTGGAGTTGTATCGGCCTGATGCAGGAGGCCATGCCCGGTGCGCCGGGCTGGGTGATCCTGTTGCTGGCCACGGTCATCGCCTGTGTGGTGGCGGCCTGCCTGAATTTCTGTATCGAAAAGATCGCTTACCGTCCGCTGCGCAACAGCCCGCGTCTGGCGCCGCTGATCACCGCCATCGGTGTGTCCATCCTGCTGCAAGCCCTGGCCATGATCATCTGGAAGCCCAATCCCAAGGCCTACCCGGTGCTGCTGTCGCCCGATCCCTATGAGATCGCCGGTGCCGTGATCACGCCCACGCAGATCCTGATCCTGGCCGTGACGGCCGTGTCCCTGGCCACGCTGGTCTACCTGGTCAACTACACCCGCCTGGGCCGCGCCATGCGTGCCACGGCCGAGAACCCGCGCGTCGCTGCCCTGATGGGCGTGCGCCCGGACATGGTGATTTCCGCCACCTTCATCATCGGTGCGGTGCTGGCGGCCATCGCCGGCATCATGTGGGCCTCCAACTACGGTACCGTGCAGCACACCATGGGCTTCCTGCCCGGTCTGAAGGCTTTCACGGCGGCCGTGTTCGGCGGCATCGGCAACCTGGCCGGCGCCGTGATCGGCGGCATCCTGCTGGGCCTGATCGAATCCATCGGCTCGGGCTACATCGGCCAGCTCACCGGCGGTGTGCTGGGCAGCCACTACACCGACATTTTTGCGTTCATCGTGCTGATCATCATTCTGACCCTACGCCCCTCGGGCCTGATGGGTGAGCGTGTGGCGGACCGCGCATAAGAGAGGGAACGCAATATGCAATCCAAGAAAACCGTGCAATGGGCGCTGTGGGGCCTTGTGCTGCTGGTGCTGCCCCTGGTGCTGCAGTACTTCGGCAACGCCTGGGTGCGTATCGCCGACCTGGCGCTGCTGTATGTGATGCTGGCCCTGGGGCTGAACATCGTCGTGGGCTATGCCGGCCTGCTGGACCTGGGCTATGTGGCGTTCTACGCCGTGGGCGCCTATATGTTCGGCCTGATGGCGTCGCCCCATCTGTCTGAGACCTTCGCCTGGTTCCAGTCCATGTTCCCGGACGGGTTGCACTCCAGCATCTGGCTGGTGATTCCGATGGCGGCGCTGCTGGCGGCCTGTACCGGGGTGCTGCTGGGGATTCCGGTGCTGAAGCTGCGCGGCGACTACCTGGCCATCGTGACGCTGGGTTTCGGTGAAATCATCCGCATCTTCATGAACAACCTGGACCACCCGGTGAATATCACCAACGGTCCCAAGGGCCTGAGCCAGATCGACTCGATCCAAGTGTTCGGTGTCGACCTGGCCAAGCGCCAGGAGATTTTCGGTTTCGACATCAGCTCGGTGACCATGTACTACTACCTGTTCCTGGTGCTGGTGCTGATCACGGTGGTGATCTGCTACCGCCTGCAGGATTCGCGCATCGGCCGCGCCTGGATGGCGATCCGCGAAGACGAGATCGCCGCCAAGGCCATGGGCATCAATGTGCGCAATATGAAGCTGCTGGCCTTCGGCATGGGTGCCACCTTCGGCGGTGTCTCGGGCGCCATGTTTGCGGGCTTCCAGGGCTTTGTGTCGCCGGAATCCTTCAGCCTGATGGAGTCCGTGATGATTGTGGCCATGGTGGTGCTGGGCGGTCTGGGCCATATCCCGGGCGTGATCCTGGGCGCCGTGCTGCTGGCTTCGCTGCCGGAGGTGCTGCGCTATGTGGCAGGTCCGCTGCAGGAGTTGACCGGCGGCCGCCTGGATGCCGCCATCCTGCGCCAGTTGCTGATCGCACTGGCCATGATCGTCGTGATGCTGCTGCGTCCGCGCGGCCTGTGGCCGACACCGGAACACGGCAAGAGCCTGGCGCAGAAGGGATGAGCGCCATGCAAGGAGTTGAAGCAATGACAGCCACCATGGCCCCCGCTGCAGACGACACCGATGTGGTGTTGAAGGTCGCAGGCATTTCCAAGCGATTCGGCGGCCTGCAGGCCTTGAGCGATGTGGGGGTGACCATCCGCCGCGGCCAGGTCTACGGGCTGATCGGCCCCAACGGCGCCGGCAAGACCACGTTCTTCAACGTGATCACCGGCCTGTACACGCCGGACAGCGGCAGCTTTTCGCTGGCCGGCCACCCCTACGAGCCCACGGCCGTGCACAAGGTGGCCAAGGCCGGTATCGCCCGCACCTTCCAGAACATCCGTTTGTTTGCCGAGATGACGGCCCTGGAGAACGTGATGGTGGGGCGCCATGTGCGCACCCACTCCGGTCTGATTGGCGCCGTGTTGCGCACCTCGGGCTTCAAGGCCGAGGAAGCCGCCATCCGCCAGCGCGCCCAGGAACTGCTGGAGTACGTGGGCATTGCCAAGTACGCCGACTTCAAGGCGCGCACGCTGTCGTATGGCGACCAGCGGCGCCTGGAAATCGCCCGCGCACTGGCCACCGACCCGCAGCTGATTGCGCTGGATGAGCCGGCTGCCGGCATGAACGCCACCGAGAAAGTGCAGCTGCGCGAACTGATCGACCGCATCCGCAAGGACAACCGCACCATCTTGCTGATCGAGCACGATGTGAAGCTGGTGATGGGCCTGTGCGACCGCGTGACCGTGCTGGACTACGGCAAGCAGATTGCCGAAGGCACGCCGGCCGAAGTGCAGAAGAACGACAAAGTGATCGAGGCCTATCTGGGCACCGGAGGGCATTGAGCATGGCAGAGCAAGCAACACAGCGCACCGGAGAGGTGCTGCTGCAGGTCAAGGGCCTGAAGGTATCCTACGGGGGGATCCAGGCCGTCAAGAGTGTGGACTTCGAGGTGCGCCAGGGCGAGCTGGTCTCGCTGATCGGCTCCAACGGCGCTGGCAAGACCACCACCATGAAGGCCATCACCCGCACGCTGAATGCCAATGGCGGCGAGATCAGCTACCTGGGCAAGAGCGTGCAGGGGCGTGGTGCCTGGGATCTGGTCAAGGAAGGCCTGATCATGGTGCCCGAAGGGCGTGGTGTGTTCGCCCGCATGACCATCACGGAAAACCTGCTGATGGGGGCTTATACCAAGAACGACAAGGCGCAGATCACGGCCGACATCGAGCGCATGTTCGTGCTGTTCCCGCGCCTGAAGGAGCGCCGCGACCAGCTGGCCGGCACCATGTCCGGCGGCGAGCAGCAGATGCTGGCCATGGCGCGCGCGCTGATGGCCCACCCCAAGCTGCTGCTGCTGGATGAGCCGTCCATGGGCCTGTCCCCCATCATGGTGGACAAGATCTTCGAGGTGGTGGCTGATGTGCACGCCCAGGGCATGACCATCGTGCTGGTGGAGCAGAACGCCAGCCGTGCGCTGGCACTGGCCAACCGGGGCTATGTGATGGAGTCCGGCAACATCACCATGGAAGGCGAGGGCAAGACCCTGCTGGACGACCCGCGCGTGCGCGCCGCCTACCTGGGCGAGTAAGCACCCGGCCCCCCTGCTGCCGGCCGGAGCGGCAGCAGCAGGGGGCCCTGGCAAGGCATGAAACCGGTTGGTAACCGGTGCCCTGCAGCCCTCTGTGCGGGGAAATGCACCGCAGTGCTGGTGGTGCATGAAATGATTGCTATTAATAATATAGCTATATGCGCATATCCATATTTGTTTTCAATATAAAAACAACACCACGTCTATAACTGGAAAGAAGATATAGCTCCTCTATTAGGAGCGAATATGGTGGACGGCCGCACGGCGAGGCCTTTGTCGCTGCGGCGCAACATTTTGCGCAGATTTATTTTCTGTCGCCCGAGGTGGCGGTCTACCCTCTGAAAACACGGCCTGAAAACGGAAGTGAGTCGTCCCTATGCGGGTGGGGGAGATGACCCGTTGCCTGCGAACCCCAGGCGGTTTGGGTAAAAATTGCCGCCTATCGACAGTACCGACATGTGCACGTCACACGAAATACGTACTGCGATGGCCTGCCGGCGCCCATGGAAAAGGGCACCGCAGGCTGACGGCACAGAACGCCGGCAGCCAGGCCCGATTACCCGGCGGTTACACTTCGCCGAAATTTCGCGCCAGCTGCCATCCGGGTGACTGGCACCTGTCAGTCATGAGGAGCCATTGATGCTGTTTGGCAAGCTGTTGCCGCGCGAGGGCAATTTTTTCGAAATGTTCAACCAGCATGCGGATCGCATTGTGGAGGCCGGACGTGCCTTTTCCCAGCTGGTCGCCAACTATGGCGATGAACACCTGCGCGACAAGTACAACCAGGACGTGGACAACGCCGAGCGCGCTGCCGATCGCGTGACGCACGAGGTCAACAAGACCCTGCACCAGACCTTCATCACCCCCATCGATCGCGAGCACATCCACACGCTGATCAATACGATGGACGATGTGGCCGACCTGCTGCAGGACTGCGCCGAATCGATGGCGCTGTACGACGTGCGCCACATGACGGCCGAAATCCACCGTCTGACGGACCTGAGCGTGAAGTGCTGCGAGCGCGTGCGCGACGCCGTCAAGCTGCTGGACCGCATCGCCGACCAGAGCACGGCCGAAGCCGCACTCAAGACCTGCGAAGAGATCGACCGCCTGGAAGGCGATGCCGACCGTGTGCTGCGCGCCGCCATGAGCAAGCTGTTCCGCGAAGAGCCCGATGTGCGTGAAGTGATCAAGCTCAAGGCCATCTACGAGTTGCTGGAAACCGTCACCGACAAGTGCGAAGACGTGGCCAACATCATTGAGGGCATCGTCCTCGAGAACTCCTAAGCACGCAGGAGCTCTCCCTCATGGAAACCGTACAAGCCGCCCTGTGGGTGGTGATTCTGCTGGTGGCGATGGCGCTGGTGTTCGACTTCATGAACGGGTTTCATGATGCGGCGAACTCGATTGCGACCGTCGTCTCCACCGGCGTGCTCAAGCCCACGCAGGCCGTGGTGTTTGCCGCCTTCTTCAACTTTGTCGCCATCTTTGTCTTCCACCTGAGTGTGGCGGCCACGGTGGGCAAGGGCATTGTCCAGCCGGACATCGTCGACACCCATGTGGTGTTCGGCGCGCTGGCCGGGGCCATCGTCTGGAACGTCATCACCTGGTACTACGGCATTCCGTCCAGCTCGTCGCACGCGCTGATCGGCGGCATCGTCGGCGCTGCCATTGCCAAGGCCGGCTCCGGCGTGCTGATCGCCGGCGGCATCCTGAAGATTGTGGCCTTCATCTTCATCTCGCCGCTGCTGGGCTTTCTGTTCGGCTCGCTGATGATGGTGGCGGTCGCCTGGATCTGCCGTCGCACCCGCCCCAACAAGGTGGACAAGTGGTTCCGCCGTCTGCAGCTGGTGTCGGCCGGTGCCTATTCGCTGGGCCACGGCGGCAACGATGCACAAAAGACCATCGGCATCATCTGGCTGCTGCTGATCGCCACCGGCTACTCCACGGCAGGCGAAGCCTCGCCTCCGCTGTGGACCATCATCAGCTGCTACCTGGCCATCGGCCTGGGCACGATGTTTGGTGGCTGGCGCATTGTCAAGACCATGGGCCAGAAGATCACCAAGCTCAAGCCCGTGGGCGGTTTCTGTGCCGAAACCGGCGGTGCGATGACGCTGTTCTTTGCCACCTTCCTGGGCGTTCCTGTTTCCACCACCCACACCATCACCGGTGCCATCGTCGGCGTGGGCTCTACCCAGCGCATGAGCGCGGTGCGCTGGGGCGTGGCCGGTAACATCGTCTGGGCCTGGATTCTGACCATCCCGGCCAGCGCCTTTGTGGCCGCCATCGCCTACTGGGTCAGCCTGCAGCTGTACTGATCCAGCCGCAGCGGATAGCTGCATCCGCGCACAAAAAAGGACTTCCGGGTAGCAATGCCTGTAAGTCCTTTTTCTATGTGCAAGGGTAATTGGCTTTTTTATTCGCTGCGACGTGGTGTCTGGCGGCGCAGCCAGCCGAACCACAATCCGACCAGCACCGGTATGCCCAGGCACAGCGCGGCCAGGTGGTCGCCCCAGCCGTCTTCACTGAACAGCGCTGCGACGAGGCCCACGGCGGTCAGCAGCCCCAGGGCGATGGGCCAGGCCCAGAGAAAGACAAAGTGGCGGTACTTGGGAGGTTGCGTCATGCGGCACTTTCTGCGTTGTCCGCGGTCGCGGTGGATGCTGCGGGAGCGGTGGTCCTGGGCGCTGTCTTGCGCTTGCGCAGCCACAGGTACAGGCCACTGCCCAGCACGATGATAGAGGCGATGTCCAGCAGCGCCCACAGGATCTGCATGGGCCGCCCGCCGTAGTCGCCAAAGTGCAGCGGCTGGGACAGCAGCAGGGTCTTCACATACCAGGGCATGGACGGGGCGGCAGTCACCTCGGCGGTGCGCGCATCGACCAGCACCGGCCACAGCAGCTTGGATGTCAGGGGCTCGTTGCCCTTGAGAAAGAAGGTGTAGTGATGGGGGCTGGAGTAGCTGGTGCCCGGGAAGGCCACAAAGAACAGCCGGCTGTCCGGCACCTGGCGCTGGGCCGCTTCCAGCGCGGGTTGCAGCTGGGCCCGCTGCGCGGCGGGCACCAGGGGCTGGCCCTGGTAGGGCTGCAGGATGCTGGTGAGCTGGTCGTGCTGCCAGTATTTGATGACCAGGTCCGCCCAGGTGTTGATGACGCCGGTGGCACCCACCACCAGCAGCCATACCAGGGTGACGATGCCCAGCAGGTTGTGCAGGTCCAGCCATTTCACATGCGTCTGGCGCTCGCGGCGCACGCTGCCGAACTGCAGCTTGCGCATGAAGGGGGCGTACAGCACGGTGCCGCTGACGATGGCCACCAGCAGCAGTAAGCCCATGAAGCCCAGGAACAGCTTGCCAGCCAGGCCGGCGAACAGGTCCACATGCAGCTTGAACATGATCCACATGAAGCCCTGGTCAAAGCGGGGCTCGGCCAGCAGCGCGGCGGTGCGGGCATCGACCACCACGCTGCGAAAGTCCGTGGTGGGCTCGGGTGTGGGCGTCATGGTGACGAACCAGAGGTTGTAGTCGTCCTCGCCGGGGGAGGCGAACTGCACCACCCGGTCGGGGTACTGGGCGCGGGCCACGTCCAGCACGTCGTCCAGGTTGGCGCGCGGGGTATCGGCCGGCATAGCCGGGGCTTCGACCTCCGTACCCAGCAGGTGGCCGATCTCGTGGTGGAAGATCAGGGGCAGGCCGGTCAGGCACAGCAGCAGCATGAAGACGGTGCAGACCAGGCTGCTCCATTTGTGCACCCAGGCCCAGGTCTTGATGGTTGTGTTTTGCATGGCAGCTCAAGAAAAGAAGGAGCGCGAAGGCCCTGCGCGGCCGGTGGGGGCGGCAGCGCAGGGCCAGAGAGAGCCTCTGACTGGTGTCAGAAGTCGATGGCTGCAGACAGGGTGAACGTACGCGGCGCGCTGACCATGGCGTAGGAGTAGCTTGAGGACACGGTGGTGGTCAGCCAGTAGCGGCGGTTGGCCAGGTTCTCGATGTTGGCGCGCAGCACCACCGGCTTGCCGGCCACCTGCATGGCGTAGCGGGCGCCGAAGTCCATGCGCGTCCAGCCGGGCACACGCAAGGTGTTGGCGTTGTCCAGGTGGACGGACGAGACATACAGTGCGCGCCCATTCAGGCTCAGGCCCTGCACGCCCGGCACATCCCAGTCAGCGGCCACGCTCACCGTGCGGCGCGCCACATTGGGGGCGTTGTTGCCTTGTACGCTGAGGTCTTCGATGCGGGTGAGCTTGGCCTGGGTGAAGGCCGCGCTGGCCATCAGGCGCAGACCGCGCTGCAGCTCGCCATAGGTGGACAGCTCCAGACCGCGGTTGCGCTGCTCGCCCGCATAGTTGTAGACATTGCTGACCGGGTCGGTATAGCCGCTGGGTTTCTTGATCTGGAACACCGTGGCTTGCGTGACCATGTGGCCCCAGTCCACCTTGACGCCGGTCTCCAACTGCTTGGATTTGAAGGGCGCCATGGTCTGGAAGGCATTGGCCACGCCCGCAGGGGCCGTGCCCCCATCGGTCAAACCTGCGGTGTAGTTGGCGTACAGCGCCACGTGGTCGACGGGTTTGATGACGATGCCCGCCAGCGGCGAGTTGGCCGAGGTCTGCGTCTGGCTGAAGGGGCTGTGGGTTTTGATGCGCTGGTGGCGCAGACCGAAGGTCAGCAGCAGGCGGTCGTCCAGCATGGCCAGCGAATCGGTCAGTGCCAGGCCCTGCTGGCGCAGGTTGCTGTCCTTGACGGGCTTGCGGTGGCTGCCATCGACGATGGGCAAGGGGTCGTAGATCGTGGAGCTGGTGGACGGCAGATTGCCGTCGTAGTAGTAACCGCTGTCACGGTCCAGCCAGTTGGCGACCAGAGCGACACGGTGGTCGACGGCGCCGGTGCGGAAACTGGTCTTCACGCCCAGGTCGGCGGTGGTGGTTTCGCGGGCGTCGTCGTAGATGGCATTGCCCACCAGCATGCGGCCGCTGGCATCCAGCAGGTTGCCCGACGGGAAATTCTGGTTCACGCGAAAGTGGTTGTAGCCCACGCCGGCCATCAGGGTCAGGCGGTCGGTCACGTCATACTCCAGCCGGCTGGTCACCATCTTGTTGGTGGAGTCGATGGACGTGCCGGGGTAGAAGTTCAGGCGGCCATCAGGAGGGGCCGGCAACCGCGTGTCGCTGTAGCCGCCGGGGCCGAAGAGCACCATGGCCTGGGGGCGGAATTCCCGGGTGTCGTCATGCAGGGCCAGGGCATCCAGCGACCAGCGCAGGCGGCTGGCGCGGTAGTCCAGCCCCAGCGAGCCCATGCCCATCTTCTGGCGACCACCGTCGATATTGCCTTCGCCGCCACGCAGCACGCCGTTCACGCGAATGCCCCAGGCCTTGTCCTCGCCAAAGCGGCGGCCCACGTCCAGGTGGGTGCTCAGCTGGGCCTTGCTGGTGTAGGTGGTGGTCAATCGGGTCAGGGGGGTATCGCTGGCGCGCTTGGTCACCAGGTTGATGCTGCCGCCAATGCTGCCGTCGGGCCCAACGCCGCGTGCCAGTGCGCCCGGGCCTTTGAGCAGCTCGACCCGTTCCACCATTTCCACGGGGATGGTGGTGGTGGCTGCCAGGCCGCCGAAATTGTTCACAAAGGTCTCGCCGTTCGCGACATTGAAGCCGCGGATCTGGAACGAGTCCCCAAAGCCCCCCGAGGCCGTGAGCGAGCGCACCGAGGCGTCGTTGACCACCACATCGGCCAGCGTGCGGGCTTGCTGGTTCTCCAGCAGCTCGGATGTGAAGTTGACCACGCTGAAAGGCGTATCCATCACGTCATTCGTGCCCAGCACGCCCAGGCTGCCGCCGCGCGCGATCTGGCCGCCGGCATAGGCTTCGGGCAGGCCGTCCGCACGGCTGCGCACGGTCACATCCTGCAGGGCTGCTTCGCCGGTGGCGGCGGTGATCAGCAGCGTGTTGCCGCTGATGCGGGCGTTCAAGCTACTGCCTTGCAGCAACTGCTGTGCCGCAGCCTGGGGGCTGAGCGTGCCCTGCACCCCCGCCGTCCTGCGGCCCTGCAGCAGAGCCGCTGGCGCCATCAGCTGCAATTGGGCGGTGCGGGCCAGCTGGGCCAGGGCGCTGTCCAGCGCCTGTGGCGGGATCTGGAAGGCGATGGGCGCTTGGGCAGCAGTCGAGACGGGCGCCGGCTGGGCGTGGACAGGGGCGCTTGCCATGGCCACCAGGGCAGCTGCGGCCAGCAGGCGCAGCGTGGCGGGTGGATGGGGGGCGAAAGAGCGTTCGGGCATAACGGAAAGAGAAATGAGAGTGCTTCGTTTTCCGGTCTTCGTCGGGAATGGCGTGCCGGAATCCTCGATCTGCAGCCCGCAGTCAACGGGACGTGCTGCGGCAGATCTCATGCTGTACAACGCACTCGCGCCGCAAATCCCTCAAAAAAATGCAGCAGCTCTTGGACAAAGCCTCAAGACCGGGTGATGACGATCCATGCCTGCCCGTGGGCTTGCTCGGACCGCAGCTGTACAGGCAGCATGGCGGGCAGCAGTTGCACCCAGTCGGCGGCGTGGCTGATCTGTACGCGCCCGAACACCCGCAACTGCGCCGCAGAAGGCTCCACCCGTACGGGCTGGGAACAATAGCGGCTGATGCGCTGGATGGCGGCTTCCAGCGGAAGGTTGTCCAGCTCCAGCCAGCCGTTGCGCCAGGTGGCAATCTCGCCGCCGGGTTGGCTGCGCTGGGGCGCGTGGCCAGCCGTCCAGCGCAGGGTTTCGCCGTCGTGCAGCTCCACGGCATGGGGTTCTGCGGTGCCGTCCCGCTGGGCCACTTGCACATGGCCTTGCTCCACCGTGACGCGCACGGTGTGCGCATCTTCAAGGGCCACCTCGAAGCGGGTGCCCAGCACGGTGATGCGGGCACTGCCCGCATCCACAATGAACGCCCGCTGTGCATCGCGCTGCACGTTGAAGAAGGCGGTGCCGCGGTGCAGCTGCACATGCCGCTGGTGGGCGTAGAAGGCCACGTCGGCCAGGCCTTGTGCATCCAGCGCCAGGCTGCTGCCGTCCGGCAGGGCCTGCAGCAGCGGCTGGTGCTGGGTGGCGCTGAGGGTCAGCTGCCAGGATGGCACCCACTGGCGCCATGCCAGCCAGGCGCTGGAGCCGCACACACCGATGCCCGCCAGCGACAGCAAGGCTCCCAGCGTGCGCCGCCGGCCCTTGCGTGCGGCAGGTGCGGGGTCGCCGCGCCAGCGGTGCAGCGCCTGCTCGATGGCGTCCATGGCGCGCTGCACTTCGCGCTCCACCGTCTTGACGGAGGTACCGTGCTGCGCGGCGATGTCGCTCTGGGGAGTGCCGTCGAGCCGGTCGGCCAGAAATATGGCACGGCAGCGAGGTGGCAGGTCGGCCAGTGCCAGGTCCACGGCCGCAATGGCCTGGCGCAGGCTGTGGGTGTCTTTCACGTCGTCGGTCTGCGCAGGCTGCCACAGCGACACGCCCTGCAGCGCCTCCTGCTGGCGCTTGCGACGGCGGTAATGGTCAATCACCAGGTTCTCCGCCACGGCATACAGGTAGGCGCGTGAGGAGGGGCTGTGCAACTCCTGCGACAGCGTGGGCTGGCTCTCGGCGGCGCGCACCCAGGCGTCATGCACCAGGTCGTGGGCCTCTTGCCGGTCGCCCATCCTGCGGGCGACAAATCCCACCAGGGTGCGGTAGTTGTCGAGAGCACTGTGCAACAGGGGTGAGGAGGACATGGGCGGCAGGTGGTCAGGGATTCTTCTATTCTAGAGAATAGTTCTTATTCTTATTTGGGTGTGTACATCCAAGTCACAGACCCCTGGGGCTTCTGAAAACCAGTCCTGCGGGGGCGCGGTGCTCGAAGATTTCCGGATGTTTTCAGCCGTATCGGACTGCCCGGCAAGCCTGAGTTGCTTCGATTTTGGATACGATGAGCCGCCGCAGAGATGCCGCCGGCGTGGCTTTTGCGCTATTGGGAAATCTTGCGGGCCTCTTCGATCTGGTATTCGAAGTAGTGCTGAAAGCTGTAGGCCAGGCTGGCCATCAGCACGGCGGCGCCCACCATCAGTGCGGCGGCAATGGCAAAAATCGTGGGCCAGCCCGTGCGGCCGGGTGCGGCATCGGGCGCAGACGAGGGGTTGTGGAGCGCATTCCAGCGCTCGGGTGTGGCCAGTCCGTACAGAATGGCCTTCAGCGCACAGCCGGCGATGGTGAAGCCCAGCAGCGGAATCAGCACCCAGCTGAGGTGGTCGTCCTGGCCCAGCTGCTGCATGCGCTGGATACCGTACAGGCCCAGCGCGGTGGGGATGGGCAGCAGCCAGCCTGGCAGATCGCCCAGGCCATGCAGGTAGAAGCGGTGCAGGCCCAGCGGGCCGCCCAGAAAGGCCAGCCAGGCGGCGACGGTCTTGTTCTTGCGCATGGGGGAATTATTCGGGACCATGGCCGCTGCGACCAGCTAGGGACTACGCCATGGCCCGCAACCGGGCACCGGCCAGGTGGCTGCATGCAAGTCGCCTGCAGAGGATCAAGGCGGCAGGAAGGCGCTCGACGAGCGTCCGTGATTCCGGAGGGTGTAGGCAGCTTGCACAGAAGTCGCTATAATCGCGAACTTTGCTGCGTGTCGCTGGCCGGGTGGCTATGTCGCGTGTCTCAAACGGAGCAAAGAATGTGCAGCGCAAGCTGCCTATACCACCCGAAGGATTAATCATGGTCGTTATTCGTCTGTCCCGCGGCGGCTCCAAGGCTCGCCCTTTCTACACCATCGTGGCCGCTGACAAGCGCGTGCGTCGCGACGGTTCGTTCATCGAGCGTCTGGGTTTCTACAACCCCAGCGCCCGTGGCGCTGAAGAAGGCCTGCGCGTGGCGCTGGACCGCGTGACTTACTGGAAGAGCGTTGGTGCTCAGGCTTCCGACACCGTGGAACGCCTGATCAAGCAAGCTGCCGCCAAGGCTGCTGCTTAATCAGCACTCCCCTCAAAACGGGTTCCGTCGGCCAGTCTGACGGAACCCGTTTTTTTATTTTCTCTGTGTGCAAACCTGTCAGTGACTGCCATGAGCCAGATGCCCGAACTTGAAGTGACCGCCCTGCCTGCCGACGCCGTGGAAGTGGGCCGCATTGCCGATGCCTGGGGCATCAAGGGCTGGTTCAAGGTCATCTCCTACAGCAGCGATGCCGACGTGCTGCTCACCGCCAAAAACTGGTATTTGCTGCCGGCCGAAAAAGGCGCCAAGCATTTCACCGGCACCGTGCTATTGCCTGTGAAGCAGGCGCGCGCGCACTCGGATTCCATCGTGGCCACTGCGGCAGCCGTGGGGGATCGCAATGCGGCCGAGACCCTGCGCGGCGCGCGCATCTTTGTCTCGCGCACGGCCTTTCCGGCGGCCGAAGAAGGTGAGTTCTATTGGGTGGATCTGCTCGGGCTGTCCGTGGTCAACCGCGAAGGCGTGGCCATGGGGGTGGTCAAGGACCTGCTGGCCACCGGTCCGCAGACCACGCTGGTACTGGCCTATGACGAAGGCGGCAAAGAGCGTGAGCGCATGATCCCCTTTGTCGACGCCTATGTGGACAAGGTCGACCTGGCTGCCAAGAGCATCCTGGTGGACTGGCAGCTGGACTACTGATCGGCTGCGAATTGGGGCGCTGCCTGCGCCATAGCACCATGCGTTTTGACATCATTACCCTGTTTCCCGAGATGTTCGCCCCGTTCCTGGAGAGCGGGGTCACGCGGCGCGCCTACGCTTCGGGACAGGTGGCGGTGCACCTGTGGAATCCGCGGGACTACGCCCAGGGCAACTACCGCCGTGTGGATGACCGTCCCTTCGGTGGCGGGCCCGGCATGGTGATGCTGGCCGAGCCGCTGCAGCACTGCCTGGACGCCATCCGCGCCGCGCGCGTGGCGGAGCAGGCGCAGGAAACCGCGCAGCCCGCCCCGCTGGTGCTGTTTTCGCCCATCGGCGCGACGCTCAAGCACGCGGCGGTGGCCGACTGGGCCGGGAGTCAGGGCGCCGTGCTGCTGTGCGGCCGCTATGAAGGCATTGACCAGCGTTTTATCGACACCCATGTCACGCACCAGATCAGCCTGGGTGACTTTGTGCTGTCCGGTGGCGAGCTGGCCGCCATGGTGCTGCTTGACAGCATTGCCCGTCTGCAACCCGGCGTGCTGAATGACGAAGGCAGCTTTCAGCAAGACAGTTTCAATCCTGCGCTGGATGGCCTGTTGGACTGCCCGCACTACACCCGGCCGGAACAATGGAATGGGCAAGAGGTGCCGGCCGCGCTGCTGAGCGGACACCATGCCCAGATCGAGCGCTGGCGCCGCGACCAGCGCCTGCGCATCACGGCCGCCCACCGGCCGGAGCTGATTGTCCAGGCCCGCAGCCAGGGGCTGTTGAACGCCAAAGACGAAGCCTATTTGGCAAAAATCGCGTCCCCGCTATAATGGCTGGTTCTTCGATCCTCTATCCGGCCGCTGCATCGGTTTGAATGCAGCCTATAGCGCCAATCCCGGCGCTTGCCAATTCTGGCGCGGACACGATCGAGTGGATGCAACCATGAACCTGATCCAGACCCTCGAGCAAGAGGAAATCGCCCGTCTGAACAAGACCATCCCCGCTTTCGCCCCCGGTGACACCGTCATCGTGAGCGTGAACGTGGTCGAAGGCAGCCGCAAGCGCGTGCAGGCCTACGAAGGCGTGGTGATTGCCAAGCGCAATCGCGGCCTGAACAGCGGCTTCACCGTGCGCAAGATCTCCAGCGGCGAAGGCGTGGAACGTACGTTCCAAACCTACTCCCCTCTGATCGCCGGCATCGAAGTCAAGCGCCGCGGTGACGTGCGCCGTGCCAAGCTGTACTACCTGCGTGAGCGCAGCGGCAAGTCGGCTCGCATCAAGGAAAAGCTGCCCCAGCGCGTCAACAAGGCTGCCGTCGCAGCCGCGTAAAGCGCGAACGTGTGGGGTCTGGCCGCTGCGGTGGCCAGGTCATCCACGCGACCGGAGCTTGACCGGGAAAGCCGCTACAGTTCGCTGTAGCGGCTTTTTTATGCCTGCTGCGTACCCCTTGTCTGCGTACACCGCCTGCCTGTACCGCTCTGCACCGCCCGCCATGTCCACTGCCTCTTCCACATCCGCCCCGGCCCCTACGGGTGGCGCCGCACCGACCGGTGCCCCTGGTCGCCTGCCTCCTGCGTTCGATCCGCGCCACGCCCCTCTGGTGGGGGTGGATGCCCATCTGCCAGCAGTGCCGCTGGCCTGGCAGACGGAAGCGGCGCTGCGCCAGCGCTTTGCGGCGGCACCGCAGTGGGAGCCCGAGCTGCGGCGTGAGCCGCGCTTCTCCGACCGTCCTCCCACCCAGGCCGCCGTGCTGTTGCCGCTGGTGCTGCGCGAGGAATTGACGGTGCTGCTGACCGAACGCACCACGCACCTGTCCACCCATTCGGGCCAGGTGGCCTTTCCCGGAGGCAAGCGCGATCCGGAAGATGTGGATGCCGCGGCCACCGCGTTGCGCGAGGCCCATGAGGAAGTGGGGTTGGACGCGGCCTATGTGCAGGTGCTGGGCTGTTTGCCGGTGTATGCCACCGGGACGGGGTTTCAGGTCACGCCGGTGGTGGCGCTGGTGGATCCGGCAGCGCCGCTGCGCCCGAACCCCTATGAGGTGGCGGATATCTTTGAAGTGCCGCTGCGTTTTCTGCTGGACCCCACCCACCACGAGCGTCACAGCTACGAGTGGAACGGCATGCAGCGTGAATGGTTTGCCATGCCTTACCAGGATGGCGCCCGCCAGCATTACATCTGGGGCGCCACGGCGGGCATGCTGCGCAATTTCTACCGCTTCATGCAGGTGCCGCTGGCCTGAAAATCGTCGCCAGGCTGACGGCCCGAGCAGCGCTTTGGCTTCAGCCGGTATTATGGTGGGATGAGTTTTTTCGCCATCCTGATTGCCCTGCTGCTGGAGCAGGCGCGCCCGCTCTCCCGCAGCAACCCGGTGCACGCCGGCCTGCGGGCCTGGACGGTGTCGGTGCGACGCAACTTCGATGCGGGCCAGGCACACCATGGCTGGGTCGCCTGGGCCTTGGCGGCCATCGTGCCGGCAGCGCTGGCGGCGGGCATCTACTGGCTGCTGGACTACTTCATCGGCTGGCCCGCGGCCATGGTGTGGAATGTGGCCATCCTCTACACCACGCTGGGCTTTCGCCAGTTCAGCCACCATTTCACCCGCATCCGCGATGCGCTGGAGGCGGGGGACGAGCACGCCGCGCGCGAAGCGCTGGCCGATTGGCAGCAGGTGGATGCCAGCGAGCTGCCGCGCAGTGAAGTGGTGCGCCATGTGGTCGAGTATTCGGTGATCTGCGCCCACCGCCATGTGTTTGGCGTGCTGCTGTGGTTTGTGGTGCTGTCCATGCTGGGTCTGGGCCCGGCCGGTGCCGTGGTCTACCGCACGGCGGAATATCTGTCGCGCTACTGGTCGCGCCGGTCGATTGCCGGCGCCCCCCCGGTCAGCGAGCGCCTGCAGCAGGCCGCCCGCGCCGCCTGGCAGGCCATGGACTGGCTGCCGGCCCGCGTGACCGCCCTGGGCTTTGCCATTGTGGGCAGCTTTGAAGAGGCGATCGACGGCTGGCGCTACTACGCCCAGCGTTTTCCGCATGACAACGATGGCGTGATCCTGGCCGCCACGGCCGGTGCCATCAATGTGCAGCTGGGGGGCGAAGCGCTGCGCCAGCGGGAAGAGCTGGCCACCGGTCCCTTGTATGACGATGAGGAGGGGTCCAGTTCCACCCCCGGTCGCGCGGCCGAGGTCAGCCATCTGCGCAGTGTGGTGGGGCTGGTGTGGCGCTCGGTCGTCGTCTGGATGCTGCTGCTCGCCCTGCTGACCCTGGCGCGACTGTTGGGCTGAGGGTGCGCAGGGCGCGCGCATGCTGCCGGGCTGCAGGCGCACCGGCTGAGACATCCCCGGTTTTTCTGCCGGCACCCAAGGGTGCAGGCGTCCTGGGGCCCTGAATCCCGCGTGGCCTGTGTCGCTGGCCTTCTGTGGCTGCATGTGCCCTGAACCGGGCTGGCAGGCTCAACGCCAGGGCGAATGGCTCAGTTCCTCAAACAGCTCGCCGTAGATGCGGTAGCGGTTCGCGTCAATGTGGTGCGGGCTGCCTTCGTTATCCACTTCGGCCATCACGGCGCAACCGGGTTCGTGCAGATGGGTGCAGTTGTAGAACTTGCATTCCTGCGCCTTGGCGCCGATGTCGGGCATGCAGCGCGGCAGGTCGGTGGGCGCGATGTGGTAGAGGCCGAACTCCTGAAAACCGGGCGAGTCGATCAGCGCGGTGCTGCGTGCCTCGTCCATCCAGTACCAGGTGGTGGTGGTGGTGGTGTGCTTGCCGGAGTTCAGGGCCTGCGAGATCTCGTTGGTTGCCACATTGGCACCGGGGACCAGCAGGTTGATCAGCGTGCTCTTGCCGGAGCCGGACGGGCCCAGCACCAGCGTGCTCTTGCCGGCAAACAGGTCCATCAGCGCTTCGCGCTGATCGGGGTCGTCGCTGGTCAGGTTCAGCGGAATCACGGGGTAGTGGTCGCTGCCGTCTTCGTCCTGGATGGCCCGGTAGGCGGACAGGCGCATCCAGGCCTCGAAAAACGGCTCTTCCAGGTCGCTCTTGTTCAGCGCAATGATGGGCTGGATGTGTGCATCCTCGGCCGCGATCAGCGCACGCGCCAGCTGGCTTTCGGAAAAAACGGGTTCGGCCGCGATCAGGATCAGCACCTGGTCGATGTTGGCGGCAAACATCTTGGTACGGATTTCGTCGCGGCGGTACAGCAGGTTGCGGCGCTCCAGCACCTTCTCGATCGTGCCTTCCTCGCCCTGGCCGGGCGGCGGTGCCAGCCACAGCACACGGTCGCCCACGACAGCCTGGCTCTTCTTGCCGCGCGGGTGGCAGATGCGGCGGTGGCCGTCGGCCGTTTCGACCACGCAGTGGCGGCCATGGCTGCCAACCACCAGACCTTCTTGGGGGGCGTTGCCAGCGTTGGAGGCGGCAGGGGCGGATCGGCGTTTGCTCACAGGGTGCTTACCAGGGTGTCGGTGCGCTGGGCGCAGTCAAAGTCGGAGTCGGACAGGCCGCCGGCGTCGTGCGTGTTCCAGCGCACGGTGCAGCGGCCGTAGTCCACCTGCAGGCTGGGGTGATGGTCCTGCTGGTGCGCGATCCAGGCCAGGGCATTGACGAAGGCCAGGGTCTGGAAGTAATTCGCAAAGTGGTAGGTCTTGGTCAGTGCGGTGCTTGCGCCTTCGCCCTCGATGCTCCAGCCTGGATGGCGCACCAGGCGCTGGGCGGCATCGGCGGCCGAAATGGCGTGGCGACGGGGCAGACGGGACCAATCGATGGGCTGCAGTTGGGAAGGCGTGGTCATGCGGCGGCTCCTGCAGAGTGCGCCGGAGCCGGCATGCGTGCCAGCCGCTCCAGCGCGGGAGGGTGGGAGTAATAGAACTTCGCGTACACCGGATCGGGCGTGAGCGTGGAGGCATTGTCCTCGTACAGCTTCAGCAGTGCGCTGGCCAGGGCTGTGCCATCGGCCTGGGCCATGGCGTAGGCGTCGGCCTGGAATTCATCGCGGCGCGAGCCCATGGCAACCAGGGGCGAGACAAAAAAGGTGAACACCGGCAGGGCCAGCACAAACAGCAGCAGCGCCACGGCGTTGTCGTCCCCTTGGGGCATGCCCATGGCCAGTTGTACGCTGGGCAGCACTCCCAGACCGCTGTAGAACCAGGCCTGCTGCGACAGCCAGCCCAGCAGCGCAAAGCCGGCCAGGCTGAGTGCGAACATCAGCACCATGCGCTTGGCAATGTGCTTGTGCTTGAAGTGGCCCAGTTCATGGGCCAGCACGGCTTCTACTTCGTCAACGTTGAGCTGCTTGAGCAAGGTGTCGTAGAACACCACGCGCTTGGACGAGCCAAAGCCGGTGAAATAGGCATTGGCATGGGCCGAGCGGCGGCTGCCGTCCATCACGAACAGGCCCTTGGCCGCAAAGCCGCAGCGCTGCATCAGCGCGGTGACCCGGGTCTTGAGCGATTCGTCGGCCAGCGGCTCGAATTTGTTGAACAGCGGGGCGATGAAGCTGGGGAAGATCCACATCAGCAGCACATTGAACCCTGTCCACAGGCACCAGGCCCACAGCCACCACAGGCTGCCGGTGGCCAGCATCAGCCACAGCACGGCCGCGGCCAGTGGCAGGCCGATCAGGGCGCCGACCAGCGTGGACTTGAGCAGGTCCACCAGCCACAGGCGCGGTGTCATCTGGTTGAAGCCAAAACGCTGTTCCAGCACAAAGGTCTGGTAGTAGGACAGCGGCAGTTCCAGCAGGCCGGAAATCAGGACGAATCCGGCCAGCACCGCCAGTTGCTGTGCCAAACCGGTTCCCAGCTGGGTCAGCAGCAACTGGTGCAGCGCATCCAGGCCACCCAGCAAGGTCCAGGCCAGCAACATCACCGTGGACAGTGCCAGCTGCAGCAAGCCCAGCCGGGCCTTGGCCAGGGTGTAGTCGGCGGCCTTCTGGTGCGCCGCCAGGGAGATGCGGTCCGCAAACGGCGTGGGCACGGCGCCCCGGTGCACGGCCACATGGCGCACCTGGCGGGTGCTGAGCCAGAGCTTGAGCAGCAGCTGCAATGCCAGGGCGGCGGCAAACGCCAGAGTCAGCAGGAGCGAAGGAGGAAAAGAGTCGGTAGACGGCATGTGCGGCGAGTGTAGGCGACAATTTAGAGATGTCTGATGCCGTCTCCCATGAAACCCCTGTGCTGCCCAAGTCCGACCTGAACCTGGTCTGGCTGGACTGCGAAATGACGGGCCTGCAGCCCGAAACCGACCGCCTGATCGAGATTGCCGTGGTCATCACCAGTGCCGATTTGTCGGTGCGTGTGGAAGGGCCGGTGTTTGCCATCCACCAAAGTGATGAACTGCTCAACGGCATGGATGCATGGAACAAGGGCACGCACGGCAAGAGCGGGCTGGTGGACCGGGTCAAGGCCTCGACCATCACCGAGGCCGATGCCGAGAAGCAGCTGATCGCCTTTCTGTCCAAGTACGTGCCCAAAGGCAAGGTGCCCCTGTGTGGCAACAGCATTGGCCAGGACCGCCGCTTTCTGGTGCGTTACATGCCCAAGCTGGAGGCCTACTTCCATTACCGCAATGTGGACGTCAGCACCCTCAAGGAGCTGGCCCGCCGCTGGAAGCCTTCCGTGGTGGATGGCTTCAAGAAAGCCCAGCGCCACACGGCCCTGGCGGATGTGATCGAGTCCATCGACGAGCTGGCGCACTACCGGGCGCATTTTCTGGCACTGTAAACAGGGCTGGCGGGGGAGGTGACGGTGGTGCGCCGCCTCCAGCCCTGCCTGGCTTGGTCGGAGAGCGAGTTCTGATCTGCTATAAGGGGTTTACGTGAAAACCCGAACTGTGCGACAATTGCGGTCTTGCCCCATTACCCGCCACTTTCCTATGGCAGGGCAATCGCGCATCTCCCATCACACACCGGGCCCCATTTTGGCGATACAGGACTGTGGTTCACCTCCACAGCCTCCGCCGCGAAGCACGCCCTCCAGGCTCTTGCAGAGCCGAAGCGTTTGACGGTTGATGTTTTTATGACCGTCAAGCAGCCACCGCAACACCGATGTTGTGGCGCTGCTCGCATGAGAAAACCATGAACGACACACTCCTTGAGCAGGGCATTGCTGCGCCTGCTGCATCTCTTTTGCAAGCTGAAGAATCTCAACTGGACGCCCTGCTGGCCGACCAGGACACCGAAACCGTGGAAGCCGAAGCCGTACCCGAAGTGGAAAACGGTTTTGTGCAACTGGGCCTGGCGCCCGAGCTGGTGCAGGCTGTGGCCGACCTGGGCTACACCCAGCCCACCGCCGTGCAACAAAAAGCCATTCCCCTGGCCATGGGCGAAGGCGCTGATGCCAACGGCTTCATCGACCTGATGGTGTCCAGCCAGACCGGTTCGGGCAAGACGGCCGCTTTCCTGCTGCCCGTGCTCAACACCCTGATCCAGCAACGCGCTGAGGCCGATGCCGAAGCCAAGGCGGAGTTCGACCGCCAGTGCGCCGAAGCCACTGCCAAGGGTGAGCCCACCCCCAAGCGTGCCAAGCGCAAGGACCCGACCAACGCCCGCAACTTCAAGGCTGCCGTGCCCGGCGCCCTGGTGCTGTGCCCCACACGCGAGCTGGCCCAGCAGGTGGCGCACGACGCCATCGAGCTGGTGAAGCACTGCCGTGGCATCCGCATTGCCAATGTGGTGGGTGGCATTCCTTACCAACTGCAAATTGCCAAGCTGCAGAACGCTGACCTGGTGGTGGCCACCCCTGGCCGTCTGCTGGACCTGCAGCGCTCGCTGCAGATCAAGCTGGACAAGGTGCAGTTCCTGGTGGTGGACGAAGCAGACCGCATGCTGGATCTGGGCTTCTCGGACGACCTGGCCGAAGTCAACCAGATGACCGCCCAGCGCAAGCAGACCATGATGTTCAGCGCGACGTTCGCACCGCGCGTGCAGCAACTGGCCATGCGTGTGATGCACGACAACGGCGCCGGCGTGAAGAAGGTGACCGTGGACACCCCGCAGGAAAAGCACGCCAACATCAAGCAGGCGCTGTTCTGGGCCGACAACGCCCAGCACAAGCGCAAGCTGCTGGACCACTGGCTGCGTGACACCTCGATCAACCAGGCCATCGTGTTTGCTTCCACCCAGGTGGAATGTGACGGCCTGGCCACCGACCTGCAGCAGGAAGGTTTCTCCGCCGTGGCACTGCACGGCGCTTTGAGCCAGGGTCTGCGCAACCGCCGCCTGATGGCGCTGCGCAATGGTCAGGTGCAAGTGCTGGTGGCCACCGATGTGGCTGCGCGCGGCATCGACGTGCCCACCATCACCCACGTGTTCAACTACGGCCTGCCGATGAAGGCAGAAGACTACACCCACCGCATTGGCCGTACCGGCCGTGCTGGCCGCGAAGGCATTGCCGTGACGTTTGCGGAATTCCGCGACCGTCGCCGTGTGTTCGACATCGAAGGCTATACCCGCCAGCAATTCAAGGCTGAAGTGGTGCCTGGCCTGGAGCCGGCGCAACGTTTCCCTGCCGCTGGAGAGCGCGATGGCCGCCGTGGCGGTGGTGGTGCCGGTGGCCGTGGCGGCTTCGGTGGTCGCCGTGATGGCGAAGGCTATGGCCGTAAGCAAGGCTTTGGTGATCGTGGCGGCGACCGCGGTGGCTTCGGTGGCGGACGTGAACGCAGCTTCGGTGGTGACCGTGGCGGCTTTGGCGGCGACCGTGCTCCCCGCTTTGGCGCTGACCGCGAGCAACGCGGCTTCGGTGGCCAGGACCGTGGTGGCTTCGGCGACCGTGGTGAGCGCAACTTCGGCGGCGATCGCGGTGGCTTTGGCGGCCGGGATGGCAACAATGCTCCGCGCGATGACCGCTCGTTTGGTGCCCGCCGTGACGGTGGTGGCGAAGGCTATGCCCGCAAGAGCTTTGGTGACCGTGCTCCCGAACGCAGCGACCGTGGTGGCTTCGGCCGCTCGGAAGCCCCCCGTGGCGAAGCCCGCAGCTTTGGCGGCGGCGACAGCCGTGGTTTCGGCGGTGGCGAACGCCGCAGCGGTGGTTTTGCCGGCAAGCAGCACACCGGTGCTCCCAAGCCGTACGCACCGCGTGGTGGTGACCGCGAACACGGCGCTGGCCGTGGCGGCAAGGGCTTCTCGCGCAACGATCGCTGATCTGCGCGCCGCGGTGCTGCAGGGGGCGGTTAAGATGCACTCCACGCTTTTGCAAGGAATGCATCCATGAAGTTCGCTTTGATTGCCGCCACCTTGGCTGCCGCAGCACTGGCCGGTTGTGTAAGCAACCCGCCGAAAGACCCGATGGCCAAGGATGCCGCGCCGTACCTGGAAAAGCCGGATTACGACTACGCGCTGGTGTGCGATCTGCGCCACGACGATTTGCGCAAATGCGAAGCCACACTCAAGCAGCTGTGTGGCGATCGCGGGTACATCGATCTGCGTGTGCGCCCCTTGCGGGAGCCAGGCGCTGCGGCGGAGAGCTCCACGCACCGCCTGCTGCAGGTCCAGTGCAAGGCGCGCTGAGTCTCAGGCCTTCGGCTCTCCATCCACCGGGCACCACAGAAACGCCATGGCGTTTCCTGTAGGTGCCCGTTGTCATTGCAGCCTCATTACAATGCGCCGGTCGCCGGAGGAGGGCTTCCGGCATGCGCTCACACCAGCAGGGCTGGGTGTGCGCAGCAATTTTTCATAGCAGCCATCGTATGCCGCAGGGCATGTGGATGCAGGCATGGCGGATACCGCCACGCGCATTGACCATCAAAGGATTTTCATGAGCCTCAAATGTGGCATCGTGGGCCTGCCCAATGTGGGCAAGTCCACCCTGTTCAACGCCCTGACCAAGGCCGGCATTGCCGCAGAGAACTATCCCTTCTGCACCATCGAGCCGAATACCGGTGTGGTGGAAGTGCCTGATCCGCGTCTGGACCAGCTGTCCGACATCGTCAAGCCCGAGCGCGTTGTTCCCGCGATCGTGGAATTCGTGGACATTGCCGGCCTGGTGGCTGGTGCCTCCAAGGGCGAAGGCCTGGGCAACCAGTTCCTGGCCCATATCCGTGAAACCGACGCCATCGTCAATGTGGTGCGCTGCTTTGAAGATCCCAACGTGATCCACGTGGCCAACAAGGTGGATCCGATTGCCGACATCGAAGTCATCCAGACCGAACTGTGTCTGGCCGATCTGGCCACTGTCGAAAAGGCGATCAACCGCTACAGCAAGGCGGCCAAGTCCGGCAACGACAAGGAAGCCGCCAAGCTGGTGTCGCTGCTCACGCCCATCCAGGCCGTGCTCAACGAAGGCAAGCCTGCCCGCATCGTGCCGGTTTCCAAGGAAGACGCACCGCTGCTCAAGCAGTTCTGCCTGATCACGGCCAAGCCCGCCATGTTCGTGGGCAATGTGTCGGAAGACGGTTTCGAGAACAACCCGCTGCTCGACAGCCTGAAGGCGTATGCCGATGCGCAAGGCGCCCCTGTGGTGGCCATCTGCGCCAAGATCGAAGCCGAGATGTCGGAGATGGATGACGCCGACCGCGACATGTTCCTGGAAGAGCTGGGTCTGGAAGAGCCGGGCCTGAACCGCCTGATCCGGGCTGGTTTCAAGCTGCTGGGCCTGCAGACCTACTTCACTGCGGGCGTGAAGGAAGTGCGCGCCTGGACAGTGCCGATTGGTGCCACCGCACCGCAGGCCGCCGGTGTCATTCACGGCGATTTCGAGCGTGGCTTCATCCGCGCCCAGACCATTGCTTTTGATGACTACATCCAGTTCAAGGGCGAACAAGGCGCCAAGGATGCCGGCAAAATGCGTGCCGAAGGCAAGGAATACATCGTGAAGGACGGTGACGTGCTGAACTTCCTGTTCAACGTCTGAAGCTATTTGGGCGCCCATGCGCTTGCATGGATCCCATCCCAAGCCCCGCAGGTGAGAATCTGCGGGGCTTTTTTGTTTCTGCTTAGTCCATTTAGCGGTAGTGGGAAAATAAATCCGACAGACGGTTTGTTTATGGCGTGTGGATTATTGCGAATGGCTCATTCGATTATTGAAGAAATCTATTTAAGCCATGCGAGGGTAAAAAATAGCTATTTCTGGGGATGGTGCTCTGCAGCCATACCCTTTTCAATAGCGCATTCCGGGCAATAGAAAGCAGTATCCCTGCAGTGGGTGTCGGTCCCTGTTGGACAGGGACGCACCACCGCAGACGGGCCAGATGCCGCAAAGGCTGGCAGCGCTGCACCACGTGATAGCCCGATCAAGCGAGGCATCATGGATCTGGGAATACACCACAGTCATTGGGGCAATGGCGGCGTTCGGTACGGCGATGGCAGTCTGGCAAGTACGCCAGAGGTTGCAGAAAATCATTTACATGGTTTGGTGCGTCTGCATGGCCCCAGGCTGTACCGCTTTATCTACCAAAAAATCGGCCATGTCGCGGATGCCCAGGATCTGGTGCAGCAAACCTTTCTGGAAGCGCACCGCGCACTCGCCAGTTTCAAAGGGGATTCCGAGCTGTCGACCTGGTTGTATGGCATTGCCAAGAATCTGGTGCGCAATTACCTCTCTCGCTCGCCCCATCGGCGCTTCGAGTTTTGCAGCGATGAGTTGCTGATGGAAGAGCAGGACGCCGGGCCATCACCGATGGATGTGCTGGACCAGGGGCAGCAATTGCGGGCACTGACGCTGGCCATGTCCGAAATTCCCGACCACATGCGCCAGCTGGTGTGGATGGTGGTGGTCGATGAGCTGTCCTATGAGGAGGCCGCTGTCGCGTTGAATATTCCCAAGGGGACGGTGCGCAGCCGTCTGTCGCGTGCCCGCAGTGCCTTGCGGGCGCGCATGCCGGAGGCTGTGGCCGTGGCCTGAGTCAGGGCTCCTCGGCAGCGGGTGGCAGCGGCGCAGCGCTCTCGGCGGGTCCGGAAGCTGCGGCCAGCACGTCCGGTCCATGCTGGAGGCGTAGCTCGTCCGAGGCCTGGAGCAGAGCGCGCAGACGCGCAATCATGACCTGGGCCTGGGCGATGATCTCATCGGTGCTGTCGGGATCATTCATCGGCTGTGGGGGAGAAGAATGTGGCAACTCTCTCTGTAACACGGCCGCGGGCGAAGTTCCACTGCGGAAGGGAGGGTGATATACCGTTCGTCGGGGATGTGCCGCCGGCTGGATGCTCAGCCCGGGATGACGGCCAGGATGGCGCTGGTCATCACCAGGTAGCGCAGGAATTTGCCGATGGCCATGTAGAACAGGCAGGGCCAGAAGGGAAACCGCAGCCAGCCGGCCACGGCGCACAGCGGGTCGCCGACGGCAGGCAGCCAGCTGAGCAGGCAGGCCTTGGGACCCAGCTTGCGCAGCCAGATGCGGGCACGGCGCTCATGGCGGGACAGTGCACGGGGCGTTGGGTGGGCGGCGTCGGCCGGATGACCGGCCTGGCGGCGTGCGCGTGCCAGGGCCCAGGCCTTCTGGGCACCCAGGCCCATCCACCAGCTGATGGCGCCGCCCAGCGTGTTGCCCACGGTGGCCACGCCAATGGCCTGCCAGAACAGTTCGGGGTTGAGCTGCAGCAAGCCGACCACGGCCGGCTCGGAGCCCAGTGGCAGCAAAGTGGCCGACACCAGGGCCACGATGAAGAGTGTGCTCAGGCCGAATTGCGGCAGGGACAGCCACTGCAGCAGCTGGTGCATCCAGATTTCCATGGAGTGCAAGTGTAGGTGTTGGCTGGCGTGAGGCCATCCATTGACCCGCTATCCTGCCCGCTATGACCCCAATGTGTGACGGAATCGTGCGCAGGCTGCGACCAGTATTTCGCGCCAGAGCCCGGAGGATGCAGTCCCGCCTGCGGCGCTGGCGCGCCTGGAGCCTGGCCTGGATCTGGCTGGGCGTGGCGCAGCTGGCGTGGGCAGGCAATGCAGCACCTGTGCCGCGCGCTGGCGCGGCGAAACCTGCTGCGCGTGCCGCCGCAGCCCCGGCCTCCGCAGTGCCGGTGGCCGCATCAGTCCCCATCCAGGGGCCGGCCGAGATCGCGGCGCGCCTGGCCGCCGCCGATTGCAAAGGGCTGCGGCTGGAGGCCGCCTCGTTGACTGCACTGCAGCAAATCCTCCATCCCCTGGGACTGGCGATTCGCATTCTGGGCTGTCCGCAGGCTCCGGCCCCGCTGAACCAGCGCGTGCTGGCCGTCACGGCCGTGGTGCTGGATGGCGAAAAGGCCATGGACACGGTGCGTGGAGCACTGGGCGACGGTGAGCTGGTGGATATGGGCTCGGACTACCATCCGTCGCCCTGGCCCAGCCGCCAGCGGGCTGCCGATCTGGAAACGCTGGACGACAGCGAGGTGTCGCCGGACGTGCAATTCAACCGCCGCTGGCTGCGCAGCGTGATGGCTTCGCAGGGCTATGCCTCGGTCACCGGCCCCTGGTGGGCCTTCATTCCGGTGCAGCAGCGCCGGCGTTGAGCGCAGTCCAGGATGTGGGCTGGCGCATCTGCCGGACGGAGGCTGGCACAGCCGGGGTACCTGACGCGGGGTTGGTGCTTTTGTGCAGTGCGGTGGTTGCTGAAAAAATGGGCAGGTACAATCTCGCCTCTTTTCGTCCCGCGTTCTCCGTCTCTTTTTCTCCAGCATGTCTGCCCTTCGCATTGGCCAACACACTTTGGCAAATCGCCTGTTTGTCGCTCCCATGGCGGGTGTGACGGACCGGCCATTCCGCCAGCTGTGCAAGCGACTGGGCGCGGGCTATGCGGTCAGCGAGATGGTCACGTCGCGCAAAGACCTGTGGAACAGCCTCAAGACCAGCCGCCGCGCCAACCACGCGGGTGAGCCTGGCCCGATTGCCGTGCAGATTGCCGGCACCGATGCCCCCATGATGGCCGAAGCGGCCATCTACAACATCGAACGCGGTGCCCAGATCATCGACATCAACATGGGCTGCCCGGCCAAGAAGGTCTGCAACAAATGGGCGGGTTCCGCCCTGATGCAGAACGAGCCGCTGGCCGTGGAGATTGCGCAGGCCGTGGTCGAGGCCGCACGCCCCTTCGATGTGCCGGTCACGCTGAAGATGCGTACCGGCTGGTGCGATGCCCACCGTAACGCCGAGCAGCTGGCCCGGCGTTTCGAGGATGTCGGCATCCAGATGCTGACGGTGCATGGCCGCACCCGCGAACAGGGCTACAAGGGCTTTGCCGAATACGACACGATTGCGGCCGTCAAGCAGGCCGTGAAGCTCCCCGTGGTGGCCAATGGCGACATCACCAGCCCCGAAAAGGCGCGCGATGTGCTGGCCTATACCGGTGCAGATGCCGTGATGGTGGGCCGCGCCGCCCAGGGGCGGCCATGGATCTTCCGCGAGATTGCCCACTTTCTGGACACCGGCACCCACCTGGCGCCGCCCACCGTGGCCGAGGTACGGGAATTGCTTTTGGAGCATCTGCAGGACCACTACGGTCTGTACGGCGAGCTGACCGGCGTGCGCAGTGCGCGCAAGCACATTGCCTGGTATGTGCGCAGCCTGCCGGGCGGGGACGAACTGAGACGACACATCAACACCATCGACGACTGCCAGGCGCAGTGGCAGGCCGTGGCCAGCTACTTTGACGCACTGGGCAGCCAGATGGAGCGCCTGCCGGAGGGTGGCGTGGAAACCGACATTGAGGAAATGGCCGCATGAGCCAGCAGAACCAAAACATCGAGGAGTGCGTGCGCTCCAGCCTGGAAATCTACTTCCGCGACCTGGGCGGCGAGGCCCCCAACGACATGTACGACATGCTGGTGCGCCTGGTCGAAAAACCGTTGCTGGAAGTGGTGATGCAGCAGGCCGACCAGAACCAGTCGCGCGCGGCGCAATGGCTGGGTCTGAACCGCAACACCTTGCGCAAAAAGCTGGTGGACCACCAGATGCTGCAAGGCGGCACGACCAATTGACGGCGGCTTGCTCTGATCCCGCAAGCTGCAGAACCTGATTTTTATCCACTTTTCCAAAGCTCCCATGAAAGCTCTGATTTCCGTCTCCGACAAGACCGGCATTGTCGAATTTGCACAAAGCCTGCATGCCTTGGGCGTGCAGCTGCTGTCCACCGGTGGCACCGCCAAGCTGCTGGCCGAAAAAGGCCTGCCCGTGACCGAAGTGGCGGAAGTCACCAAGTTCCCCGAAATGCTGGACGGCCGTGTCAAGACCCTGCACCCCATGGTGCACGGCGGCCTGCTGGCCCGCCGCGAACTGCCCGAGCACATGGCCGCGCTGAAGGAACACGGCATCGAGACCATCGACCTGCTGGTGGTGAACCTCTACCCGTTTGAAGCCACTGTCGCCAAGGCCGGCTGCACGCTGGCCGATGCCATCGAGAACATCGACATCGGCGGCCCCGCCATGGTGCGTTCCGCTGCCAAGAATTGGAAGGATGTGGGCGTGATCACCGCCGCTGACCAGTACGAGGCAGTGATTGGCGAACTGAAGGCCGCTGGCAAGCTGAGCGACAAGCTGCGTTTTGCCCTGTCTGTGGCTGCGTTCAACCGCATTGCCCAGTACGACGGCGCCATCAGCGACTACCTGTCGAGCGTGAAGTTCGAAGACGAAAAGCTGTCCGAGGCCTATGTGCCCGAGCGCGGCCTGTTCCCCGGCCAGAGCAACGGCCAGTTCATCAAGGTGCAGGATCTGCGCTACGGTGAAAACAGCCACCAGCAGGCCGCGCTGTACCGCGACCTGTACCCCGCACCGGGTTCGCTGGTCACCGGCGAACAGCTGCAGGGCAAGGAACTGTCCTATAACAACATTGCCGATGCCGATGCGGCGTGGGAATGCGTGAAGAGCTTTGACGAATCCGCCTGCGTGATCGTCAAGCACGCCAACCCCTGCGGCGTGGCGATCGGCAAGGATGCGCACGAAGCCTACGCCAAGGCCTTCCAGACCGACCCCACCAGCGCCTTCGGCGGCATCATCGCCTTCAACCGCACCGTGGACAAGGCTGCAGCCGAAGCCGTGGTCAAGCAGTTCGTCGAAGTGCTGATGGCCCCCGACTTCACCGCGGAAGCGCTGGAAATCTTCAAGCCCAAGGTCAATGTGCGCCTGATGAAGATTGCCCTGCCTGCTGGCGGTGACACCGCCTGGAAGCAAGGCCGCAACGCCATGGACGCCAAGCGCGTGGGTTCCGGCCTGCTGCTGCAGACCGCCGACAACCACGAGCTGGCCCTGGCCGACCTGAAGGTGGTCACCGTCAAGCAACCCACACCGGCCGAGCTGCAGGACCTGCTGTTCGCCTGGAAGGTGGCCAAGTACGTCAAGTCCAACGCCATTGTCTTCTGCAAGGACGGCATGACCATGGGCGTGGGTGCCGGCCAGATGTCGCGCCTGGACTCGGCCCGCATCGCCTCGATCAAGGCCGAAGCTGCCAAGCTGAGCCTGAAGAACACGGTGGTGGCGTCGGATGCCTTCTTCCCGTTCCGTGACGGTCTGGATGTGGTGGTCGATGCCGGTGCGAGCTGTGTGGCCCAGCCCGGTGGCTCCATGCGCGACCAGGAAGTGATCGACGCCGCCAACGAGCGCGGCGTGGCCATGGTCTTCACCGGCGTGCGCCATTTCCGCCATTGAGAGGCCATGCGCCTTTCCCGCTGCGGGCTCGCTGCACGGGGAGGGCTTGCGAAATCCCGCAGGCACGCCAGTGCCTGCGGCGCATTCGACAAGGCATTTTGAGTGTCAATGACTGATCACGACGACGAAGACCACTACCCGCCCAAGCCGCGCTGGATCGGCTGGGCGATTGCCATCTTCATGGTGGCAGCGGCCCTGGGCGTGGCCAATATCGGCTGGCGCATCATGATGGTGAGCCCGGCGGAAAAAGCCGCCGAGGCCCTGGTGCAGCAGCACCCGGAACTGGCCGCCGGCAAGAAGCTGGTGGAGACTTCCGATTGCATGCGCTGCCATGGCTGGGACCGCGGCTATGTGGGCCCGGCATTCGTCGCCATTGCCGAGCGCTACCGCGGCCAGCCCGATGCCGAGGCCTACCTGGCCCGCAAGATCCGCGAGGGCAGTGTGGGCGCCTGGGGCAAGGTCATCATGCCGCGCCAGTCGCAGGTGGATGAGGCGCAGTCGCTGCAGATCGCCCGCTGGCTGCTGGCGGCGGAGCCTGTGGCCAAATAAGGGCAGCTTGCTCTGCACACCGGCATGCGGACAGCGTACCGGTTCACCCAGCCTGCCTTAGGGGCAGGCTTTTTTGTGTCCGGGGTACACCGGAGCCGAAGTGGGCGGGGCAGCGAGGCATGTGCGCAGTGCCCAAGCCTTGCGGTATGCAGGATTGGCGGCGCGGTGGCGTATGGCTTTGCAGTCTGCCTGCGTGATCGGCACGAAAAGCACAGCCTTTGTGAGCGGTGTGGTGGCGCTTAACCGCTTGCGAAGGGACTGGCGGCAAGCAAGCACACAAAACATGCGTCTGATCAGGAAAAGCTGCAGGATTCTGCATGAAGTAAGTAAAAACCCTAGGATTCGCGTTTTCGAACAATTCAATGGAGTCGCTGTGCCTGGGGCCGGTCCGGCTCCTGGGGGTATGCATGCAGTGGCTGAAAACCAAAACCATTGAACAGGCGCTGGCCGACTCGGATGAGCCGGGCCGCCAGCTCCAGCGCAGTCTGGGTGCGTTCGATCTGATGATCCTCGGCGTGGCCGTGGCCGTCGGGGCGGGCATTTTCTCGGTGGGTGCACGTGCGGCAGGCAGTTTTGCCGGGCCGGCGGTGATCTTCTCCTTCATTCTGGCGGCGGCCACCTGCGCCGTGGCCACCATGTGCTATGCGGAGTTCGCCTCCAGCGTGCCGGTCACCGGCAGTGCCTACACCTACACCTATCTGACCATGGGCGAAGGTCTTGCCTGGATCATCGGCTGGAATCTGCTGCTGGAAATGGTGTCGGCCGGTGCGGTGATCGCCAAGTACTGGGGCATTTACCTCTCCACCATCTTTGCCACCGCGGGCTGGGATGTGCCCAGCACCGTTTACCTGGGCCCGGTGGCCATGGAGTGGGGGCCTTTCGTCATCGTCGCCATCTTCACCGCGCTGCTGGTGCGTGGCACCAAGGCGTCGGCGCGGGTGAACAATGTGTTCACGCTGGTCAAGATCGCCATCACGCTGTTTGTGATCGCGGTGGGCTTTTCCTACATGGATGTGAAGAACTTCACCCCCTTTGTGCCGCCGGCACAGCCGCCGGTGATCGGTCATGGTGTGACCGGCGATGTCTGGGGCCAGCCCATGCTGGCCTGGCTGTTTGGCGCCCAGCCCAGCCAGTACGGGTGGCTGGGGGTGATTTCCGGTGCATCGCTGGTGTTCTTCGCCTTCATCGGCTTCGATGTGGTGGCCACCTCGGCCGAAGAGGTCAAAGACCCGCAGAAGACACTGCCGCGCGGCATTTTTGGCGGGCTGGCGCTGGTGACCTTGCTGTACGTGCTGGTGACCTTGGCACTGACCGGCATGGTGCCCTATACCGAGCTGGCCAAGGCCGAGAACCCGTCGCTGGCCACCGCCTTCGTCAGCGTGGGGGCCAACTGGGCCGCCCAGGTGATTGCCGTGGGCGTGCTGATGGGCCTGACCACTGTGGTGATGGTGCTGCTGATGGGCTCGGCCCGCGTGCTGCTGGCCCTGTGCCGGGACGGCCTGCTGCCGCGCAGCTGGAGTGTGACCTCTTCCACGCACAAGACGCCGGTGCGACTGCAGTGGCTGGTGGGGGTGGTCATTGCGGGCCTGGCCGGCTTCACCAAGGTGGAGCTGCTTGAGGAGATGATCAACATCGGCACGCTGTCGGCCTTTGTGCTGGTCAGCCTCGGTATTCTGGTGCTGCGCAAAAAGCGCCCGGATCTGAAGACCGGTTACCGCGTGCCGCTGGTACCTGTGCTGCCCGTGGTGTCGGCGCTGTTGTGCAGCTATCTGATGCTGAATCTGACCACCTTGACCTGGCTGCGCTTCATCGGCTGGATGGCCATCGGTCTGCTGATTTACCTGGCCTACGGGATGCGCCATTCGCGCCTGGCGCAACCGCAGTAAAGCCCCATGCCGGGGGTGGAAGCACCCGCAGGACATGGCGCTTTGCGTACAGTGCTGCCATGTCTCACACTCTTCCCTCTGCCGATGGGCAGGACCGCTGCTTCTGGTGCCATGGCTCGCCGCTGTATGTGCACTACCACGACCACGAATGGGGTTTTCCGGTCACAGAGGACCGCAGGCTGTTCGAAAAGCTCAGCCTTGAAGGCTTTCAGGCCGGGCTGAGCTGGCTCACCATCCTGAACAAGCGCGAGAACTTCCGCGCCGGCTTTGCCCACTTCGACTTCTACCAGGTGGCGCGCTTTGGTGCGGCCGATGTGGAGCGCCTGCTGCAGGACACCGGCATCGTGCGCCACCGCGGCAAGATCGAGGCTGTGATCCACAACGCCCAGCGTGCCATCGAGATGGTGGCGCAAGAAGGCTCGCTGGCGGCCTTCTTCTGGCGCTACCAGCCGGCCACGCCGTCCACGGGGGAGGTGGTGCCCGCGCAGACGGCCGAGTCGCTGGCCCTGTCCAAGGAGCTGAAAAAGCGCGGCTGGAAGTTTGTCGGCCCCACCACGGTCTACGCCTTCATGCAGGCCATGGGCATGGTCAACGACCACGCGCCGGGCTGCGTCACGCGGTCTGCGGTGGCGCAGGCCCAGCAGCGTTGGCAGCGGCCGGTCTGAGGCTGCGCCATGGCCCGGCCGGCGTCCTTCGCAGGTCGGGGCCCTGGCGCATCCCAGCCCGCGCGCCTCAGTCCAGCTGGCGATCCAGATCCTGCAGCGTGGCGGCCAGCACCCGGGTGCCTGCCAGTACCTGGGCAGGCGAGGCCCACTCCACGGCGCTGTGGCTGCGGCCGTCCAGGCAGGGGATGAAAATCATGCCCGAAGGACCGCAGTGGGCCACATACATGGCGTCGTGGCCGGCGCCGCTGGGCATGCTCCGGCAGGGCAACCCCAGGCGCTGAGAGGCCTGCGCCACGGCGGCCGTGACCAAGGGGGCGCAGGGCACGGGGTTCACATGGGTGCGTGGTTCCACCCGCCACTGCACGCCCAGGCGGGCAATGGCCGGGTCGCAGCGCCGCGCCAGCACCTCCCAGAACTCCTGCAGCACGGGTGCATGGTTGCTGCGCACTTCCAGCGTCAGATCGACCTGGCCGGGCACAGTGTTGCTGGCATTGGGCGCCACCGCCATGCGGCCCACCGTGGCCACCACATAGTGAGGTCGGGTTCGGCTCCACTGGCGCGCCAGGCGCTGGGCTTGGCGAATCACGGTGGCGGCAGCCACCAGGGCATCGCTGCGTTCTTCCATGGGTGTGGTGCCGGCATGGTCGGGTTGGCCTTCAAAGAACAGCTGGGCGCGGCGTATGCCCACGATGTCGGTCACGGCACCGATGGCCAAGCCTTCGCGCTCCAGCATCGGGCCTTGCTCGATGTGCAGCTCTACAAAGGCGGCAAAGCCGTCCGATCGGCGGTCGGCTTCGGCCAGTGCTTCGGGGCGGGCGCCCAGGCGCTGTAGCGCCTGGCCCAGGGTGTCGCCCTGGCCGTCGCTGGCGGTCAACATGTCCGCGCTGAGCTGGCCGGCCATGGCGCGGCTGCCCACGCAGGAAATGCCGTAGTCGCTGGGTTCCTCGCAGAGGAAGTCGATGACCTCGAAGGGGTGCTCCAGCATGGAGCCTGCATCCTGCAGGGCATGGGCCACTTCCAGGCCGGCCAGCACGCCCAGGATGCCGTCAAAGCGCCCGCCGGCATTCACCGTGTCGGTGTGCGAACCCGTGGCCAGGGGCTTCAGATCATTGCGCCGGCCGGGGCGGCGGCCGATCAGGTTGCCGGCGGCGTCTAGGCGCACCTGCAGGCCGGCCGCTTCGAAAGCCTGGCGCAACCAGGTACGCGCGGCCGTGTATTCGGGGCTGAAGGCGCGGCGGGTCCAGGGCACATCAGGCCGGGTGAAGCCGGACAGTGTCTCAAGGCTGCGCCACAGGCGCTCACCATTGATGGGGGGCAAGGCAGGGGGCTGGGCGGCAGGGAGGGAGGAGGGCGCGGAAGCGTTGTGCATATGGCCTAATCTTCGCCTGCGTCAGCTATAAAAGGAATATTGGGTTGCTTATGCAAGGTATCAGCGAAACTTTGGCCAACGCCCCCAGCCTGGTTCTGCTGCTCAGCTTCTGCCTGGTGGTGCAGGAAGGCAGCTTTTCCCAGGCCGCAGAGTTGCTGCAGCTGTCCCAGCCCGCGGTCAGCCTGCAGCTGCGGCAGCTGGAGCGCCAACTGGGCACGCGCCTGATCGAGCGTGTGGGCCGGCGCGCCGTGCCCACGGCAGCAGGGCAGGCCCTGCTGGCACAGCTGCCGGCCGTGGCCCTGGCGCTGGAGGGGCTGGAGCAGGCGCTGGGCTCCCATGCGCGCGGGGTCAGCGGCCAGGTGCGCATCGGCACCGGGCTGACCGTGTGCCTGTACCTGCTGCCTGCCGTGCTGCGCCAGGTGCGGGCACGCTACCCCGGCATCGACATCGTGGTGGTCACTGGCAATACCGAGGCGTGTGTGCGGAGGGTGGAGGACAACAGCCTGGACCTGGCCCTGGTGACCTTGCCCGTGAACCGCCGGGCCCTGCTGGCCACAACCGTGCTGCGCGACGAGTTGGTGGCCGTGGCCCGTGCCGGGCTGCTGGGGGAGGGCGCCAGCGCCACGGCGGCCCAGTTGCGGCCCCTGCCCCTGCTGGCGCTGCAGAAGTCGGCCAGCACCCGGGGCGTGGTGGATGCCTGGCTGCGCCGGGGCGGCGAGCTGCCGCGCCCCCAGATGGAGCTGGACAGCGTGGAGGCACTCAAGGAAATGGCGGCCATCGGTCTGGGCTACGCCGTGTTGCCGCGGATGGCCATGCAGGGCCGGGGTGCGCGGGACGATCTGGAACTGCGCCCGCTGGCCCCCCGGCTGGAGCGCAGTCTGGCCATGGTGCTGCGCAAGGACAAGCCCCTGGGCCGGGCCCTGTCCGTGGTGTGCCAGAGCATCCAGGCCCATGGACAGGCCTGGGAGCAGGACCAGGACTTGGACCTGGAGACCCGCCCGGAACCCTGATCCAGGCAGCAAAACGCCGGGCAAGCCCGGCGTGGTGTGCAGCAGTGTGCGGCGCTCAGAGCGTCTTGAACACCTGGCGGGCCGCTTCGATGGTGCGGTCGATATCCTCGTCCGTGTGGGCGGCGCTGACAAAGCCCGCTTCATACAGCGCCGGGGCAAAGTAATGGCCCTGGTCCAGCATGGCGTGGTAGAACTTGTTGAAGACCTTGCCATCGGTCTTCATCACTTCGGCATAGGTCGTGGGCAGTTCGGGCAGGAAGTAGAAGCCGAACAGGCCGCCTTGCCAGTCCACGCTGAAGGGAATGCCTGCAGCGCTGGCTTCGGACTTCAGTCCTTGCATCAGGTGGCCGGTCTTCAGGTGCAGCTCGGCATGGAAGCCGGGGCGGCTGATCAGCTCCAAGGTCTTGAGGCCGCAGGCCGTGGCGATCGGGTTGCCCGACAGCGTGCCCGCCTGGTAGACCGGGCCCAGGGGCGAGAGCTTTTCCATGATCTCGCGGCGGGCGCCAAAGGCCGCCATGGGCATGCCGCCGCCGATGACCTTGCCCATCACGGTGATGTCGGGGGCAAAACCCGGGATCTGCTGGGCATACAGGCTTTGTGCGCCGCCCAGGGCCACACGGAAACCGGTCATGACCTCGTCGTAGATCAGCAGGGCGCCGTGCTCCTGGGTGAGTTCGCGGATGCGGCGCGTGAACGCCACGCTGGCGCGCACGAAGTTCATATTGCCGGCGATGGGCTCCATGATCACGCAGGCGATCTCGCTGCCGATCTTGGCAAAAGCCTCTTCGAGCTGGGCGACGTCGTTGTACTCGAGCACCACGGTGTCCTTGGCCACATCGGCGGGCACGCCGGCCGAGGAGGAGGCGCCGAAGGTCGCCAGGCCCGAGCCGGCCTTGACCAGCAGGGCATCTGCATGGCCGTGGTAGCAGCCGTTGAACTTGATGATCTTGTTGCGGCCGGTGTAGCCGCGTGCCAGACGCAGCGCGCTCATGCCGGCCTCGGTGCCGGAGCTGACCATGCGCACCATGTCCATGCTGGGCATGAGTGCACGGATCTGCTCGGCCAGCACCACTTCGCGCTCGGTGGGCGCGCCGTAGCTGAAGCCTTCGAGCACGGCGGTCTGCACGGCGCTCACCACTTCGGGGTGGCCGTGGCCCAGGATCATGGGGCCCCAGCTGCCGATGTAGTCGGTGAACTGCTGGTTGTTCTGGTCCCAGAAATAGGCGCCCTGGGCGCGTTGCACAAAGCGGGGGGTACCGCCCACAGCGGCAAAGGCCCGTACGGGCGAGTTCACGCCGCCGGGGATCACGGCCTTGGCGCGTTCGAACAGGGCAATATTCAGGTCAGTGTTTGGTGTCATGGGGGGGCATCACAAAGCCCTCGAGGGGCGCAGTGGTTGCAGGGGTTGCCGTGCCGCCCGGGGGTATGGCATCGGCTTCTTCGTCGTCTTCGGGCTGTGCCCAGAACATGCGGTCCGGCAGGAAATGGCCCATGCCGGGGCGAAAGCCGTGGTCCAGGCAGCGGTCCAGGTATTCCAGGGCTTCCTCGGATGCGGCACCCAGGTCGTTGCCGGTGGCCAGCAAGGCGGCCAGTGCGGCCGACAGGGTGTCGCCAGCGCCGATGAAGCTGCCGTCGAACAGCTCGTATTTGCTGCTGCCCAGCACCGTCTCGGGCGAGGACAGCACGTTGTCCACAAACTGGCCGGGCAGGGGAATGCCGGTCACCAGGACGAACGGCACATCTTTTTCCTGGGCCGCCATGGCCAGGTCGCGGGCGGTGGGCGGGCGGCTGTGTTCCCAATCGGGCAGCAGCCAGCGCCACAGCGTGCCGTGGTTGCCCACCAGCACCGATGTCTGGGGCAGCAGCAGCTCCTGGAAGGCATCCAGGTACTGCTCCATCTGGTCGCTGTCCCACCAGGACAGGTCGGGCATGTAGCTGATGATCGGGATGTCGGGATAGTCGGTGGAAATCTCGGCGATCACTGTCAGGATTTCCGGCGAGCCGACGAACCCCACCTTGATGGCACGCACCGGCAGGTCTTCCAGCACGGCGCGTGCCTGCTCGGACACCCATTCGTCGTCCAGCCGGTGGTGGTCAAAGATGCGGTTGGTGTCACGCACATAGGTACCCGTCACCACAGCCAGCGGGTGACCTCCCACGCTGGCGATGGTGGTGATGTCGGCCGTCAGGCCGGAAGCACCGCAGGGATCGCAGGCATTGAAGCTCAGCACGCACACCGGGTCCGTGAGCGCCAGCTCGGCGTCTGCCTCAGATTCGGGGGGTGGAGGGGAAGGAGGGGAAATGGCCATGCGCGAGTCCAGGCGTCGGCTCGATCAAGACGAGCGCCGCTAAGGGCTGGATAAAATGATTCATTCTATGTGAAGGCATTTTGAGCTGTGGTGGACCCTAAAACTTGGATATGTGTGGTGTGTGGTTGGATGTATGACGAGGCGCAGGGCAGCCCCGAGCATGGCATTGCCGCAGGAACGCGATGGGAGGATGTGCCAGCCGACTGGACATGCCCGGAATGCGGCGTGGGAAAGTCCGACTTCGAGATGGTCGAGTTCTAAGGACAGCCTACCTTGCCCGCCAGTGCGCCATCCGCACCTGGCCGTCTCGATGTCGGGGCAGGGCCACGTCCGGCCCACCCTGTGGGCGTGCCTCACGCTGGGCATCTGCGGCCAGGCCGCGCGGTCCCAGGCCATGGCAGCATGGCCAAAACAGAAGCTGCTGGAGCCGAAAAGGCCTGCATTTCAGCCACCAAAACGGCTGATATCTCTGCCAAGCAAGCAGGGACAGCTCACATTTTTTGTCTTGTCCTATGACCCCATGCCCTGCGGTAGTCCCAGGGCTGCTGGCGACCGGTGGGGGCGAACCCCGCTAAAATCAGGGCCATGCCCGCTGAATCTGCGCCTATCAATCTGACGCACCATTTCCTGATCGCCATGCCCGGTCTGGAAGATGAATCTTTTTCCCACAGCGTGGTGTACTTGTGTGAACACAGCGAGCGCGGCGCGCTCGGCCTGATCATCAACAAGCCCATGGAACTGAGCCTGGAAGGCCTGCTGCACAAGATCGACCTGCCCATGGGGAGGGATGACTTGAGTGCCGCACCCGTTTTCAAGGGCGGCCCCGTGCAGACCGATCGCGGCTTTGTGCTGCATGACCCCATCGTGGTCGAGGGCGCAGCACCTGATACGGCCATCTATGCCTCAACCCTGACCATTCCCGGCGGGCTGGAGATGACCACTTCCAAGGACGTGCTCGAAGCCCTGTCCACCGGTGCCGGCCCGCGCCGCGTGCTGGTCACGCTGGGCTATGCCTCCTGGGGCGAAGGCCAGCTCGAATCCGAGCTGGGCGAGAACGCCTGGCTGACCGTGGAGGCGGATGCCAATGTGGTGTTCGATACCCCGCCCGAACAGCGCTACGACAAGGCCCTGGGCCTGCTCGGCCTGCAGGCGTGGATGCTCTCGCCTGACGCGGGGCACGCATGACCCATCCCACCCCGGACCACCGGCCCGGCAGCGCTGCTGCCCCGGCCGAGCAATTGGCTGCGACCCCGTCGGCCGCACCGGCTGCCGCCGCTCCCGTGCCGGCAGTGCCTGCTGTTCCACCCCATTTTCAGCAGTTTCTGGCGTTTGACTTTGGCACCAAGCGCACCGGTTGCGCTTCGGGCAACCGGGTGCTGGGAGGTGCCAGCCCCCTGCGCACCATCCAGGCCGAAGGGGCTGATGCGCGCTTTGCCGCCGTGGAAAAGCTGATCCAGGAATGGCAGCCCCAGGCCCTGGTGATCGGTGTGCCCTACCACCCGGATGGCGCGGCGCACGAGAACACGGCCCGCGCCAGGAAGTTCGGCCGCCAGCTGCATGGGCGCTTTCGCCTGCCCGTTTATGAAGTGGATGAGCGCTACAGCACCACCGAGGCCCTGGCCGGTGGCGCCAAGGATGCGGATGCCGCATCCGCCTGCATCATCCTGGAGCAATTTTTGAGGAGTCTTCCATGAGCGTTTCCGTCGCCGGCACTGCCGGTTCCCTGGTGCTGGATGCCGAGGCCCTGTACCGTGAGCTGCTGCGCGGCGTGCGCAGCCTGATGGGCGCCAATACCCAGCTGGTCGGCGTGGCCTCGGGTGGCGCCTGGCTGGTGGAGCGCCTGCACAAGGACCTGGGTCTGCCCGGAACCCCCGGCGTGTTGTCCTCGGCCCTGCACCGCGACGACTTCGCGCAGCGCGGCATGGCCTCCAGCGCCCAGACGCAGCTGGATTTCGACGTGAATGGCGCGGACATCCTGGTGCTGGACGATGTGCTCTACACCGGCCGCACCGTGCGCGCCGTGCTCAACGAGTTGTACGACTACGGCCGCCCGGGTTGCGTGCGCCTGGCCGTGCTGGTGGACCGGGGTGGCCGCGAGCTGCCCGTGGCCGCCGAATTTGCCGCCGCCCGCGTGGCCTTGCCTGCCAGCCAGTCGCTGGCGCTGGCGCGCACCGAAGACGGCACCTTCCAATTTGAAGTCAAAGAGGCATGAACGTGCTGTACAAGCGCAACCCCCAGCTGAACAAGAACGGCGAGCTCATCCACCTGCTCACCACCGAAGGGCTGTCCAAGGGCATCCTGACCCATATCCTGGATACGGCCAGCAACTTCGTGAACGTCAATGACCGCGAAGTCAAGAAAGTGCCGCTGCTGCGCGGCAAGAGCGTGTTCAACCTGTTCTTCGAGAACAGCACCCGCACCCGCACCACGTTCGAGATCGCGGCCAAGCGCCTGAGCGCCGACGTGTTCAACCTGGACATCGCCCGCAGCTCTACCGCCAAGGGCGAGACGCTGCTGGACACCATCGACAACCTCTCGGCCATGGCGGCCGATATCTTTGTCGTGCGCCACAGCGAATCCGGCGCCCCCTACCTGATTGCCCAGCATGTGGCACCCCATGTCCACGTGGTCAATGCCGGTGACGGCCGCCATGCCCACCCGACCCAGGGTCTGCTGGACATGTACACCATCCGCCACTACAAGAAGGATTTCTCCAACCTGCGCGTGGCCATCGTCGGGGATGTGCTGCATTCGCGCGTGGCGCGTTCGGACATCCATGCCCTGACCACCCTGGGCGCGGCCGAGGTGCGAGTGGTCGGCCCCCGCACCCTGGTGCCGTCGGACATGGCGCAAATGGGCGTGCGCGTCTTCCACAACCTGGAAGAAGGCATCAAGGACTGCGACGTCATCATCACGCTGCGTCTGCAGAACGAACGCATGAGCGGCGCCCTGCTGCCGTCGAGCCAGGAGTATTTCAAGAGCTTCGGCCTGACCGAAAAGCGCCTGGAGCTGGCCAAGCCCGACGCCATCGTCATGCACCCGGGGCCCATCAACCGCGGCGTGGAGATCGACTCCGCCGTGGTCGACGGCCCGCAGGCGGTGATCCTGTCGCAGGTGACTTTCGGCATCGCCGTGCGCATGGCGGTCATGTCGATCGTGGCGGGCAACGAGGCCTGATGCATCCGGCCCTCCCCCTGAGCGGCTGCGCCGCTTCCCCCTTCACCCGCCGCGTTGCAGCGGGTGGGGCGGCGACACCCATGCGCCAGGACGGCGCGGGTTCGGTGTCCCGGCGACAGCAGGCGATGCGCAGGGGCGGGTGGCGTGAGGCTTTGCTGGGTATGTGTTTGATTGCTGCTTGTGCGCCTGCAGAGCGCATGGGCGGCCCATTTGGTGTGAAACCATGAAAATCTTGATTCAAAACGGCCGCGTGATCGATCCGGCCCGCGGTTTTGACCAGGTCTGTGATGTGGCGCTGGCCGCCGGCCGTGTGGTGGCGGTAGGCCACGCTCCGGCCGGTTTTGAGGCCGACCGTGTGGTCGATGCCTCGGGCCAGTGGGTGCTGCCCGGTCTGGTGGATCTGGCCGTGCGCCTGCGCGAGCCCGGTTATGAACACGAAGGCATGCTGGCCTCCGAAATGGGCGCCAGCGTGGCCGGCGGGGTGACCAGCCTGGTCTGCCTGCCCGATACCGATCCGGTGCTGGACGAGCAGGGTCTGGTGGAAATGCTCAAGTTCCGTGCGGAAAAGCTGCACCAGTCGCGCCTGTTCCCCATGGGCGCACTGACGGTGGGCCTGAAGGGCGAGACGCTGACCGAAATGGCCGAGCTGACCGAGTCCGGTTGCGTGGCTTTCGGCCAGGCCGATGTGCCGCTGTCCAGCATCACCACGCTCAGTCGCGCGCTGGCCTACGCCAACACCTTTGGCTACGCCGTGTGGCTGCGCCCGCAGGACAAGGATCTGGGCAAGGGCGTGGCCGCCAGCGGCCCGCTGGCCACCCGCATGGGCCTGTCGGGCGTGTCGGTGGCGGCAGAAACCATTGCGCTGCACACCATCTTCGAGCTGATCCGTGGTTCGCAGACCCGTGTGCACCTGTGCCGTCTGTCCAGCGCCGCAGGTGTGGAGCTGGTGCGCAAGGCCAAGGCCGAGGGCCTGAATGTGACTGCCGACGTCTCCATCAACTCGCTGCACCTGACCGAAAACGACATCGGCTACTTCGACAGCAGCGCCCGCCTGGTCCCGCCGCTGCGCCAGCAGCGCGACCGCGATGCGCTGAGTGCCGCACTGGCCGACGGCACCATCGACGCCCTGGTCTCCGACCACTGTCCGGTGGATGAAGATGCCAAGGTGCTGCCGTTTGCCGAAGCCGAACCCGGTGCCACCGGGGTGGAGCTGCTGCTGGCCCTGGCCGTGAAATGGTCGCAGGACCAGAACGTGCCGCTGGTGCGCGCACTGGAAGTGGTCACCGCGGCTCCGGCCCGCGTGCTGGGCGGTGCCCTGGGCACGCTGCAGGCCAGCCTGGGCCAGTTGGTGGATGGCGGTGTGGCCGACCTGTGCGTGGTCAACCCGCAAGCGGCCTGGACCGTGGGGGCCAGCGAACTGGCCAGCCAGGGCAAGAGCACGCCGTTCAACGGCTACGAACTGCCCGCACGCGTGCAGCTGACCGTGGTGGGCGGCCATATCGCCTTCGAGCGCGCCTAAATCACGGCCGAAAGCGCACCCCATGGCCAGTCATCTGCGGGCCAGCGCCCGCGCGCTGCACATGCTGGGCCATGTCCTGCAGGGCATGGCCACGGTGGTGTGGCGCTTTCCGCGCCTCAACAGCCTGGAACGCCAGCAGCGTGTGCAGGCCTGGGCCAGCGCCTTGCTGGGCAAGGCCGGGATCCGGCTGGAAGTGGTCGGCCATCCGGTGTCGGACGGGCCGGCCCTGCTGGTGGCCAACCATATCTCGTGGCTGGACATCCCGGTCATGCACGCGGCGCGCTTTTGCCGCTTTGTCTCCAAGGACGATGTGCGCAGCTGGCCGTTGATCGGCCGGCTTGCCACGGCGGCAGGCACGCTGTACATCGCACGCAGCTCGCGCCGCGACGCGCAGCGCATGGTGCAGACCATGGCCGACAGCCTGGCCCAGGGCGATGTGCTGGCGGTGTTTCCCGAAGGCACCACGGGCGACGGCCTGCGCCTGCTGCCGTTCCACAGCAATCTGCTGCAGTCGGCCGTGGTGGCCGATGTGCCGGTGCAGCCCGTGGCACTGCGCTTTGTGACGGCGGCGAGCGGCGAAGTCAGCACTGCACCCAGCTACGAGGGTGATACCACGCTGCTGACCTCCATCTGGCGCACCCTGCGGGCCGACGATCTGGTGGCCCAGGTGCACTATGGCGTGCCCGAGACCGCCCGCGGGCGCGACCGCCGCACATGGAGCGAAGACATGCGCCAGCGCGTGGCGGCCCTGGCCGGCCTGCCCTGCGGTCCGGCGGGCGACTGAATTCACCCGCTCTTTCTCCTGCCACACGGCCCGGTGATCCCGGGCCGTGTTGGTTTCCGGGTGCCTCAGGCCATTTGCCTACTCCAGATTGCACATTCTGCTATCAGAATGGTGAGCAAGTCATCAGTTCAGGAGGGCAGACATGGGAGCAAACGTGCAAGTGGATGTGGCCGTCATCGGTGCCGGAACAGCGGGCATGAATGCCTTCAGCACGCTGCGCAAGGCCGGCGTGCGGGCCGTGATCATCGACCAGGGGCCGCTGGGCACCACCTGTGCCCGTGTGGGTTGCATGCCGTCCAAGGCCGTGCTGCAGGCCGGCAAGCGCTGGGACATGCTGCGCAGCCTGTTGCCAGCCGCCCACCGCGACCGCGCGCTGGACCTGCTGCCCGCAGGCAGCACCACGCCCCAGCTGCTGTGGGAGCAGGCCCTGACCACGCGCGACCAGCTGGTGGAAGGCAATATCCGCCAGCTCAACGAGCTGGCGGGCGATGCACTGCTGAGCGGCCAGGCGCGCTTCACCGGACCGCAGACCCTGCTGCTGGAAGGCGGCACCACGGTGCAGGCCAGGGCCTTTGTGCTGGCCACGGGCTCCGAAGCCACGCGGCCCCAGGCGCTGCACGATGCCCTGGGCGACAAGCTGATCACCACCGACGAACTGTTCTACCTGGACGAGTTGCCGCGCAGCCTGGCCGTGGTGGGTCTGGGCCCCATCGGCCTGGAGATGGGCCTGGCGCTGTCGCGTCTGGGCAGCCAGGTGGTAGGCAGCAACCGGTCGCACCGTATCGGGCTGATGGAAGACCCGGAGGTGAACAGCGCGGCGCTGGACTACTTCGGCAAGCAGTTTCCCATGGCATTCGAGGCGCCAGTGACGGCCCAGCGCCGCAGCGATGGGCGGGTGGATTTTCAGGCCGGGGCCGTGCAGGCCCAGGTGGACTGGGTGCTGGCCGCGACCGGCCGCATGCCGCGGACCCAGGCCCTGGCGCTGGAGCAGGCCGGCGCGCATTTTGACGACAAGGGCCGCTTGCGCTGGGACGTGGTCACGCAGCAGGTGCTGGGGGTGCCCATGTTCCTGGCCGGCGATGTGGGCAGCGACCGGCCGCTGATGCACGAGGCCGCCGTGGGCGGCGTGATTGCCGCCCAGCGTGCGCTGCAGCACCTGGGGCTGGAAAAAGGCCAGCCGGTGCGCCGGCGCAGCGCGCCGCTGTCGATTGTGTTCAGCGACCCGGACCTGGCCGTGGTGGGCAAGCGCTTTCACAGCCTGCCGCCCGATGCCGTGGTGGCCACCACGCGCGGCAGCGGCAATGGGCGTTCCAAGATCATGCAGGCGCCCCACCATGTGCTGCGGCTGTATGCCGATGCCAGCAGCCGCAAGCTGCTGGGCGCCAGCATCTTCTGCACCGGTGGCGAGCACCTGGCCCACCAACTGGCCTGGGCGGTGCAGCGCGGCGAAACGTCGGAGAGCCTGCGCGATCTGCCGTACTACCACCCCACGGTGGAGGAGATGATCGACAACGCGCTCAAGGAACTGCGCAAGGCCTTCAAGAAGATCGGCTGAACGGAGGGGCATGCCGCACAGCTGCTTGGCATGTCCGATGCCGGTGCTGCAGTTGCGGCACACGGCCTGTTGTGCTGCCCGCCGCAGCTGGCGCCGTGCTCAGGGTACCGGGCTCAGTTGCTCTTCGCGCGGGAAGGTCACCACATGGTCCATGTCCAGGCGGATGCCCACGCGCGAGCCCACCGCATGGTCGTGGTGGCTGGGCACATGGGCCATCACGTTGTGGCCGCTGTCCAGCCGCAGCGTGTAGAGAAATTCCGAGCCGCGGAACGCCTTGCGCAGAATCTGCGCCTGCACCGGCGCATGGTCGTCGTGCACGATGTCGTCGGCGCGCAGCAGCACATCGCACTGCCCGCCTGGGTAGGCCGAGGGCAGCGGGCATTCACCGCCATCCACCAGGTCACCCAGCGCGGTGTGCAGCACCACACCGTGGTCGCCATGCGGGCGCAGCTCCGCCGGCAGGAACACGCCGTGGCCGATGAAGTCCGCCACAAAGCGCGTGGCCGGACGGTGGTAGAGGCGGTAGGCGCTGTCCCACTGGTGCAGATGGCCATCGTGGATGACGCCGATCTTGTCGCCAATGGCAAAGGCCTCCAGCTGGTCGTGCGTCACAAACAAGGCCGTGGCCTTGGCTTCCTTCAGGATGCCGCGCACCTCGTGGGCCAGGCGTTCGCGCAGGTCCACATCCAGGTTGGAAAAAGGTTCGTCCAGCAGCAGCAGCTGCGGGCGTGGAGCCAGCGCGCGGGCCAGGGCCACGCGCTGCTGCTGGCCGCCGGAGAGTTCGTGCGGAAAGCGCGCGGCCGATCCGGTCAGGCCCACCAGTTCCAGGACCTCGGTCACACGGCGCTCCTGCTCGGCCTTGGGCAGATCGTGGATGCCGAAAGCCACATTGCGGCCCACGCTCAGGTGGGGGAACAGGGCATAGTCCTGAAACACCATGCCGATGCGGCGCTGCTCGGGCGGCAGGGCCACGGTGGAGGAGCTGACCACGCGGCCTTCCAGCGCAATCGTGCCCTCGCTCACGGGTTCCAGCCCGGCCACGGCACGCAGCAGCGTGGTCTTGCCGCAGCCAGAAGGGCCGATGAGCACGCCGATATCGCCGGCCTGCAGATTCAGGGACACGCCGTCGACAGCCGGGCGGGGGCGACCGGCGTAACGCACGCCGAGTTGGGACACTTGGAGGAACATGGCTAAATTGTAGAAGACGGCAAATGCGTAGAATTTGCATTTGCATTCTTTCCATTCCCTGCGGAATGGACACTTGTGGTGGGTCGCTGACCCCGGGATGTGACCTCCATCTTCCGCCAGGACCTGCTCTTGCGTTTCCGCTCCTTCTCTCTCCGCGCCATCCCGCTGTTGCTGCTGGCGCTGCTTCTGACTTTGCCGGTGCTGGCCGTGCTGGCCTCGTGGCTGCCCATCGATCAGGCCCTGGGCCAGGGCGAAGCCACGCCCGCCAGCATCCTGCGCGAGATGGCTTCCACCGTGCTGCCGGGCTATCTGGGCACCACCATCTGGCTGGGCCTGCTGGTGGCCGTGGGGGCCGCCATTGTGGGCACCGGCACGGCAGCGGCCGTGACGCTGTTCGATTTCCGGGGCCGCCGCGCCATGGAGTGGCTGCTGCTGCTGCCGCTGGCCATGCCCGCCTATGTGACCGCCTATGCGTACACCGATTTCCTGCAGTTCAGCGGCCCGCTGCAGGTCTGGCTGCGCGACACCTATGGCCTGGAAGGCCGCCTGCTGCCCGAGGTGCGCAGCCTGGGCGGCGCCGTCTGGGTGTTCATTTTCTCGCTCTATCCCTATGTCTATCTGCTGGCCCGCACCGCGCTGGGCGAGCGCGCCGCCCACTTGATGGAAGCGGCGCGGCTGATGGGCGCTTCGCTGCGCCGCCGCATCTGGACGGTGGCGCTGCCGCTGGCCCGCCCGGCCGTGGCCGCCGGCGTGGCGCTGGTGCTGATGGAGACGCTGGCGGACTTCGGCGTGGTCAGCTACTTCGGCATCCAGACCTTTACCACCGGCATCTACAAAGCCTGGCTGGCCATGGACAACCGCATTGCCGCAGCCCAGCTGTCCACCATGCTGCTGGTGCTGGTGGTTCTGCTGCTGCAGCTGGAGCTGCGTGCCCAGCGCCGCATGCGCTTTACCACCAGCGGCGTGGGCCGCGCCGGCTCGGCCGAAGCACAGCCCCAGCGCCTGCGCGGCTGGCGCTGCGCCCTGGCCTGGCTGGTGTGCCTGCTGCCCGTGGTGATGGGCTTTGTGGCGCCGGTGGCCTTCATGCTGCGCCCGCTGGCTGCCGACTGGACGGTGCTGCCATGGAATCGTTTTCTGGAATGGGCCGCCAACAGCGTGCGCCTGGGTGCCATCACCGCCGTGCTGGCGGTGGCGATTGCGCTGGCGCTGGCCTATGCCGTGCGCCGCCGCCCCGATGGGCTGACCCGCGGCGTGGTGCAGCTGGCCAGCATCGGCTATGCCGTGCCGGGGGCCGTCATCGTGGTGGGGCTGCTGCTGCCGGTGGGCTGGTTGCAGCAGGCGGTGCCGGAATGGGGCTTGCCCGCGTTGATCACCGCCACGGCCGTGGGTATTGTCTGGGCCTATCTGGTGCGCTTTTGCGCGGTGGCGCTGCAGTCGGTGCAAAGCGGGTATTCGCGCATTCCCATGAGCCTGGATGAATCGGCCCGCATGCTGGGCACCGGCGGCTGGGGCTTGCTGCGCCGCGTGCACTGGCCGCTGCTGCGCCGCTCCACGGCCGCTGCCGGCCTGCTGGTGTTTGTCGATGTGATGAAGGAACTGCCCGCCACCATGGTGCTGCGGCCTTTCAACAGCGATACGCTGGCCGTGGTGGCCTACCAGCTGGCCCGCGACGAGCGCCTGGGCGAGGCCGCACTGCCTTCGCTGGCACTGGTGGCCGTGGGCCTGATTCCCGTCATCATGCTCAGCCGCACCCTGCGGTCCGGGCGCAGCTAAACCAAGCAACAAGGAAAGGGCCGAGAGCCATGGGTGGAAGAATCTGGATTGCGGTGGCCGGGCTGCTGGGCGCCGTGGGCGTGGGCATGGCCGCCTATGCGACGCACGGGCTGGGCTTTATCGAAGACGCCACGATGCGCGAAGCGGCACGGGCCACCTTGCAGACGGCGGTGCAGCAGCAGATGTTCCACGCGCTGGCGCTGCTGGGCGTGGGGGCACTGGCGCAGCGGGCGGAAAGCCGGCTGCTGGCGCTGGCCGGCCTGCTGTTCACCGTGGGGGTGCTGCTGTTCAGCGGGCTGGTCTATCTGCGCATTCTGGGCGGCGTGGACAGCCTGCGCGCCTTCGTGCCCTGGGGCGGCACCTGCCTGATCGCCGGCTGGCTGGTGCTGGCTGCCGCCGGACTGGGCTTGCGCAACCGGCCTTGAATCCGTGCCGGACCGGGTGTGCGGGGGCTGCGCTGCCCCTACACTCGCGGCATGAGCGATATCACCATTTTTCACAACGCCCGCTGCAGCAATTCGCGCGGCGCGCTGGCCCTGATCCGCGAGCGCGGCATCGAGCCCAATATCGTCGACTACATTGCCACGCCGCTGACCGCGCCCGAGCTGTCCGAGCTGGTGGAACACCTGGGCGTGCCCGTGCGTGAGCTGCTACGCACCAAGGAAGCGGTCTACCAGGAACTGGGCCTGGACCAGCCGGGCGTGAGCGATGTGCAGATCATCCAGGCTGTGGCAGCCCATCCGGCGCTGCTGAACCGTCCCATTGTGGTCACCCCCAAGGGCGCTGCGCTGTGCCGCCCGCCCGAGAAGGTGCTGGAGCTGCTGTAAGCAGCGCGCGCCGGCCCAGTTGCGCTGCACGGCCTGGTGAGGCAGGGGCCCAGATGCGGCGCACAGCTGCGGGCAGCGCATCCGGATCCTTCATGCCTGCGACAGGGCCGGTCCACGGCGTGTCGCGGGTGGTGCTCACGGTGCCACGCCTGCAATCGCGGGTTGAAGCCGTGGCTTAAGTCACTTTTAAGTCTGGGCGGGAACACTGCAGTCCATCGCAATACCGGCATGCCGGTAGGACTGAAAGGAACCGCCATGGATACTGATACTCTGCTCTCTACTCCCCGTCGTCTGGTTCTGGCCCTGGTCGCCGCTGGCGCCATTGGCGCAGCGGGTGCCGGTCTGGTGACCGGTTTGCACCACGAAGCGCGCGCCACCCCGGCCGCTACTGTCGCAGCAGCGGTCGCGCCGACTGCACCGGCCTTGGTGCCCACGGTGGCCATGCCCGACTTTGCCGCCATCACCCGTGCCAACGCACCGGCCGTGGTGAACATCAGCGTGGTGGGCGATGCCCGCGCCATGCAGATGCGTGGCGACGCCGCAGCCGACGACGACAGCGATGACAGCGGCGCCGGCCCGCAGATCAGCCCGGACGATCCCTTCTTTGAATTCTTCCGCCGCTTCGGCATGCCGGGCCTGCCCGGGGACCAGCCCCAGCCGCGCGATACACCGGCACGGGGCGAGGGGTCGGGCTTCATCGTGGGCAGCGATGGTCTGATTCTGACCAACGCCCATGTGGTCTATGGCGCCAAGGAAGTGACCGTCAAGCTCAGCGACCGGCGTGAATTCCGGGCCAAGGTGCTGGGCATGGATCCCAAGACCGATGTGGCCGTGATCCGCATCGATGCGCAGAACCTGCCCACCGTGCGCCTGGGCAACACGAAGGACCTGCAGGTGGGCGAATGGGTGCTGGCCATTGGCGCACCATTTGGTTTCGAGAACAGCGTGACGGCCGGCGTGGTCAGCGCCAAGGGCCGCTCGCTGCCGGACGACAGCCTGGTGCCTTTCCTGCAGACCGACGTGGCCATCAACCCCGGCAATTCGGGCGGCCCGCTGTTCAATGCGCGCGGCGAGGTGGTGGGCATCAACAGCCAGATCTATACCCGCTCGGGCGGCTACCAGGGGGTGTCGTTTGCCATCCCGATCGAGCTGGCCACGCAGATCCAGCAGCAGATCGTGGCCCACGGCAAGGTGGAACATGCCCGCCTGGGCGTGGCAGTGCAGGAAGTGAACCAGGGCTTTGCTGAATCCTTTGGCCTGCCCACACCCGAAGGTGCGCTGGTGTCGTCGGTCCAGGACGGTTCGCCCGCCGCCAAGGCCGGCCTGCAGCCGGGCGATGTGCTGCGCGAGGTGGACGGTCAGCGCATTGTCTCTTCCGGCGATCTACCGGCCTATGTGGGCATGCGCCGGCCCGGCCAGGAGGTACAGCTGACCGTCTGGCGCCAGGGCAAGTTGCAGCAGCTGACGGCCACCCTGGCCAGCGCGGACGATGCCAAGGCCAAGAAGACCGCGCAGGCCAGCGTGGAAAAAGGCAAGCTGGGTCTGGGCCTGCGCCCGCTGACCCCGCAGGAACAGCAGCAGGTGGGCGTGCAGGGCGGTCTGCTGATCGGCCAGGTGGCAGGGCCTGCGGCACAGGCCGGTGTGGTGGCGGGCGATGTGCTGCTGTCCATCAACAACCAGCCGGTCAGCAGCATGGACACCGTGCAGGCTGCCATGGCCAAGGCCGGCAAGACCGTGGCCCTGCTGGTGATGCGGGGGGGTGACAAGATCTTTGTCCCCGTGCACCTGGGCTGAGGGTGAGCCATCGGGACGCCACACGGCTATGCTTGCACCATGCGATTGCTGCTGGTTGAAGATGATCCCATGATCGGCGAAGCCGTCCAGGACCTGCTGCGGGGCGCCAGCCACGCAGTGGACTGGGCGCGCGACGGTGTGCAGGCCGACACGGCCTTGCGCACCACCGCCTACGACCTGGTGCTGCTGGACCTGGGTCTGCCCAAGATGGATGGCCTGGATGTGCTGCGCGCGCTGCGTGCCCGCAAGGACCGCACGCCGGTGCTGGTGGCCACAGCCCGTGATGCCGTGGCCCAGCGTGTGGCCGGGCTGGATGCGGGGGCGGACGACTACATCGTCAAACCCTATGACCTGGACGAGTTGCTGGCCCGCATGCGCGCGCTGCACCGGCGCAGCAGCGGGCGGGCCGAGCCGGCGTACTGCCACGGCGGCGTGGAGGTGGATCCCAGCACCCGCAGCGTGACCTTGCAGGGCGCCAGCGTGGCGCTGTCGGCGCGTGAATGGGCGGTGCTGGAAGCCTTGACCGCCCGATCGGGCCAGGTGCTCAGCCGGGCGCAGCTGGAAGACAAGCTCTACGGCTGGGGGGAAGAAGTGGGCAGCAACGCGGTCGAGGTGTACATCCACGGCCTGCGCAAGAAGCTGGGCGCTGCGTTCATTCTCAACGTGCGCGGCCTAGGCTATATGGTGCCCAAGGCATGAAGGCAACTTCGCTGCGCATCCGTCTCATCGTGCTGATGGGGCTGGCCATTGTGCTGGCCGCGCTGCTGCAGGGGGCGCTGGCCTACCGCAATGCGCTGGCGGAAGCCGATGCCCTGTTCGACTACCAGATGCGCCAGACCGCACTGGCATTGCGCGCCGGCCTGCCGGTGGATGCGCGTGCCGCCTCCCCCCTGCTGCCGCCGGAGGATGAGAACCACGAATTCATTGTCCAGGTCTGGACCAATGAAGGTCTGCGCATTTTTGAATCCGCCTTCGGGGCCGCGCTGCCGCAGATGGCGGTGCTGGGCTTTGCCGATGTGCCGGTGCGTGGTACGACCTACCGGGTGTTTTCGCTGCAGTCCCCGGCCCAGGTGATCCAGGTGGCGCAGAACCTGCAGGTGCGCCGCCAAATGGCGCGCACGCTGGCCTGGCGCACGGTGTGGCCGATTGCGCTGCTGGCGCCCTTGCTGGCGCTGGCCGTGTGGTGGGTGGTCGGCCATGCGCTGCGCCCGGTGGAGCGGGTGCGGCGGGAACTGGCCGGGCGCAGTGCCGCATCGCTGGCGCCGGTGCCCGAGGCCGGTCTGCCGCAGGAGGTGCAGCCGCTGGTGCAGGAGCTGAACCTGCTGTTCGCCCGCGTGCAGCAGGCATTTGCCAGCCAGCAGCATTTTGTGGCCGACGCTGCCCACGCCCTGCGTTCGCCGCTGCAGGCGCTGAAGCTGCAGCTGCAAGGCCTGCAGCGCGCTCCGGATGAGGCGGCGCGCCACCGCGCCCAGCAGCGGCTGGCAGCCGGCATCGACCGCGCAGCCCAGCTGGTGGACCAGCTGCTGCTGCTGGCGCGGGAAGATGCACAGCAAGGCGCCCGCAGCAGCCCGGCCCCGGTGGTGGATCTGGCGCCGCTGGTGGCACAGCAACTGGCCGATCTGGCCCCCAGCGCCCAGGCCCAGGGGGTGGACCTGGGTCTGGCCGAGGGCAGTGCCGCTGCCGCCAATGTGCGGGCAGAGCCGGCCAGTCTGCAGGTGCTGCTGGGCAATCTGCTGGACAACGCCATCAAGTACACGCCGGCCGGTGGGCAGGTGGATGTGCGGCTGGCGTTGCTGCCTGCTTTGCCCGACCGCCCGGCCCAGGTGGAGCTGCGGGTGGAAGACAGCGGCCCGGGCATTCCCGCCGCAGAACGTGCGCGGGCGCTGGAGCGCTTTGTACGCGCCGACGGTGCCGCCGCATCGGGTGTGCCCGGCAGCGGCCTGGGGCTGGCCATTGTGCAGACCATTGCCCAGCGCCAGGGCGCGCAGGTGGAACTGCTTGAATCACCCGCGCTGGGTGGGCTGTGCGTGCGGGTGTGCTGGCCGGCCGTGCAGGAGTCTGCCTAGGCGGCTGTGGTGTGACTGTGGATGGCGCGCCGCTGGGGACAGCGCGCAGGGCGACCGCGCATGGGGCGCGTGGCCTGCAGGCTCTGCAAGCCGGTCCGCTGGTTCATGGCTTTTTCTTCAATGCCACGATGGCCGCGTGCAGCTTGTCGCGTGTCTGCTGCGTGGCATGCTGGGTGCTGTGCTGTACCGCATCGGCGGCACGCGCCGTGTGGTCGGCGACCTGCAGCGTGGCCTGGTGCAGCTTGCCGGTGGCCTGGTCCACCCAGGCGCCGGAGGTGCTGGCCGCACTGCGTGCGGCGTCGCGCGTGGCGTCCACCATGGTCTGGCCGCTCTGGCGCACGCTGTCCACCGTGGATTGCGCGGTCTGGCTGACGGCATCGCGCATGCGGCCGTAGACCGCCTGGCTGACGCTGCTGCCCGCTTCGCGCACCAGCTGACCCAGCTGGCTGGCCGCCCGTACGGTGGCACTGCGGCGCACGGCAGCGCGCTCCGGGCGCTGCAGCGGCGCGCAGTAGGCCTGGGCCATCAGGCCCACGCGCAGCGTCAGAAAGGCATTGGCCGCGCCGCTGGCCAGGCTGTTGGTCAGCAGGCTGCCCATGGCGCCCAGGCCGGGCACGCTGGCCAGGGCGGCGGGCGTGGTGGCCTGCACCAGCGGGGCTGCCAGTTCGGCAAAGTCCATCTCGTCCAGGCTGTTGGCCAGCAGCATGCAGGCGCCCACATTGCCGTAGAGGTAGCCCATCTGGCGCAGCGAGGGGCGCAGGCCGTAAATGCGTGCCACACGCCACACCAGCCGCAGCTGGCTGGCCAGCACCACCAGGCCGTCCAGCCGGCCGTTTTGCAGCAGCGCCGTGCTGGCCAGCACGCTGGCGGCTGTGCGGCGGGTTTCGGCGTCGGCCAGGGTTTGCAGCTGCTGCAGGGCCTGTGCCACATCGGTCTCCGCCTGCAGCGACTGGCCTGCCAGGTGGGCGTTGCGCGCCAGGTGCTGGCGCAGCCGTGTCTGGTAGGCCGCCTGCACAGTGGGGTCGTCGCTGGAGGGTGGTTGCAGGGCCGCAGGCAGGCACAGCAGCAAGGCGGTGGGCACCACCACCGCCACCGCCAGAACGGCCAGCAAACCCCAGAAGGTCCATTGCCCAGCCCCAGCATGCACCCGGTCGACCGCGTCGGCCAACTGGGAGACCATGGCCACCGTGAATACGGCCACATAGGCCAGAAAGGCGACCAGCAAGGCCATCAGAATGCGGTGGGTGGTGCGGTGCATGGCAGGGCTTTCTCCAAGGTGCAGGGCGTGTGCAGCGGAATCAGGTGTCCATGTCCTTGCGCTGCACCGGGGGCTGCAGGGCATGTTTGCGGCTGGCTCCGGCACGGCCGGCTTTGCTCCAGTCGTAGAGCTCGCCGTCCGGGGTGCGGCCGCCTTCCACCGCCGCCACGCCGACGGGGCCGACCATGTCGCGCAGCTCGGACGAAATCGTGACATGCGCATGGCGGGCATCGCTGCGCAGCCGCTGGCATTGCTGCAGCGCTTCGCCCATCTGCGCATCGGAGTACGGCAGGCACTGCGGCTGCCAGGCAGGCTCGGCGCCTTCGGGCGAGGTGTTCAGCAGATAGTAGACAACAATGCTCATGGCGGATTTCTCAAAACCGGAGCCCCGGTTGTACTGCAGTTGAAGGCGGCGGCCGCGTTGTCAGGTTTTGCCGGGCACAACAAAAAGGCCACCGGAACTTGCGTTCCGATGGCCTTGCATGTGGTCTCCCCAACAGGAATCGAACCTGTATCTAGCGCTTAGGAGGCGCTCGTTCTATCCATTGAACTATGGGGAGCGAAACGGCTGATTCTACCTGCCGACAGCGGCCTTCAGTCCTTGCGCACGGTATAGATCAGGTCCACGGCGGTCTGCAGGCCGGTCTGGCCGCGCAGCGTGAGCCGGCGGGACATCTCATAGAAGACGTAGAGCGTGCCCATGGCGCCGTTCAGGCTCTGTTCGTAGGTGACATACAGGTCCTTGGACAGGCGCTTGCCCAGCGTGAGTGCGGCACCGGCATTGGGGTCGGTGCTGTCGGAGCTGGCACCCTTGAAGCCGATCTCGTCCAGCCCCACACGGCCGGCAAAGTTCTCGCTGGTGCCGCCGCCGCTGAGTAGGGCCAGCGCCGCCTGTTGCAGCAGCGCAGCTTCGGCGCCGCCGCTGGCCGTGTCGCGGCCCATGACGATCCAGGAGAGCTTTTCGGCATCGGACATTTCCGGGTCGGAGAACAGGGTCACGCGCGGGTCGGTGGCGCTGCCCAGAATGCGTACGCCGGCCCGTACCGTGATGTTGGGGCGGATGGCCGTGATGTCCAGCGAGGGGTTGTTGTAGGGGCCGTTGAAACGGACCAGACCGCTTTCCACGTCCAGCGACTGTCCCCAGGCGCGGTAGCGGCCTTCTTCCGTGCGCACCTCGCCGGTGATCTGCGGTGGGGCGCTGAGCGTGCTGCCGCCGCGCACCTGCAACTGGCCGCGCAATCGGGTGGTGATGCCAAAGCCCTGCAGGGCGAAGTCACGGCCCAGGTTCAGGTTCAGCAGAATGTCCGGCACTTTGGCGGTGCTGGGGCTGGCACCGGCGCTGGCCTGTTGTGCGGCCTGGCGGGCTTCCTTTTGGCGGCGCTCCGCCTCGGCCTTGCGGGAGGCGGCCGAGTGCACGACCACATCCTTGTCCAGTGAGGGTGCGGAGGCATCGGGCAGCAGGATGGCGGCGCGGTCGACCGTCAGGTCGCCGCGCAGCACGAACTGGCCGTTGTCCAGCCGGGCCTGCATCTGCCCCGAGGTGCTGAGCTGCCGGTCGGCCCGCACCAGCACCTGCAGGCGTTCGGCGCGCAGCTGGATGTCCATCTGCATGCCCGACTGGCCGGCGGCGGGCTGGGGGTTCCAGGCCACAAAGCCGGAGCCTGTCAGCTGGCCGCCTTCCTGCGGGGCGGGCGTCAGGTTGCCGCTGTAGCCCAGGATGCGGGCCGTGCTGCCTTTGCCGCCTTGCAGCGTCAGTTCGGTGATGTCCAGGCGCGTGCCTTGCAGGCGTGCGCGCAGGCGGCCGTCGTGCAGATCCAGGCCGTCGAGCAGCGAGACGATGGACAGCTTGTCGGCCCCCAGGGTACCGTCCCAGCGCGGATCGCTGCGTGTGCCGGCAATGCGCACATCGGCGTTCAGGCTGCCGGTGACGCGCCAGCCGGGCGGCGCAAACATGGCCCAGATGCCGATGTCGGGCAGGTTGGCCTTGGCGCTGCCGGAGAGAGGGGCGCTTTCCGGCCAGGTCCAGCCTTCGGCCGTGCGTTGCAGGGAGCTGCGCACGTCGGCACTCAGCTGGCCGGCGCGCTCGGTGTCCCACAGCAGCTGGGTGCGGACTTCGCTGTCGCGCATCTGCAGCTGCAGGCGCAGGTTCTGGATGCGGGCGCGCATGCCGCGGCCCGGCACGCGCTGTTGCTGCACAGCGCCATCGGCACGGCGCGCCACAGCGCCTTCGGAGCGGATGACGGTGACATTGGCGGCGGTTTCCTCTTCCACCACGGCCAGGCGGATGTCGCCACTGGCGCGTTCCAGCACCACATCGGCCACCGGGCTGCGGCCTGTGGTGTCGATGTTCCAGCGACCGTTCAGGCTCAGGTCACCGCTGATACCGGCTGCCGTCAACGGGCCCGTGCCGGGCTCGGCGCCGAACGCATCGGCCCAGGCCAGCGGAATGCCTTGCAACTGCCCCTGGCTTTGTACCTGCCAGCTGCCGTCGCTGCCCTGGCGCAGATTGATGGGCTGCCATTGCAGTCCGGCGGGCGCACTGCCGGTGGGCGCGCTGACACGCAGCTGGCCGGCGCTGGTGTCGATGCGCTGGCTGCGCAGGGTCTGGCCCACGGTGCGCTGGCTGACGGTCAGCGGGCCGGCCAGTTCCGCTTTCCAGCTGCCGGCTCCCTCGGTGCCTGGGTTCCACTGGGCTTGCAGGCGCTCCACGCGGCCTTGCCAGTCCAGGGCGGCAGCGCCCCGGTTGGTCAGCAGGCCGCCTTGCAGCTGGGTGTCCAGGGCGATGCGCTGCGCACCCTGGCGCAGCTGCGTGCTGAGCGTGGCCTGCAACTGCTCGGGCGTGCCCTGCAGGTTCAGGTTGAACTGGTCGATGCGGGTGGTGGTGGCATCCGGGCCGGCCGGTGTCCATTGGAGGCCCGCGCTGCGCAGGCTGGCCTGCAGTTGCAGGCCCGAGGCGACCGGTGTGGCCGCGGTGTGCTGCAGGCGCTGCTGCAGCTTGCCCCAGCCGCCTTGCCATTGCACGCTGGCATCGGCTGCGCCCTCCAGCCTGGCGTCCTGCAGCGTGCCAGCCATGCCCGGCAGGCGTTGCAGCCAGGCCAGCATCTGCGGGGCGGATTGCAGGCGCAGGCTGGCCTGGCCTGCACCTTCGTCAGGGCTGATATGGCCTTGCAGCTCCAGCTGGGTGCCAGGGGCTTTCAGCTGTGCCGTGGTGCGCACCAGCAGGCTGTCGCTGTGGAATTCCAGCTGCTTGCTGTCCAGCTGTGCCTGCATGGCGTTCAGGTGCAATTGGCGCAGGGTCAGGACCGGGGCACTCCACTGGCCCTGGGCGCGCACGGCGTCGATGCGCAGCGGGCTGCTGCTGCCTGCGGTGCGCACCACGCGCCCGGTGGCCGGGCCACGGGTCGCTGCAATGTCGACGCTGAAATCCACCACTGGCGTGGCATCGGCTTCGGCGGACTGGGTGCGTGCGGTGATCTGGCCTTTGAGGGGGGTGGGGTCCAGCGTGCTCCACAGTGCCGCAGGGTCGACCTGGTGCAGCACGGCATCGCCTTGCACGCTGCGGGTGGTGCCGTCATAGCTGCCCTGGGCCGTGAGATGGCCGGTGCCCAGGTTGATCTGGGCTTCTTCCAGCCGCCAGGTCGTGCCTTGCTGCTGCACATCGGCTTCGATCTGGTGGATGGGCAGGGCGCGCAGGTCCCAGGGGCCGGGGATGGCGTTGCGCACATTGGCGCGCAGATCCCAGCCGGTGGCCGAAGGGCCGGCCTGTACGTCCCCGCTGAGCAGGGTATGGGGGCCACCGGGCCAGAACAGCGATACGTCCACCTGGTGCAGTTGCGCCTGGGCGGACACCACGGGCTGGGGCTGCCAGGGCTGGAGCTTGGCGCTGAGCTGGGCGCGCAGCGTCTGGCTGTTGGCAATGTCTTCTTCCGCATGGGGCGTAGGTTGCGGCAGGTCTTCCTGGTTGCCTTCCTGCACCACATCCTTGGCGTAGGCACTGGCCTGGGCTTCAATCTGTGCGTCGGCACCGGCCAGGGTGCCGCTCAACTGGACGGTGGCCAGGGTCTGCAGCCGCATGTCCTGCTCGGGCAGGGCGGTCTGGATGCTGCCGCGCAGATGGGCTTCCAGCTCCATCGGGGCCGCGCCTTGCAGCTTGAGCTGGGCGGCGTAGCGGCCTTCTGCCCAGCGCAGCGAGTTCACGGCCAACTGGTGGTGGCTGCCGGTGTAGCGGTAGTGGCCCTGCAGCTCCGTCGCCTGCACCTCGGGCGTACCCTGCCAGACCACCGTGTCCACCTGGAACGGCAGATCGATGCGCAGCGGCAATGTCAGCGACTGCAGCGGTTCGGTCGGCGTCTGGTCCGTGGGGTCGGGCGTGCTGCGGATGCGCACGGTGCCAATGTGCACCTGGCCCAGGCGCAGCTCGCGTGACAGCAGCGGGGACAGTTGCCAGCCGATGTCGGCCTGCTCCACTTCCACCTGCAAGGTGGGGCTGGTCCAGCGCAGCCAGCCGATCTTGCCGCCATGGCGCAGCGTGCCCTGCACCTCCTTGGCTTCCAGCGTCTGCCCGGAAGGCAGCCAGCCGGCCACGCGGGTGAGGGTGCTGGCCAGGGAGTCGGCCTGGCCCATCCACCACCAGCCGCCGCCCAGCAGCACTGCCAGCAGCAGCACCAGGGCGGCCAGGGCCAGCAGCAGTTTGTGCCACCAGCGGCGGGGGCTGCGTGCCGGCGCAGCGGGTGGCGGGCTGCCATCCCGTGCCGAAGAGGGAAGGTCTGAGGAGGATGGGGATACAGTGGGATCTGCCATGCTCAGAAAGTGAAGCCCATGCGCAGGTGCAGGCGGAATTGTTGGGTTTTCAGGCCGTAGGCGATATCGGCCTGGACGGGGCCCACCGGGCTGGCCCAGCGGATGCCGGTGCCCACGCCGGTGTGGACGGTCATCTGGTTGGGCTTGTCGGCCACGCTGCCAGCATCCACGAACACGGTCTGTTCCCAGTCGGAGCGGTTGCCGCGCACGGTGATGGGGCGCTGCCATTCCACGCTGCCGGTCACCATGTAGCGGCCGCTGATCAGCTTGCCCAGCTCGTTCTCCACCCCGATGGATTGGTAGCGGTAGCCGCGCACCGTGGTGTCGCCACCGGTGAGGAACAGCTGGGTGGCGGGAATGTCCACGCCGTCCTTGGCAATCACGGCGCCGCCGGCGGCCCGCAAGGCCAGGCGGCTCTGGCGCCGGCCTGCCTGGTCCGGGTCACCCAGGCCGATCAAGGTGAGCCAGCGGGCGGACACGCGGCCAAACGGCTCGCGTTCCGGCGTGAGGGTGGTGCCGGCGCCGACTTCCCAGGCAAAACCGAAACCGCTGGTGGGCGAGATGGGGTTGTTGAAGTACCGCCCGGTCCAGCCGTAGTTGGCGGTGACCGACGAGCTGCTGCTGGGCGCCCCCGTGCCTTGCAGCTTGGTGAAGTCGTACTGCAGGTAGTAATTGCGGTCGATGCGGTCGGCGCTCTTGGTGCGGCCGAACTGCAGCTGCAGGCTGTTGGTGTTGTAGTCGCCCAGCTCCTCGCGTTCCGCCTTGGCGCCGGTGAACCAGGCCCAGCCGTCTTCGTTGGGCAGGTCGACCAGGCGGGTGGACAGCAGCGGGTTCTTGGTGTCGAGCTGCAGCTTGCTGACCGCGCGCCAGCCCAGGCCGGGCACCCGGTTGTGGATGTGGTCCACAGACAGGCGCGGGCCCGTGTCGGTGCTGGCGCCGACACCGAACACCCACTTCTGCAGCCTGGCTTCGCGCACCTGGGCAATGACGGGTGCATGCACTTCGGACTGGCCGGGTTGGGCAGCATCGGTGTCCAGGGTCAAAAACACCGAATCGAAATAGCCGCTGTTGGACAGGCGCTGCTGTGCATCCAGCAGCGAGGTCTGTTTGTATTCCTCGCCCACCGGCATGCGGGCGATGCGGCGCATGCCTTCCGGGTCATAGCGCGGTGGGGCGTCGACATCCTGCTCGCCATCTTCGGTCCGGGTGCTGTAGCTCAGTTGCAGCGGGCCAAAGTAATACGCGGGGCCCGGTGCATAGTCGATGGACAGATCGGCCTTCTGGGTGTCGGCGTCGATGTCTGCCTTGCTGCTGGCAATGCGGGCTGTGGGAAAGCGCTGGGCCTGGAGGCTGCGCAGCCCCTGGCTCTTGGCGCCGCCCCAGGCCGACTGGGTGAATGGTTCGCCCGCTGTCAGGCCCCAGTTCTTGCGGATGTCATCGCGCTGCCAGTCGCTGTGGGTTTCTTCGGCGTTCAGGCCGGAGAAGCGGATGTCGGCCGTGCGGATGGTGGTGGGCGGGCCGGGATCGACCTTGACGGTGACCTCCATCGGCGCCTCTTTGGCGTCGGGCGTGTCCTTGAGTTCCAGCTGGATCTGGGGCGAGAAATAGCCCAGCGTGCCGATCAGGTCGCGGATGTTGCTATCGGAGGCATTCAGCAGGCTGACCACTTCGCGGCGGCGCAGATCCGGGTGCTGGCTGAAGCGCACCAGCTCCAGGTGCTTTTCCAGCAGTTCGCGCACGCCGTCGGGAGCCTCGACCTCGACGCTGAAGCTGGGCGGCCCGGAAGGCACGGACGCAGCGGCCGCGTCCGCGGAGTGGTTCTTGGAGAGCAGACTGCAGCCGCTCAGCAATAGCGAGCCGGCCAACAAAAACGCCGACCCTGGGGCCGGCGCCGTTGTGGGGGAAAGCATGGGCATTTCCCTATTTTGACAGCAGCCTCATGGTTTCTTCCAAACCCTTCAGTGACAAAGGGTACATCCGGCCGCCCACCAGGCGGCGGATCAGGTCGATGCTCTGGCGGTACTCCCACACACCCTGCGGTTCGGGATTGACCCAGGCATGGTGCGGGAAGGCATGCGTCAGCCGCTGCAGCCATTCGGCGCCGGCTTCCTCGTTGTTGTATTCCACGCTGCCGCCAGGCTGGGTGATCTCGTAGGGGCTCATGGTGGCATCGCCCACAAAGATCAGCTTGTAGTCCTTGTTGTACTTGCGGATGATGTCCCAGGTGTCGAACTTCTCGCCAAAGCGGCGCTTGTTGTTCTTCCACATGAAGTCGTAGACGCAGTTGTGGAAGTAATAGAACTCCAGGTGCTTGAACTCGCTCTTGACGGCGGAGAACAGCTCTTCGACGCGCTGGATGTGGTCGTCCATGGTGCCGCCCACGTCCATCAGCAGCAGCACTTTCACATTGTTGTGGCGCTCCGGCACCATCTTGATGTCCAGCCAGCCGGCGTTGGCAGCCGTGCTGCGGATGGTGTCGGGCAGGTCCAGCTCCAGCTCGCCGCCCTGGCGGGCGAACTTGCGCAGGCGGCGCAGCGCCACCTTGATGTTGCGCGTGCCCAGCTCCTGCGTGTCGTCGTAGTCGCGGTAGGCACGTTGCTCCCACACCTTGACGGCGCTGCGGTTCTTGCCCGGGCCGCCAATGCGGATGCCCTGCGGGTTGTAGCCGCCGTGGCCGAAGGGGCTGGTGCCGCCGGTGCCTATCCATTTGTTGCCGCCTTCGTGCCGGCCCTTCTGCTCCTCAAGGCGCTTCTTGAGCGTCTCCATCAGCTCGTCCCAGCCCATTTTCTGGATGGCGGCCTTCTGTTCGTCCGTCAGCTCCCGCTCCAGCATCTTGCGCAGCCATTCGGCGGGCAGTTCCTTGGTGAAATCGGTCAGCATCTCCACGCCCTTGAAGTAGGCGGCGAAGGCACGGTCGAACTTGTCGTAGTGCTTCTCGTCCTTGACCAGGGTGGTGCGGGCCAGGAAGTAGAAATCATCCATGCTCCAGCCGTCTTCGCTCTGGGGGCCGACCACGCCTTTTTGCAGCGCTTCCAGCAGCGTGAGCAGTTCCTTGACGGACACCGGCAGCTTGGCCGCCCGCAGGGTGTAGAAGAAGTCAATCAGCATGGTGGGAACTCCGGGCGCTCAAGGCTGGCGCAGGTGTTGCTTCATCTTGTCGAGCAACTGGGCGCGGCTTTCCGGCCATTCGCCGGCGCGCAGGCTGTACATCACCGTGTCGCGGATGGTGCCGTCGCGGCGCAGTGCGTGGCCGCGGATCACGCCGTCCTTGCGGGCGCCCAGGCGTTCGATGGCGCGCTGGCTGGCAAAGTTGAAATTGTCGGTGCGCCAGCCCACCACATGGCAGCCCAGTGTGTCGAAGGCGTGGCCCATCATCAGCAGCTTGGCGGTGGTGTTCACATGGGTGCGCTGGCAGCGCTGGGCGTACCAGGTGTAGCCGATCTCCACGCGCTGCACGGCCGGCAGGATGTCGTGGTAGCTGGTGCTGCCCAGCACTTCGCCGGAGGCGTCGTCCAGCACGGCAAAGGCAAAGCGGTTGCCGGCCGCGCGCATCTGCAGCGCGGTCTCGATGTAGGCACGGGTGTCCTGCGGCTCGGGCACCGAGGTGACGCGGATGTTCCACAGCTGTCCATCGGCCGCCGCTGCACGCAGCCCTTCTTCATGCGCCAGTTCCAGCGGAACCAGGCGCACGCCATGGGCTTGCAGGGTGACGGGGGTGACGAAGGCTGTGGTGTTCATGGTGTGGGGTTCCAACAATCGGTTCCAGACATTCTCGCGCGCGCAAGCTGACAGAAGCTGGCGGGTGTGCGGCCATTCAGGGGCGTTCTGCACCCTGCGCACGCTGTGCGCGGGCGGCACGCCAGCGCCGCGCCAGCTGCAGGCCCAGGCCGCCGCCCAGGCCGACGCAGACAATGCCCAGCAGGCTGGTGGCGCCATAGCCGGCATCAAAGATGTTCCAGCCCGCCGCCTGGCCCAGGCCATAGCCGGCCAATGCGCCCGCAATGAAACCCACGGCGTCGCTGACGCCTTCCAGCAGCAGTTTCTTGGCAGTGCTCATGGTCTGTCTCCCTGTGTGTATGGTGAACGTTTGACCATAGCAGGGCGGGTGGGCGGGCGGCAGCGGGTATGCCCTTTGCGCGCCTGTTCAGCGGTTGCGCTGGTTCATGAAAACCAGCTTTTCGAACAGGCTTACATCCTGTTCGTTCTTCAGCAGCGCGCCCACCAGCGGCGGCACGGCCACCTTGCTGTCGGCCGATTGCAGGGCTTCGGGCGGAATGTCTTCGGCCAGCAGCAGCTTGAGCCAGTCGATCAGTTCGGAGGTCGAAGGCTTTTTCTTCAGTCCCGGGATGCTGCGGATGTCGTAGAAGCTCTTCATCGCTGCCGTCAGCAGCTCGCTCTTGAGCGTGGGGAAGTGCACGTCCACGATCTGGCGCATGGTCTCCGCTTCGGGAAACTTGATGTAGTGGAAGAAGCAGCGGCGCAAGAAGGCGTCGGGCAGCTCTTTTTCGTTGTTCGAGGTGATGAAGACCACCGGCCGGTGCTTGGCGCGGATCATCTCGCGCGTCTCGTAGCAGTAGAACTCCATGCGGTCGAGTTCGCGCAGCAGGTCGTTGGGGAATTCGATGTCAGCCTTGTCGATCTCGTCGATCAGCAGCGCCACGGGCTGATCGGCGGTGAAGGCCTGCCACAGCACGCCTTTGACAATGTAGTTCTGGATGTCCTTGACCTTCTCATCACCCAGCTGCGAATCGCGCAGGCGGCTGACGGCGTCGTATTCATACAGGCCTTGCTGGGCTTTGGTGGTGGACTTGATGTGCCATTGCAACAGTGGCATGTCCAGCGCGTCGGCCACTTCCTCGGCCAGCATGGTCTTGCCGGTGCCGGGCTCGCCCTTGACCAGCAGCGGACGCTGCAGCGTGATGGCTGCGTTGACGGCCAGCATCAGATCCTGGGGTGCGACGTAGTTCTCGGTGCCTTGGAATTTCATGGTCTATATCAGCGTAAACATTGATTAGGGCGCTTGACGGTTCTCGCCATAATGAATCTGTGTGAGCCAAATCCCAGCTAAAACTTCCCAAGGATTGTGCGCGCAATGAATAAAAAGCTGTCCACGATAGGGCTCTTGGTTGTCGCTTCTGTGACCTTCACAGCATCGGCCCAGGAGATCAAGGGAGACGCCCAGGCGGGCGCAAACAAGGTGGCCATGTGCATAGGCTGCCACGGAATCGAAGGCTACCAGGCCAGTTTTCCCGAGGTGTACAAAGTGCCCAAGATTTCGGGCCAGAGTGCACGCTATATCGAATCGGCGCTGGCCGCCTACAAGAAGGCGGACCGCCGCCATCCCACCATGCGGGGCATCGCGGATTCACTGACCGAACAGGACATGGCCGATGTGGCCGCTTTCTATGCCGGTCAGAACGCGCCAGCGGCCGGCTCTGCCGGCGCGGCCAAGGCGCACGATCCGGCGCCCGCCGTGGCGGCCCTGATCCAGAAGGGGGCCTGCTTCTCCTGCCATGGTGAAGGCTTTGCCAAGCCCATCGACCCGGCCTATCCCAAGGTGGCGGGCCAGCATGCCGACTATGTGTATGCCGCCCTCAAGTCCTACCAGCGCGATGCCGGGAAGGGCACGGTGGGGCGCAGCAACGGGGTGATGGGCGGCATCGCCAAGCAGTTCACGCTGCAGGAATTGAAGCAGCTGGCGGGCTATATCGGCTCGCTGGAAGGGGATCTGCACACGGTGCCGGAATCACGCTTTCGCTGACAGGCTGCCGCACGGCGGCATGGTCACACCGCTTTCCGCAGCCCGCCTTGTGCGGGCTTTGTGTTGGTGCGTTCGGCGCATGCATGGCATGAAAAAGGCCGCTTCAGCGCCGGGTGTGCGCACCAGCGGCCTGTGCCTCGGGATGTGCGGCAGGTGGTCGCCTGGTGGGCGTGGTCTGCCGCTCAGTCCTGGGTGGCGCGGCGTTGCACCGCTGCCACGTAGGCGTTGCCATCGGGCGGGCGGCCGCTGCGCTGGCTTTCCCACAGCATGGTGCCCAGGCATTCCATCACTTCATGGTGGGCGTCATGCAGATCGCGCTTGCGGGCCAGCAGCTCCACGGCCTGGCGGATGCCGCGGGGGGAGTCCACGCTGCACTGCTCGCTGATGGACAGGTGCATGGACAGGTGCAGGAACGGGTTGGTGCGCTCCGGTTCGGCGTCGTAGTTGCGCGCCACGGCGGCGTCCACATCGTCCAGCTCGGCAAAGTATTCGGGGTGCTCGGCAATCCACAGGCTGGCCAGCGTCTCGATGGCTTCCATGGGGGATTCGCTCTTCATCTTGGCGCGCACGCTGCAGAAGAAGCGTCGCACGTCCGCTTGCGAAGGGTTGAAAATCATGGCCGGCAGCGTAGCACGGGGGCAGTGGGCCGCGCTGGCCGCGGCATTCAGCTGCGCGTGGGCCTGTGTCGCCCCGGGCGCCGGCACGCCATGCGGGGCAGGCGTAAGATGCGCCGCTTTGGTGCATTGCCGTGGCAATGCGGTGTGGCGACGGCAGGGCAGGTGTGGCATGGATGTGCAGACGTGGTGGGCTTTCTTTATGGCGTGTTGGCTGATTGCCTTGTCGCCAGGGTCGGGCGCGGTGTTGTCCATGAGCCACGGGCTGAACTACGGCCTGCGCAAGAGCAGTGCCACGGTGTGTGGCCTGCAACTGGGCCTGCTGCTGATTCTGCTGGTGGCCGGCGGCGGCGTGGGCACCTTGCTGATTGCCTCGGAATGGGCGTTTGCGGCGGTGAAGATCCTGGGCGCCTGCTACCTGATCTACCTGGGCTGGAGCCAGTGGCGCAGCGTGGGCAACGGTCTGGACATCGGCCATGCCCAGGGCGCTCCGGCCCTGACCTGGCGCCAGCGCGTGCTGGCCGGCTTTCTGACGAATGCCACCAACCCCAAGGGCATCATCTTCATGGTGGCGGTGCTGCCGCAGTTTCTGACCGAACAGCGCCCGCTGTGGCTGCAGCTGGTCATCATGTCGGCCACCTGCATCGGTGTGGACATGGTGGTGATGCACGGCTATGCCGGCAGCGCCAGTGCACTGCGCCGCTGGATGCGCAGTCCCGAAGCCATGCGCTGGCAGAACCGCGTCTTTGGCGGTTTGCTGATGCTGGTGGGGATTGGTCTGTTCTTTGTGCAGCGTGGCGCCAGCCACTGACAGCCGCTGACAGCACCGGTATCGACACCATCGCTGCACGCGGGCAGCGCATGAGCGGTCTGTTGCTCCATCGCTAGCGCGGACTCAGAGTCCTGGGGCTTTCCCTCAACTGTCCCATTACCGACAAAGCCTGTGCGGACTGCTGGCTACAGTGGGCCGCATGACGAAACGACGCTTTGCCTCTTACGCCGATGTGCGTGCTTCCGTGGGCCAGGATGTGGCCGTGACGGACTGGATCACCATCACCCAGGAGCAGGTCAACCAGTTCGCCGAGGCGACGGGCGACCACCAGTGGATTCACGTCGATCCCGAGCGGGCCAAGAACGGCCCGTTTGGTGCACCGGTGGCCCATGGCTATCTGACGCTGTCGCTGCTGGCGCAATTCATGCAGCAGACGGTGACGGTGGAGGGTGCCAAGATGGGCGTGAACTACGGTCTGAACAAGGTGCGCTTTCCCGCGCCTGTGCCCGTGGGCAGCCGGCTGCGCGCCCACATCAAGCTGCTGGCGGCCGAGCCGGTGCAGCCCGACGGCATGCAGATGACCTGGGGGGTGACGGTGGAGCGCGAAGGCAGCGACAAGCCCGTGTGCGTGGCCGAGTCGCTGAGCCGCAGCCACGGTGCGGCCCAGGGCTGAGCCCAGCCCCATCTCTTTTCCAGTCCCATGAAAAAGCCCCGTCTGCGCAGGCAGCGGGGCTTTGCATTGGAGCGGTCTTGCCAGGGGCAATCGCGCGGGCTGCGGACTTACAGCTCGCCGTGCACGATGCTGCCGTCCTTCATGGCGGCCAGGGTTTCGGCACGCACGGCCTCGCGGCTCACGGCCGAGCGGGTGGCCAGCTCATCGGCACGCAGTTGCACCTGGTCGCCTTCGGCCACGGCCATGCGGTGGTTCTGGCGGGCATCCTGCAATTCGGCCTGCACCTGCGCGCGGGTCAGGGTGCTGTGGCTTTCCACCACGGGGGGCCAGCCTTGCTCGCCCAGGGGGGCCGAAATACCGGCGGCCTGGCTGCCCAGTGCGGTCAGGGCCAGAGCGGCGGCGATGCTGAGGGTGTGAATGCTTTTCATGGAATGTCCTTTTCGTTCAACTTCCGGTGTGGCGCTGTGGCGTTACCGTATGGATGAACTGTAGATCGTTCCATTTATGAAGATAAGCATGTAAATTTACGACTCATTGTTTCGAATTCATTGTCAATGAGGCGGAACTTTTGCACCACTTGAGGCATCGTGCACCGAAGCGGTGCTGCTGCGGGCTCAGCCTGCCGTCTGGCCTGCGGGGGCGGCAAAACCGTTCTGGCGCCAGGCCTCGAACACCGTGACCGCCACCGCATTGGACAGGTTCAGGCTGCGTTGGCCGGCCACCATGGGCAGGCGCAGGCGCTGGCTTTCGGGGAAGCTGTTGCGCAGGTCGGCAGGCAGGCCCCGGGTTTCGCAACCGAAGACCAGCCAGTCGCCAGGCTGGAAGGCCAGGTCAAACGCCGGGCGGCTGCCGTGGGTGGTCATGGCAAACATGCGCTCGGGCGCGGGTTGCATGGCGGCCAGAAAGGCCTGCCAGTTGGCATGGCGGCGCACCGGTGCGTATTCGTGGTAATCCAGCCCGGCGCGGCGCATGTGGCGGTCTTCCATGGAAAAGCCCAGGGGCTCGATCAGGTGCAGATCGCAGCCGGTGTTGGCGGCCAGGCGGATGACGTTGCCCGTGTTCGGTGGAATCTCGGGCTCAACAAGAACAATGTGGAACATAAGGGGCGTATTGTCCGCTGTGACCGCCGTCCCTGCGGTGTGCACCCCTATGGCGCTGGCATGGGGCTAGGGCGTGCGGGCCAGGGCCACGGCATGCACCTGGCTGGCGCCGGCGGCCAGCAGGGCCTGTGCGGCAGCCTGCAGGGTCGCGCCCGTGGTGATGACATCGTCCACCAGCAGCACGGTCTTTCCACGCAGCAGGCCCTGGTGTTGCGGCGGCACGCTGAAGGCGCCGCGCAGATTGCGCAGCCGTGCGGCACGGCCCTGGCGCATCTGGGTGGGCGTGTCGTGCGTGCGTTGCAGCAGCTGCGGCTGGATGGCCGGGCAATCCAGCGCGCGGGCCAGCAGCAGTGCCTGGTTGTAGCCACGGCTGCGCAGGCGCTGCGGGGACAGCGGGATCGGGATGGTGAGCGCGCAACCGTCGCGCAGCGCGGGCCAGGCGGCGTGCTGCTGCAGCCATTGCGCCAGATGGCGGCCGATGGCCGGCTGGGCATGGAGCTTCCACTGCGTCAGCGGCAAGGCCCAGGGGTAGCCGTAGTCTACGGCGACCAGACAGTGCTGCAGCACCGGTGGGTGGCGCAGGCACTGCCCGCAGTGTGCGCCCGCGTGCGCGTCGGGCAGACGCAGGGCGCAGCTGCGGCAGCGCGCCACAGTCTGTGCAAAACGCGCCTGGCATTGTGCGCACAGCGGCTGCGCGGGCCAGCTGCCGCAGGCCATGCACTGGCTGGGAATGCGGGCGGATAGCCATGCCGGGATGTGCAGACGCATGGAATCAATATACTGCCGCCCGCAGCGCCACCGTCATGCCGGATGCGCGCCGACTGTCCGATTGCCTCCCCATCTGTTGTTCCATGTCTACTGCTCTGCCGCCCACCATCGACCCCGTTGCCGCCGCCCGCTGGCAGGCCCAGGCGCCTGCGGCATCGCCGTGGCTGCACGAAGAGGTGGCACGCCGCATGCAGGACCGCCTGCAGTGGATGGCCAAGCCACCGCAGTCGTGGCTGGACTGGGAGCCGGTACGCGGTGGACTGCAGGCACACGCGCTGGTGGCACAGCGCTACCCGCAAGCACATTCCTGGGTGCATGAGCCGCAGGCACAGCGCGCCGAAGCGGCGCACAAGGCACTGGGCAAGGCATGGTGGAGCATGGAGCGCTGGGCGGGCAAGCAACCCCGCTTTGGTATGCCGCCTGCCGGGCAGGAAGTGGACATGCTGTGGGCCAATATGCAGCTGCACATGGCGGCCGACCCGCTGGCATTGCTGGCGCAGTGGCACAAGGCCCTGGCGGTGGATGGCTTTGTGATGTTTTCCTGCCTGGGGCCCGACACGGCCCATGAACTGCGCGATGCCTACCAGCGGGCAGGCTGGCCGGCGGCGGGCCACAGCTTCACGGACATGCACGACTGGGGCGACATGCTGGTGCAAAGCGGCTTTGCAGAGCCGGTGATGGACATGGAGCGCATCACGCTGACCTTTGCTTCGCCAGAGCGTCTGCTGCAGGAATTGCGCGAGCTGGGATGCAATCTGCATCCGCAGCGCTTTGCCGGTCTGCGCGGACGGCAATGGCGTCTTGACCTCCATCAATTGCTGGACGGCGCGCTGCGTTTACAGGAGCAGGATGGACAGCTGGCGTTGACCTTCGAAGTGGTCTACGGCCATGCTTACAAGCCAGCACCCCGGGTCCGTGCGGCCGGGGAAAGCAGTGTGCCGTTGGACGATATGCGGGCGATGTTGCGGCAAGGTCGCAACACGGGTTTGCGATAACACAAAAGGCGCTTATGCCCCTTTGATTCCACGCAAAGCGACCTACAATTTTTTCAACCACTGACACACGAGCTTTTCTCCAGACCGCATGACTCCAGGCTGGGGAGAGGGCCCCCACGGCCGCATGCCGTCAGGAGAAAAAAATTGGTGTTTCGCATTGCCTTGGAGTCGGGCCTGCGCCCTGCGCGCGCACAGGCCTGCATGCTGAAGTTTCACACGACGCAGAGGGCGTCTTCTCGGGCTTTTCAGGCTGTTTCCTGGAAACGCGTCGGCACTGCTTCATCCACTATTTTCTTTGCGGCGGCACAGGCTGTGGTGCTGCGGTTGGCGGCTGGCCTGCATGCAGGCATGGATCGATGTGGGCACACCCGTGGGAGCGGGCTGCGTCGCGCTGGTTGGTTTTTCTGAGTTGAGTGCGAGCAGGCGTGCGGCTGTAGCCCCCTGCCTGCCAGGTTCCCTGTTTCTAGTGGCCTAAGACTTGAGCGAGAACTATGAAAAGCATCCCCTTTCGGCCCCTGCGTCTCACGATGATGTCCGCTGCAGCCTGGATGGCGCAGGCGGCCTATGCGGTCCAGGACCTGCCCGGCGGCCCTGCGGTGCGTCAGCTCAATCTGCACCCCCCGGTCACGCGCATCGCGCAGGAGCAGCATTTTCTGCACTGGATGATGCTGGGCATCTGCACGGTGATCTTCGTGGCCGTGTTCGCGGTGATGTTCTATTCCATCTGGAAACACCGCCGTTCCCAGGGTGCCAAGGCCGCCAATTTCCACGAATCGGCCACGGTGGAAATCGCCTGGACCATCGTGCCTTTCATCATCGTGATCCTGATGGCCTTGCCGGCCACCAAGGTGCTGGTGGCGCAGAAGGACACCACCAATGCCGACCTGACCATCAAGGTGACGGGCTACCAGTGGAAATGGGGCTATGACTATCTGAAAGGGGAGGGCGAGGGGCTGAGCTTCATCTCCACGCTGGACACCAGCCACCGCGTGCTGTCCAACAGCGGCAATGTCAAGGATGCACCGCCCGACTATCTGCTCAAGGTGGACCAGCCGCTGGTGGTGCCCGCCGGCAAGAAGGTGCGCATCATCACCACCGCCAACGATGTGATCCACTCCTTCATGGTGCCTGCCTTCGGCATCAAGCAGGATGCGATTCCCGGCTTTGTGCGCGACACCTGGTTCAAGGCCGAAAAGCCGGGCGACTACTACGGCCAGTGCGCCGAGCTGTGCGGCAAGGAACACGCTTACATGCCCATCCATGTGAAGGTGCTGCAGTCCGACCAGTACAAGACCTGGGTGGAAGAGGAAACCAAGAAGGCGGCTTCCAAGCGCGATGATCCCAACAAGGAATGGAAGCTGGATGAACTGATTGCGCGCGGCGAAAAGGTCTATGCCGCCAACTGCGCGGTCTGCCACCAGCCCAACGGCAAGGGCGCTGGTCCCATCAAGGCGCTGGATGGCAGCCCGGTGGTGCTGGGGCCGTTGGCGGACGCCATGCATGTGGTGCTGGAAGGGCGCAACAACGGCGCCATGCCATCGTGGAAGGCGCTCAGCGATGTGGAGCTGGCCGCGGTGCTGACCTTCACCAAGAACCACTGGAGCAACAAGACCGGGCAGCTGATCCAGCCCATGCAGTTCAAGGATGCCCGGGGCGGCAAGTTCCCCGAAGGCGGAGCGGCCACCCCCAGCGCGGCGCCGCCCGCGGCGGCAGAGCCTGTGGCAGGGGCGGCTGCTGCCGCTGCCACGCCACAGCCTTACCAGGTGTTTTTTGCCACGGGCGACAAGGCGCTGAATGCCGAGGCGCAGGCCGTGGTGGCCCAGGCGGCGGAGTATCTGAAAGCGCATGCCGACAGCAAGGTGGCCCTGTCGGGCTTTGTGGATGCCACAGGCAATGCCGACCAGAACACCGAGCTGGCCAAGCAGCGCGCGCAGAACGTGGCCAAGGCGCTGACGGATGCCGGTGTGGCACAGGAGCGCATTGCCCTGCACAAGCCCACCACCATCACCGCAGGGGCCGGGGCCGATCAGCAAGCCCGTCGTGTGGACATCGTGGCCGCGCAGTGATGCGCAGCAGGCAGTGAATACCGGAGACATTCCTATGAGCGCCGTATACCCCCCATCCCACACCCCGGGTCCCGAGGTCGATGTCCATGGCGGCCACCATGACCATGGTGCGCACGATGACCACCATCACCACCAGCCCACGGGCTGGCAGCGCTGGCTGTACGCCACCAACCACAAGGACATCGGCACGCTGTACCTGCTGTTCGCCTTCACCATGCTGATGGTGGGCGGCGTGCTGGCGCTGCTGATCCGCGCGGAGCTGTTCCAGCCGGGGCTGCAGATCGTCAACCCCGAGCTGTTCAACCAGCTCACCACCATGCACGGGCTGATCATGGTGTTCGGGGCCATCATGCCGGCCTTCGTTGGTTTCGCGAACTGGATGATTCCGCTGCAGATCGGCGCCTCGGACATGGCGTTTGCGCGCATGAACAACTTCAGCTTCTGGCTGATGATTCCGGCGGCGATCATGCTGGTGACCTCGTTCTTCATGCCCGGTGGTGCACCGGCCGCCGGCTGGACGCTGTATGCGCCGCTGACACTGCAGATGGGGCCCTCGATGGACACCAGCATCTTTGCGATGCACATCCTGGGTGCCAGCTCCATCATGGGCTCGATCAACATCATCGTCACCATCCTGAACATGCGGGCACCCGGCATGACCTTGATGAAGATGCCGATGTTCGTCTGGACCTGGCTGATCACCGCCTACCTGCTGATCGCTGTGATGCCCGTGCTGGCTGGTGCCATCACCATGACGCTGACCGACCGCCACTTCGGCACCAGCTTCTTCAACCCTGCAGGCGGGGGCGATCCGGTGATGTACCAGCACATTTTCTGGTTCTTTGGCCACCCCGAGGTCTACATCATGATCTTGCCGGCCTTCGGCATCATCAGCCAGATCGTGCCGGCCTTCAGCCGCAAGAAGCTGTTCGGCTACACCTCCATGGTCTATGCCGTGGCCGCCATCGCCATCCTGTCCTTCATCGTGTGGGCGCACCACATGTTCACCACGGGCATGCCGGTCACCGGCCAGCTGTTCTTCATGTACGCCACCATGCTGATCTCGGTGCCCACGGCGGTGAAGATCTTCAACTGGGTGGCCACCATGTGGCGTGGTTCCATGACGTTCGAGACCCCCATGCTGTTTGCCGTGGGCTTCATCTTCGTGTTCACCATGGGCGGTTTCACGGGGCTGATCCTGTCGATGGCACCCATCGACACCCAGCTGCAGGACACCTATTACGTGGTGGCGCATTTCCACTATGTGCTGGTGGCAGGCTCCCTGTTCTCGATGTTTGCCGGCTACTACTACTGGGCACCCAAGTGGAACGGCGTGATGTATTCGGAGCTGCGCGGCCAGATCCATTTCTGGGGCTCGCTGATCTTCTTCAACATCACCTTCTTTCCCATGCACTTCCTGGGCCTGGCCGGCATGCCGCGCCGCTATGCCGACTACCCGATGCAGTTTGCCGACTTCAACATGCTGGCCTCCATCGGTGCCTTCGGCTTTGGCCTGATGCAGGTGTACTTCTTTGTCTTTGTGGTCTGGCCCGGCATGCGCGGCCACGGCGCACCGGCACCACAGAAACCCTGGGACGGCGCAGAAGGCCTGGAGTGGGAAGTGCCATCGCCAGCCCCCTTCCATACTTTCGAAAACCCGCCCAAACTGGACGCCACTGCAACCCGCGTGATTGGATAAGCCATGCACACCGCTCCCTCCAAACCATCGGCCGGTCTGCACGACCGCACCACGGCCTACCAGATGCAGCGCCAGAAGAATTTGCGCATGGCGCTGATCCTGGCGTCGATCGCGGCCGTGTTCTTTGTCGGCTTTGTGGCCAAGATGGCCTTGCTGCACTGAGATGCACACCGCGCTGCACCGCTTCGCGTCCTGCCCCCCGGGGGATGCCACCCTGCGCTGCGGGAGCGCCCCGGGTGGCCGTCCTGTGGCGGGCGCGCGCCGGTGGTCGCAGCGGCGGGGCCTGCGTCAATGCGCAGTGGACTGCGCACAGGAGGGGTGATGGCCGTACACCGCGACAACCTCCGGATGGTGGGCAAGCTGGCTGTGGTGGCCGTGGGCATGTTTGCCTTCGGCTATGCACTGATTCCGATCTACAAGCATGTGTGCGAGGCGCTGGGCATCAATGTGCTGGCCGTGTCGGAGCGGCAGGTGCCGGGCAATTCCTCGGCCGTGCCGGCCAACACCCAGGTGGACACCAGCCGCACCATCACCGTGGAGTTCGACGCCAATGCGCGCGGGCCGTGGGAGTTCAAGCCAGAACGCCGTTCGCTGCAGGTGCATCCGGGCGAGCTGGCGACGGTGATGTATGAATTCCAGAACGTGCAGAACCACCGCATGGCGGCGCAGGCGATTCCCAGCTATGCACCGCGCAATGCTGCACCGCACTTCAACAAGTTGGAGTGCTTCTGCTTCAACCAGTACGTGCTGGAGCCGGGGGAGCGAAAGGAATGGCCGGTGGCGTTTGTCATCGATCCCAAGCTGCCCAAGGATGTGACCACCATCACCCTGTCCTATACCTTCTTTGAGGTGGGGGGGAAGACGCCGCCCGCGCCCGTGGCCAGCGTGGTCACCGGCAAGGAGCAGTCATGACCGTACCGCCCCCCGCCGGACAGCAGCACCGTCTGTGGCATTCGATCAAGGCCGTGGCCTGGGCATTGCTGGGCGTGCGCAAGGGCAGCGAATACGAGCGGGATTTTGCACAGCTGCAGCCGCTGCAGGTGATCGCCGTGGGGCTGGTGGCGGTGTTTGTGCTGGTGCTGGGGCTGATCGCCCTGGTGAAATGGGTGAGCTGACAGAACAACAACTGCTGCAGCGTGCTGCGGCCTTCGCAAAAAACGACAGGAGCTGAGTCATGAGTGCATCGACCCCTGGAACAACGCCGTACTACTACGTGCCCGGCGTGTCGCACCATCCCATCTGGGCGGCAGCGGGCCTGTTTTTCGTGGTGCTGGGCGCAGGCAACTGGATCAACGGCCACGGCTGGGGCATGTGGTCGGTGCTGCTGGGCCTGGTCTGGTGGGGCGTGGTGCTCTACCAGTGGATACGCGATGCGGCGCGCGAGAGCGAGGCAGGGCTGTTCGGCCGCAAGATCGATCTGTCCTACCGCTGGAGCATGAGCTGGTTCATCTTCTCGGAAGTGATGTTCTTCGGCGCCTTCTTCACCGCCCTGTGGTGGGCGCGTGCGCATTCGGTGCCGGCACTGGGGGGCTTCGAGAATTCGCTGCTCTGGCCGGATTTCAAGGCCGCCTGGCCCTCGGTCTCTCCGGGCGCCACCACCTCGCCGGCGGGCACGGTGGAGCCGTTCCAGACCGTGGGGCCGTTCTGGCTGCCCACCATCAACACCGCGCTGCTGCTGACTTCGGGTGTGACGCTGACCATTGCCCACCACGCACTGCGCGCCGGCCAGCGTGCCCGCACCATCGCCTTCATGTGGGCCACGGTGATCCTGGGTTTTGTCTTCCTGTGCGTGCAGGGCTATGAATACCACCACCTGTACACGGACCTGAACCTCAAGCTCAACTCCGGCATCTACGGCTCCACCTTCTACCTGCTGACGGGCTTCCACGGCTTCCACGTGTTTGTGGGCATGCTGATGCTGCTGGTGATCACCTTGCGCCTGCACAGCGGCCATTTTTCGGCCCAGCGCCACTTCGGCTTTGAGGGGGCGGCCTGGTACTGGCACTTTGTGGACGTGGTGTGGCTGTTCCTCTACGTGCTGGTGTACTGGATGTGAGTTGGAACCAGGCAGGGCGATTGCCCTGCCGGTGGCTGGGCCCGAAGGTGCTGTCCGTGCCGGGGCTGTCAGCCGGCTGAAGGGATGGTGTCCTCAGAATGGCGGGGCTGCGGGGTCTGGCAGCGCTGCTTTGCGCAGCGATGGTGGCACAGTCCCCTGGCGGTGCCTACGAACGCAAGGGCAAGCCGGTGGGCTGGATGTACCCCAGTTTCCAGGCCAGCAGCAGGCAGAGGAACAGGGCGATCGACAGGCCCACGCGCACTGCCAGCGCACGCGCCATGCGGCGGCCGCGTTCGCTGTCCGACGGCGTGTCGTCGTCCTTGCGCAGCATGAAGAACAGGGCCGTTCCCAGGCTGGCGATGATGGCCAGAAAGGCCAGTGCAACAAGGTATCCCATGAAAGGCATTATCGGGTGAGTGTGAGGTGGCTTCCCAAGGGAATACGTGGATGGGTGGTACTGCTCGCCGCAGTGCTGTGCATGGCCCTGACGGCACGACTGGGCGGGTGGCAGCTGGACCGCGCGGCGCAGAAAGAGGCCTTGCAGGCCGCCATCGCGCTGCAGTCCGCGCAGCCTGTGCTGCGCAATACCGACTGGCCGGCACTGCGGGCCGCTGCGGATCATGCTGCCGAGCCGTCGGGCTGGTTGCACCGGCCCGTACAGCTGACCGGGCGCTGGCAGGCCGCACACACCGTCTACCTGGACAACCGCCAGATGCAGGGCCGGCCAGGTTTTTATGTGCTGACCCCGTTGCTGCTGGAGGGAGGCGGTGCCGTGGTGGTGCAGCGCGGCTGGGTGCCGCGCAATTTCCTGGACCGCACGGCCCTGCCGCCCATTGCCACCCCAGAAGGTCTGGTGCAGGTGCGAGGCCGCATCGCTGCAGCGCCCTCGCAGCTGTATGCGCTAGGGGCAGAGCCGGGCGTTGCCGACGTTGCGCGTATCCGCCAGAACCTGGATCTGCCGGCCTATGCGCAGCAGACGGGTCTGGCTTTGCTTCCGTGGAGCGTGGTGCAGACCGGCGCCGCCTCCGAAGGCCTGCTGCGCCAATGGCCGGTTCCGGATGCCGGGGTGTCCAAGCACTACGGCTATGCTTTCCAGTGGTTCGGTCTGTGTGCGCTGGTTGCACTGCTGTACCTGTGGTTCCAGATCCTGCGGCCGCTGCGCCGTCCCTCTTTTGATGCTGCCCATGCCCCCTGAATCGTCTGCTCCCCAGCCTTTGGGCCTGACCGTGCACAGCCTGCCGGAGGCCGGCGTACCCGAGCCGGCGCGCACCCGCAGCGGCCGCTGGAAGATGCTGGCCGTGCTGCTGGTCTGCGCGGCCCCTGTGATCGCGTCCTACTTCACCTATTACGTGGTCCGTCCCGAAGGACGCAGCAGCTTTGGCACGCTGATCGATCCGCAGCACCCCATGCCCGATGGTGTGCAGGGGCAGCGCCTGGACGGCAGTACCGTGCCGCTGGCCAGCCTGCAAGGGCAGTGGCTGCTGGTCAGCGTGGCCGGCGGCGCCTGCGAAGGCCGCTGTGCTGAGCATCTGTACCTGCAGCGCCAGCTGCGCGAGAGCCTGGGACGCGAGAAGGAGCGCCTGGACTGGGTCTGGCTGGTGAGCGATGCGGTGCAGCCCGATGCGGCCCTGCGGCCGGCCCTGGAGCAGGGCAGCGCGCTGCGCCTGCCGCGTGCGCAGGTGGCGCAATGGTTGCAGCCCGAGGCGGGCCACGCGCTGGAGGACCATCTGTACATCGTGGACCCCCAAGGCCACTGGATGATGCGCCTGCCCGCAGGCATGGAGCGCAGCAGCGCCGGCCGTGCCAAGCGCGATCTGGAGCGCTTGCTGCGGGCCTCTTCCTCCTGGGACCAGCCGGGGCGCTGAACCGGGGTGGCCTGCTGCGGCCCAAACCCTTGCGCAGCAGCCAGTCTCTCCGGAAATGTGCACCATGGCGCTGCATGGTGCGACCCTCGGGTTAGGATTTGCCATCCAGGCTGGGTGCGCCGCCTGCCGCAACGGTGGTGGTGGCCGCACGCAGCGTTTTGTATTTTCATGGTGGGTCCACCAGCCATGCCCCGTGTGACGGGTTGTGCGCTGACCCCGCCCATTGCGAGAGGGATCAGGATGGACAAACGACGGATGCTGCAAGGCCTGCTGGCCACTGGGCTGGTGGCCGGCATGGGCCTGGGGCTGGCGGGTTGCTCGCGCCAGCAGGAAGTCAAGCTGCAGGGCGTGGATGTGACGGGGGCCGAATACGCCAAGGACTTCCCGCTGCCCGACGCCGACGGCAAGCTGCGCTCCATCAAGGATTTCGCCGGCAAGGTGACCGTGGTGTTCTTTGGCTACACCCAGTGCCCCGATGTGTGCCCCACCACCCTGCAGGAACTGGTGGAGGTCAAGCAGATGCTGGGCGCCCAGGGTGACAAGCTGCAAGGGGTGTTTGTCTCCCTGGATCCGGAACGCGATACGCCGGAAGTGCTCAAGGCCTATGTGGGCAATTTCGACCCCGGCATGGTGGCGCTGACCGGCACCCCCGAGCAGGTGGCGGCCGTGGCCAAGGACTTCAAGGTGTTCTTCCGCAAGGTGGAAGGCAAGGTCCCCGGCGCCTACACGCTGGACCACACGGCCGGCCTGTACATGTACGACCCCCAGGGCCGCCTGCGCGCCTACCACCGCTACGGCGCTGGCGCCCAGCCGCTGGTGGCCGATGCCCAGGTGCTGCTGGCCGAAAAATAAGGGCTGATGCCGCTGGTAGCGGCATCAGGTCAAGGGCATCTTGCCGCAGGTCAATACCTGCGGCGTGCATGCCACGATAGCGCATCCCCAGAGATTGGTATTCGCTATGCATTGCGCGGTGGTGTTGATTTTTATCAACCGGGCACGTGGGACGGCTCCGCATATTGCACCTCTTCGGTGGACTGCCGTGAGCGCCGCATCCACCCGCAAAGCAACAAAGCGAAGGGGGTTTATGCGCATCAATCTGCCGGTCACCGCCGTGGAGCACCAGTTGCAGGATGGCGATACGCTGCTGTCTGCCACCGATCTCAAAGGCAACATCATCTATGCCAATGACGCCTTTTTGAGCACCTGCGGATACAGCTTCGAGGAGCTGCAGCAGCAGCCCCACAACATCATCCGCCACCCGGATACCCCGGCCATTCTGTTCGCCGACATGTGGGATACCTTGAAGCACGGCGCCAGCTGGACGGCCGTGGTCAAGAACCGCTGCAAGAACGGCGATTTCTACTGGGTGCGGGCCAATGCCAGCCCCATCCAGGCGGGCGGCAAGACGATTGGCTATCTGTCGGTGCGCACCAAGCCCACGGCGCAGGAAACCCAGGCCCAGCAGGCGCTGTATGACCTGCTCAACAGCGGCAACCACCAGTTGCAGGTGCGCCGCGGCTATGTATTCCCGCAGGGTTGGCGTGCCTGGTGGAGCCGCTTGCACTTTGTGTCGGCTACCACCAAGCTCTGCACCGGTGCCGCGGCCATGCTGCTGTGGGGCGTGGCGCTGGGTCTGGGGGCCGCCCTGGGCGTCCACAGCACGATCCTGCTGGCCATGGCGCTGGGCTGGGCATCATGCGCGCTGGGCGGCTTGCTGTGGATGGGGCGCCACCTGGTCTGGCCGCTGCACGCCGTGCTGCGCCAGGCGCGCCAGGTGGCCAGCGGGGAAAGTGCGCAGTCGCTGTTCCTGAGCCGGCGCGATGAAGTCGGCAGCCTGATGCGCAGTGTGGAGCAGGCGGGGCTGAACATGCGTTCCCTCGTCAGTGATATCGAAGGCAAGGCCGAGCAGGTCAGTGCTTGCGCCGGATCCCTGCAGACCGGCAATGTGCAGCTGGCGCAGCGCACCCAGCAGGCGTCGACCGATCTGGAGCAGGCGGCGCAAGCGCTGGCGCAGCTGGGGCAGACGATTGCCGGAACCCAGAGCCTGGCCGAGGCTGCCATGGTGCAGGCGCGCGAAGGCGTGCAGGGCGTGAGCCAGGGCCAGAGCTGCGTCGACCAGCTGGTCCAGGCCATGCAGGGCATTGATGTCTCCAGCAAGAAGGTGGCCGACATCGTGGGCATGATCGATGGCATTGCCTTCCAGACCAATCTGCTGGCGCTGAATGCGGCCGTGGAAGCCGCGCGGGCGGGAGAGCATGGCAAAGGCTTTGCCGTGGTGGCGGCGGAGGTGCGTCAGCTGTCGCAGCAAAGCGCCCAGGCCGCGCGGGACATCAAGAACCTGATCCAGGGTTCACGCCAGCAGGTGGAGCAGGGCCACGCTGCCGCCCAGACGGCACGCATCACCATGCATTCGGTGGTGGAAGGCATCGACAGCCTGGCCCAGTCCATGGGCCGTATCCTGGAGCAGACCCATGTGCAGGCGGCCGGCAGTGCGCAGATCAGCGACGCCGTGGCCCATTTGCGTGACCTGAGCGAGCAGAACCGCGGCATGGCCGAGGAAAGTGCCCAGCTCAGCGATGTGCTGGCGCTGCAGGCCCAGCGCCTGCACGGCGCAGCGGCGGTGTTCATCCCACGCCAGCGCCAGGCGTTGCAGACCCTGGAAGTCCGGGCCCTGGAAGCGGCCTGACAAAGGCGTGTGTAGATGCAGCGGCCTTCAGGGCCACCGGCATGCGTGGCGGAATGCACGGCGTGAAAAAAGGAGGCCCAGGCCTCCTTTTTTTGTGGGCGATCCGCCCATGGCTGCCAGGCCCTGCGGCCGCGCAGCGCTTACTGGCCGCGAATGCCTTGTTCGCGGATGATGGTGCCCAGGGCCTTCACATCCTGCTGGATGCGGTTGGACAGGCCTTCCGGGCTGCTGCCCACCACCTGCCAGCCCTGGACTGCCAGCTTGGCGCGCATGTCCGGGGTGCGCACGATGGCGCTGACGGCGGCGGCCAGCTTGTCCACATGGGCGCGTGGCATGGCCTTGGGGGCGGCCACAGCGTTCCAGATTTCCAGGTCAAAGTTCTGCACGCCCAGCTCCTTCAGGCTGGGCAGGCCGGGGGCCAGCGGGCTGCGGGCCGCCGAGGTCACGCCAATGCCGCGCAGCTTGCCGGCCTGGATCTGCTGCATGGCCAGCGCGGGCGGCAGCATGGACAGCTGCAGATCGCCGCCTTGCAGACCCTGGTACACCTGGGGGTAGCCGGCATAGGGCACATGTTCGGGCCGCAACGCGGAGCGGCTCTTGAGCAGTTCCATGCCCAGGTGGCCCACAGTGCCCACGCCGGGCGAGCCATAGCTCCACTTGCTGCCAGCCGCGGCACCGGCCGCGAAGAAGGCCTTGCCGTCCGGGGCATTGGCCGGTGCCGCCAGCACCAGTGGCGCCACGCCGATCAGGCTGACGGGCTGCAGGTCCTTCACCGGGTCGTAGCGCACGGCGGGGTTCAGCAGCTTGGCAATGGTCATATTGCCGTTGATCATCACGCTGAACGTGTGGCCGTCCGTGGCCTTGGCCACGGCTTCGGCAGCAATGTTGCCGCCCGCGCCCACCTTGTTTTCCACAATGATGGTCTGGCCCAGGGCTTTTTCCAGCGGTTCGGCCAGCGCCCGGGCCGTCAGGTCGGGGGAAGAGCCTGCGGGGAAGCCGACGATCAGGTGCAGGGGCTTGCTGGGCCACTGCTCGGCCTGGACCGCGCCCACGCTGCAGCCCAGGGCGGCCGCGCAGGCCAGGCTCATCAGGCTGCGGCGGCACAGCGTGGAGCGGGTGGATTCGGTCATGGCTTCTCCCAATGCAAAGTGATAGCTGCCTGCGCGGACGGCGTGACGGCGGGCAATAAAAAACCCGGAAATTATCCGGGTTTCAGGAGGCTGCAGGGCAGCCATGGGCGCAGTGCCTGTGTGGCACTGTGCGGTTTTGGCCGGGTTTATGCAAACTCGGCCAGCGCCTTCTTCATTTTCTTCATGGCGGCCACTTCGATCTGGCGGATGCGTTCGGCACTCACGCCGTACACGGCTGCCAGCTCGTGCAGCGTCATGCCGCCGGAGCCGTCATCGTTCACCTTCAGCCAACGCTCTTCCACAATGTGGCGGCTGCGGTCGTCCAGCGCCTCCAGCGCCTGGGCAATGCCGTCGGTGGCCATCACATCGCGCTGGCGCGATTCGATCATGGCTGTGGGCTCGTGGGCGCCGTCGGTCAGGTAGGAGATGGGGCCGAAGGCCTTGTCATCGTCGTCGCTGGGCGAAGGGTCCAGCAGCACGTCGCCACCCGACAGGCGGGTTTCCATCTCCATCACTTCCTCGCGCTTGACGTTCAGTCTGGCGGCGACGGAGTCGATCTCCTGTGCGGTCAGCGTGTCGCGGAAGGTGTTGTCGCCGGTTTCGATGGCGGCATCCGCCTTGAGCTCTTGCTTCATCGAGCGCAGGTTGAAGAACAGCTTGCGCTGGGCCTTGGTGGTGGCCACCTTCACCATGCGCCAGTTCTTCAGGATGTACTCGTGGATCTCGGCTTTGATCCAGTGCATGGCGTAGCTGACCAGACGCACGTTCTGGTCGGGGTCAAAACGCTTGACCGCCTTCATCAGGCCCACATTGCCTTCCTGGATCAGGTCGCTGTGGGGCAGGCCATAGCCCATGTACTGGCGCGAGATGGATACCACCAGGCGCAGATGGGACATGATCAGGCGCCCGGCGGCATCCAGGTCGTTGTGTTCTTTGAGCTTGCGCGCATAGTCCTGCTCTTCCTCTTGGGTGAGCATGGGCAGGCGGTTTACAGCGGAGATGTAAGCATCCAGATTGCCCAGCGGCGGCACCAGAGCCCAAGGATTCGCAGGTGCCAGAGCCGTTGCAGCCGTAAGGGTGCCCGTCTGTGTAGTCATTGCATTGATCCTTTCTTCCATAAATCCATATTAGCACTCTCTATGACTGAGTGCTAAGGCATAAGTTCCCGCGATGTAGGGCCAGGGGTCGTGACAAGTTGTCGCAGGCTCCGTACACCGTCACAGGATTTGTACTGGATTTGGAGGGCGCCAGTGCGTGGCACGTATAAAGCCTTGTAAATCATTGTTTTATCAAGATTTCATGGCTGGTGCCTGGAATGCCGGGGCGGCGGCCCTGGCGGCTGAGTGTGCACTTCCTGCCGCAGGGCGGTGCGGTGAAGCCCTTGCGAAAAGTATGTCCAAGTGCCCGCAGCGGGGCACTTGGACATACCCTGCTTAAAAGACAGACCGGGTTTGTCCCTGTCTAAGAGATTTTCAATGAAAGCGATTGCTCGATTTCATTGCGTGATTTGGGGGGCGGAAGCTACAGAAGCACGTCCGTGGGGGCGGGGCTTCTGATTCCGGTTACTCCAGCAGCAAGCTGCCCTCGCGCGCCACGATCTGACCGTGGGCGATGACCAGTGAGCGAACGGGGCGGGCGGCCACGGCGTGGGCGGGCGTCTGGGCGGGCACCAGCACCAGATCGGCTCGGCTTCCGGGTGTGAGGCCATAGTCGGCGAAGCCACAGACCGTGGCACCTGCGTGGGTGACGCAGTGCAGCGCTTGCTCGACTTCATCGTCGCGGCGCAAGTTGTAGCGCATGCCGATGAACATGGCGCGTTCCAGCATGTCAGGGCGGCCGTAGGGCGACCAGGTATCGCGGATACCGTCGTTGCCGCCAGCCATGGGCACGCCCGCGCGCTGGCAGGCACCCAGCGGCGGCACGCTGCGCGAAGGCGGCGCACTGGTGACCAGCGACACACCCAGTTTGGCCATGCGCGCCAGCAGCGCGCTGCGCTGGGCATCGCTCACATCGCCCAGGCAGAAGCCGTGGCTGATCACCACCTTGTTGTGCAGGCCGTGTGCTTCGGTACGGTCCAAGATCAGCTGGAGCGAGAAGGCGCCCATGTCGCCGGGCTCGTGCAGGTGGATGTCGAGCGGCTTGTTGTGGCGCTCGGCGATCTCGAACAGCACGTTCAGCGATTGGGCCGGGTCCAGGTCGATGGCACAGGGGTCCAGACCGCCCAGCACGTCCGCCCCCATGGCCAGGGATGCATCCAGCAGCTGTGCCGTGCCCTTGCGCTGCAGCAGGCCCGATTGTGGGAAAGCCACCACCTGAATATCTTGCCAGGGCGCCATGTCCGCGCGGGTCTGCAGCAGGCCCGCCACATGCTGGGTGCCAATGTCCGTATCCACGTCGGCGTGACTGCGGATGCGCGTGGTGCCCAACGCGAGAAACTCGCGTGCCATGCGCAGCGACTGGCTCGCACTGTCGTGCCGCGTTTGGGCGCGGTAGGTGCGCTCGTTGTTGATCTTGTCGACCAACTGGTTGCCCACCTCGTTGACGTACCAGTCCTGGCCCCAGAGTGTCTTGTCCAGGTGGGTGTGGGATTCGATCAGGCCGGGCAGTAGCAGTTGGCCCCCGCCGTCGATGCGCTCGGTACCTTCGGGTGTGTTCAGCGAGGTGCCCATGGCCGCGATACGGCCTTGCTCGATCAACAGGTCGCAGGCTGGCTCGCCCATGGGGCGAACGTTCTGCAGTAAAAGGCTGGAAGTGCTCACGTTGAATGTTTCCTGTAGGGATGGAGCCTATCGCACGGCACCGATTTCGGGCGTTGCGATCTGGCGCATCTTCTGGGCGTCTGCCAGGATCAGCTTGGCGAACTCAGCGGGCGTGCCGCCCGATTGGCCAATGCAGGCCTGGTCCAGCATTTTGATGACTTGGGGTTCGCGCATCGCTGCATTGATCTCGGTGTTCAGGCGTGTCACCACGGTCTCCGCGACACCCTTGGGGGCGAAGATGCCGGTCCATACGCCGAAGTCATAGTTGGGCAGTGCCTTGCTGGCCGACATGGCGGGGATGCCCTTCAGGACTTCACAGTGGGTCTTCGAGGTGGTGCCCAGTGGCTTGACCTTGCCCTCTTTGAGGAAACCCAGCACCGAAGGCACCATGAAGTAGCCGTAATCCACATTGCCGCCGATGATGTCGGTCAGCATGGGTACGCCGCCCTTGTAGGGGACGTGCTGTATCGACACCTTGGCCTGCTGGTTCAGCATTTCACCGGCAATGTGCAAGGCCGTGCCAATGCCGGAGGACGCAAAGGTGTCGGCACCTGCCTGGGTCTTGGCGCGCGCGAGCATGGCCTCGACCGAGGTGACAGGCACCTTGGGGCCGGCGACCAGCACCATGGGCATGACGCCCACCAGTGTGACCGGGCGCAGGTCCTTGGTGCCATCGTAGGCAATGGCGCTGTTGAAGTGGCGGGCCAGCACGATTTCGCTGTTGGACGCCAGGATGATGGTGTTGCCGTCTGGCTTGGCGCGCACCACACGCTGGGTGGCGATGGTGCCGCCAGCGCCGGCCACGTTATCCACAATCACCGGCACGCCCAGACGGCGGGACAGCGGCTCGGCGATCGTGCGCGCCAGCGTGTCGGCCGATCCGCCGGCGGTGAAACCCACCACCAGGGTGATGGGGCGGTCCGGCCACGCGGCGTGGGCGAAGGCGGATGCACCAGCCAGCGACAGGGCCGCCAGGGCTTTGAGAGGAAAAGCGGGAAGTTGCGCCATGGGTGAAAACTTTCTAGGGAACAGAGAAAAGACTCAGGCCGACAAGTGCCCGACAGGCGACGCAGAACGTCCGCTGATATGGCATGTCTCTCCCCATTGGTATGAGCTGGTTCAATACAATGGTTAATCAAATTTTATATTTTGGTTAACCAAAATTTTGGGTGAGACTCATATTTGTGCAGGTATTGCGCGTAAACCCTGATGCCTGGCGACGGCGGGTCCCCTGACTTGAACGCGGGGTGCCCGTGCCGCTAAGATTTCAAGCCTGTTGTCTTTGTGCTGTCCATGTCCGCCTCTTCCCGCCGCCTTGCTCCCCATGTCCCCAGCGAAGAGCCTGTAGCCGATGGCACAGTCAGTGTGGACGAACGTGTCTATGAGGCGATTTCGCGGGCGCTGCTGAGCGGCAAGCTGCGTCCCGGCACGCCCTTGCGCGAGCGCGCGCTGGCCGAGGCGCTGGACTGCACCCGGGGTGCCGTACGCAAGGTGTTTACCCGCTTGGGGGCTGAAAAGCGACTGGTGCTGGAGCACAACCGGGGGGCCTTTGTGCCCAACCCGACGGTCGAGGAGATGCGCAGCATCTACCGTGCGCGCCGCATTGTCGAGGCAGGTCTGGTGACCAGCCTGTGCGGCCAGTTGAACGCTGTGCAGACAGAGGCGCTGCAGCGTCATGTGCAAGCGGAATACCAGGCGATGGAGGATGGGCGCCGGGCAGACTCTATCCGGCTGGCCGGTGAGTTCCATCTGGTGCTGGCACACATGGCGGGTAGCGAGGAGTTGCTGTCATACATGCAACGCCTGGTGAGCACTACGGAGTTGTACAAGGCCTTGTTTGACAGTGTGGCCGCGACCGTATGTGCTCCCCGCGAGCACCAGGAGATCATCAACGCCTTGCTGGGCGGCGCACGCGATAAGGCCTTGGCCGTGGCCATGGCCCATCTGGATGAGCTGGAGCAGCGGGTGATCCATGGTGCGGTGGCTGAGCGCGAGGTGGATCTGGTGAGCTTGCTGGCGGGCAGTTCAAGCACATCTGGGTGTTAGCAGGCAAAAGTTCAGGCACATCGTGGAGGTCTGCCACGCCGCCATCACGGGGGGAAGTCTGTGTGCAGCCAGAGATGGCGTGAACTGCCCTAAGCTGCCATGGGCCGCTTTTCCGTGTGCAGTTCTTGCGCGACTGGTACTCCAGTTCATGGAGGTGCAGTGTGCCCAGGAACCGGGCGGGATGGCCGCCGCCGTGGGGCTGGCCCAGCAACTAGGGGCGGTCGCGGACTGGGCAGGACGGCGCGCAACAACCACTCGCCCGCGAAGGCAGCAAGGTTCTGCACGGGCCGCCAGTGCGTGGCACGTACAAGGCCTTGTAAATCATTGTTTTATCAAGATGCCATGGCTGGCATCTGGAATGCAGAGGCGGTGGCCCTGGCGGCTGAGTGTGCACTTCCTGCCGCAGGGCGCTGTGGTGCAACCGTTGGAAAAAATATGCCCAACTGCCGCGCAGTGGGGCACCATCGGCCCCTGTTGCCAACCGCCGGAGCGTTGCATGAGCCAGATTCCCCCCACCCGCCCCTCCAAGGGCTTTGCCTTTCGGGGTGTCAGCGTGGTGACCACCACCGTGCCCACGGCCGAAGATGCCCAGCGCCTGTCCCAGGGGGCGGTGCAGGCGCAACTGGCAGCCTGCGCGCAGGTGGACCAGATCACTTCCCACTATCTGTGGAACGGGGAATTGCAGGCGTCGCCCGAGTGGCGCCTGGTGTTCAAGACCGTGCCGGATGCGGTGCAGCCGCTGCTGGAATGGCTGCGCAGCCAGCATCCTTACGAGCTGCCGCAGCTGCTGCTGCGCGGCGAACAGGCCCAGCACGATTACGGCCAGTGGGTGGCACAGAATGTCAAGGCCCCCATGCCGGTCCGGGATGCCAAACGCTAGAGACGGTCTGCGCTGGAGGGGGCTGACACCGTTGTGCAGGCCGTGTTCCAAAAAGAAAGCCCTGCGGAGCAGGGCTTTCGGTCGTAGAGGGGAGGGAGGCGCCGTAGCCTGCGTCAGGCCAGCAGCGCCTGGGCAAATTCCCTGGCGTTGAAGGTTTCCAGGTCTTCTACCTTCTCGCCCACGCCGATGAAGTAAACGGGGATCGGCTTTTCCTGGGCGATGGCCGCCAGCACGCCACCCTTGGCCGTGCCGTCCAGCTTGGTCACGATCAGGCCGGTCAGGCCCAGGGCCTCGTCAAAGGCCTTGACCTGGTTGAGCGCGTTCTGGCCGGTATTGCCGTCGATCACCAGCAGCACCTCGTGCGGGGCCGTGCCATCGGCCTTGCTGACCACGCGCTTGATCTTTTTCAGCTCTTCCATCAGGTGCAGCTGGGTGGGCAGACGGCCTGCGGTATCGACCAGCACCACATCCTTTTTGCGGGCCTTGCCGGCGGAGACCGCGTCAAAGCTGACCGCTGCGGGATCGCCGCCTTCCTGGCTGACAATTTCCACCGTGTTGCGGGTGGCCCAGACGCCCAGCTGTTCGCGCGCTGCAGCGCGGAAGGTGTCGGCGGCGGCCAGCAGCACGGTCTGGCCGTTGTCGGCCAGGTGCTTGGTCAGCTTGCCGATCGACGTGGTCTTGCCCGCGCCATTGACGCCGGTCACCATCAGCACGGTGGGCTGGTGTTCGCCAATCGTCAGCGGCTTTTGCAGCGGGGCCAGCAGATCGGTCAGGGCCTCGGCCAGCAGACCTTTGACGGAGGCCGGCTCGGTGGTCTTGCTTTCCTTGACGCGGCGCTTGAGGTCTTCCAGCAGGTGCTGGGTGGCTTTGACGCCGGTGTCGGCCATCAGTAGGGCGTCCTCCAGCTCTTCATACAGGGCATCGTCGATGCGCGTGCCGGTGAAGACGGTGGTGATGCTGGTGCCGGTCTTGCGCAGGCCCGCCTTGAGGCGGTCCATCCAGCCCTGGCGCTCGCCCGCAGCTTCGGGCTTGGCCTGGGGCTCGGCGACGGCGGGCACGGAGAAATCCGACGGCACGGCTTCGACCGGGGTAGCATCCGCCTTGGCGCCGCCAAAGGTGTTGCGCAGCCAGCCCATGGTGCCGCCTTTGGCGGCTTCGCCAGTGGCAGGCTGGGGCAAGGCAGGGGCTGGCGCGTCAGACAGGGGTGCCTGCGCATCGGGCCGTACATCCGCCGCTTCGGGAGCGGCAGACTCGGTGTGTGGGGGCTTTTTCTTGAAAAAACTGAACATTGGTGGATTCTTAGAATCACTCCATTCTATGAAACGTACCCTTACCCTCCTAGGACTTGTGGCAAGTGCCGCACTGGCGCAGGCCGGTTCTGCGGATGCACCGGCCACGCCATCGGTGTCGTCTTCGCTGGCCGAATGGGCTGTCGCAGCCCCTGGCGCGGCTTCCAGCGTGCGCCAGTACCAGCTCTCCAATGGCATGCAATTGATTGTGCAGCCGGACAAGCGTGCCCCCACGGCCGTGAACATGGTCTGGGTGCGGGTGGGTTCCATGGACGAGGTGGATGGCACTTCGGGCGTGGCCCATGTGGTGGAACACATGATGTTCAAGGGCTCGGCCAAGGTGGCGCCGGGCGATTTCTCGCGCAAGGTGGCCGCTCTGGGCGGGCGTGAGAACGCTTTCACCAACCGTGACTACACCGGGTACTACCAGCAGATTCCGGCGAACAAGCTGCAGGAAGTGATGGCCCTGGAGGCCGACCGCTTTGCCAGCAACCAGTGGCCGGATGCCGAGTTCACCAAGGAAATCGAAGTGGTCAAGGAAGAGCGCCGCATGCGCACCGAAGACCAGCCGCGCTCGGTGCTGATGGAGCAGATGATGGCCACCGTGTTCCAGTCCTCGCCCTACCGCCGCCCGGTGGTGGGCTGGATGGACGATCTGGACGCGATGACGCCCGACGATGTGCGCCAGTTCCAGAAAGCCTGGTATGTGCCGGCCAATGCCGTCATCGTGATTGCCGGAGATGTCGATCCCGACCAGGTCAAGGTCTGGGCGGAAGCCACCTACGGCCAGATTCCGGCTCGCACTGTGCCAACGCGCAAGCCGCGCACCGAGCCTGCGCAGATCGGCGTGCGCCGCATCGAAGTGAAACAGCCGGCCGAGCAGGCCTTTGTGGCCATGGCCTACCGCGCTCCGGCCTACCGCAATCTGGCCCAGCCCACGGCCGAAGACCGCGACGCACTGGCGCTGCTGGTGCTGTCCGCTGTGCTGGACGGCTATGACGGTGCGCGCCTGGAGCGGGCCCTGGTGCAAGGCAAGGGCCGCGTGGCCGATGGGGCTGGCAGTTCGGCCTCGGTATTCGGCCGGGGGCCGGCGCTGTTCATGTTGACCGGCGTGCCGGCCAAGGGCCATACGGCGGCGGAAGTGGAAAAAGCCCTGCGTGGCCAGATCCAGCGTATTGCCAAGGACGGTGTGCAGGCGGCCGAGCTGGAGCGGGTCAAGACCCAGTGGATGGCCTCGAATGTGTATGAGCGGGACTCGGTCTTTGCACAGGCACAAAGCCTGGGCAGTTACTGGACCATGGGCATGCCCGTGGATGCCGAAGACCAGGTGCTGCGCCAGTTGATGGCCGTGACGGCCGAGCAGGTGCAGTCCGTGGCCCGACGCTATTTTGGTGACGACCAACTGACCGTGGGCGTGCTGGTGCCCCAGCCCCTGGCGGGCAAGAAACCCCGCCCTGCCGCCCCTGTCAGCGGCGATCTGCACTGAGCGCCAGGAGAGATTTGGTCATGAAGAAGATGAAAACCATTGCGGCCTGCGCCTATGCGGCATGCACCGTGGCAGGCCTGGGCGTGAGCAACGCCTGGGCACTGCTGCCCATCCAGCACTGGACCCAGGCCAGCGGCGCCCAGGTCTGGCTGGTGGAAAGTCCCAGCATTCCCATGGTGGATGTACAGGTGGCGTTTGATGCCGGCAGCCGCCGCGACCCGGTGGACAAGTCCGGTCTGGCCACTGCCGTGGCGTTGATGGCTTCCAAGGGTGTCAAGGCCGACGGCAAGGCGGCGGCGCTGGACGAAAACAGGCTGGGCGAAGCCTGGGCCGATCTGGGGGCCTCGTTCGGAGCGGGCGCCGGGCAGGACAGCTTCAGCTATTCGCTGCGCAGTCTGACGGTGCCGGATCTGCTGAACCGCTCGGTGGACCTGGCCTCGCGCCAGATGGCACAGCCCAGCTGGCCGCAGGACGTGTGGCAGCGCGAGCGCGCCCGCTGGAGCGCGGCCATCCAGGAAAGCAGCACCCGCCCTGGCACGGTGGCCGGCCGTGCCTTCGGCAAGCTGGTGTACAGCGGCCACCCCTACGGCATGCGCACCACGGAGCAGACGCTGGCCCATATCCAGCTGGGCGACATGCAGGCCCTGCATGCGCGATCGTTCCAGGCCTGCCGTGCCAAGGTCAGCGTGGTGGGGGCGGTGAACCGCGCCCAGGCCGACACCCTGGTGCAGCAGTTGCTGGCCCGCTTGCCTGCCAATGACGGCAAGGGCTGCCTGCCTCTGCCCGCCGTGGCAGAGGTGCCAGCTCTGAGCAAGGCGGTGGAGGAAAAGATTCCCTTCCAGTCGGCCCAGGCCCAGGTGCTGGTCGGCCAGCCTGGCATTGCGCGCAAGGACCCCGACTTTCTGGCCCTGCTGGTGGGCAACCACATCCTGGGCGGTGGCGGCTTTGTCTCGCGACTGATGGAAGAGGTGCGTGAAAAGCGCGGCCTGACGTATGGCGTGAGCAGCGACTTTGCGCCCGGTCTGCATGCCGGTGCCTTCGTCATCAGCCTGCAGACGCGGCCCGACCAGGCGGAAGAGGCACTGAAGGTCTCGCGCGAGGTGCTGGCCCGGTTCGTCGCCGAAGGCCCCACGGAAGCCGAGTTGCAGGCAGCCAAGGACAATCTGATCGGTGGCTTCGCCCTGCGCATCGACAGCAATGCCAAGCTGCTGGGCAATGTGGCCAATATCGCCTGGAACGGCCTGCCTCTGGACTATCTGGACCACTGGACCGACCGCATTCAGGCCCTGACCGTGAACGACATCCGCGCTGCCGTGCAGCGCGTGCTGCACCCGGACCGCATGGTCACCGTGGTGCTCGGAGAAAAGAACAAGTGAGCCGCAACAGTTATCGCACCCTGGACGAAGCCCTGGCCGTGGAGGCCAAGCTCAAGCGCCGCCAGGAAAAAGCCCAGCAGGAGGCCGAGACCGCAGGTGCTGCCGTCAAGAACGCCGCCAAGGCTTCCGCTGCCCGTGCCAAGCAAGGGGGCGGAAACAAGGCGCCGCGCCAGGGCAATACCGGTAGCGGAGAGATCCGCATCATCGGAGGCGCTTGGCGCCGCCGGCGCCTGCCTGTGGCCACCCGGCCTGGCCTGCGCCCCACGCCCGACCGCGTGCGCGAGACTCTGTTCAACTGGCTGGGCCAGGACCTGGGGGGCTGGCGTTGCATCGACGCGTTTGCCGGCACTGGCGCACTCGGACTGGAAGCCGCTTCGCGCGGCGCCGCCGAAGTGTGGATGGTGGAGCAGGATGCGGCGTTGATTGCCCAGATCCAGCGGTTGCAGCAGCAACTGGGGGCCACGGCGGTGCGTGTGCAGCGTGGTGATGCGCTGGCCGCGCTGAAGCAGGCGGCGCCCGGCCAATGGCATGCGATCTTTCTCGACCCGCCGTTCGGCGCTGAAGCGCTGTTTCAGCCCGCGCTGCAGGCAGCCGCCCAGGCGGTGGCTGCGGATGGCTATGTCTACCTGGAAGCGCCCGCGGCCTGGGACGATGCCGCGCTGGAGGCTGTCGGTCTGCAGGTGCACCGCTACCTGAAAGCCGGCATGGTGCACGCGCATTTGCTGCGCAAGCGCCCGGAGGCTGCTGCAGCGGAGTAATGCCGATGCAGGCCACTGCTGCGCGCAAGCAGATTGCACAAGAGGCTCTGCTGGGCCTCTTTTTGATGGTGCGCAGGCATCTTCCAGGGGACAGGGTGGCGGGATGGGCAGCGGCATAATGGCGCTGCTTTTTTTGACAACCCTGCAGAACAAGGAGGCCTGTCCATGTCCCATCCCCCGGTGATTGCTGTCTACCCTGGCACTTTCGACCCCATCACCCTGGGCCACGAAGACGTGGTGCGCCGTGCCTGCCAGCTGTTTGATCGGGTGATCGTGGCGGTGGCGGCGGGCCACCACAAGAAAACGCTGTTCACGCTGGACGAGCGCCTGGAGATGGTGCGGGAGGCGGCGGCGCCGTACTCCAACGCCACGGTGGAGAGCTTCTCCGGCCTGGTGCGCGACTTTGTTGTGGCCAAGGGCGGCAAGGCCATGGTGCGCGGGCTGCGTGCGGTGACCGACTTCGACTATGAATTCCAGCTGGCCGGGATGAACCGCCACCTGATGCCCGAGGTGGAAACCGTATTCCTGACGCCGGGTGACAAATACCAGTTCATCAGCAGCACCTTTGTGCGCGAGATTGCCTCGCTGGGCGGCGAGGTGGACAAGTTTGTTTCTGACAGCGTGCAGGCGCGCTTGATGGCCAAGGTGGGACGCGCTTGAGCCCGGCCAGGGGGGCTGAATACCCTCTGATGTCTGGCCTTTGGTCGCTGGCTTAGGGGGCGCTGCTCAGTGGGCGGCGGGTTGGTAGGGCGTGAGCAGGTCGTGCACAAAGCGCAGCTTGGTGATGGCGCCGCCGGACAGGGCAAACGGATAGGCGTGGTCCTGGCCCAGACTGCGGTTCAGGCTGTTGAGCAGCAGGGTCAGCGGCACCCAGGCGCGTAGCATGGCGTTGAAATCACGGCCTTGCGGTGTGAACGGGTCCTGCACGGTGTGCGGCCCCAGCTCTCCCGGTATGGTCAGCTGCGTGCGGTAGCAGGCGGCTGTTTCCATCAGATCCACCATGTGCAGATAGTGGGCCCAGGTTTCTGCCCAGTCCTCCCAGGGGTGGGCCGTGGCATAGGCGCTGACATGCTGCTCCTGCCAGCCATAGGGGCCGGCAGGACCCACGTGGTAGTGGGTCTGCAGCGCCTGGCCATAGTCCTGGCGCTCATCGCCAAACAGGGCGCGGAACTGTTCCAGTGCGTGTGGCTGGGCATGGACCAGCACATCCCAGTAGAAATGCCCCGATTCATGGCGCAGGTGGCCGACCAGCGTGCGGTAGGGCTCATGCAGTGCCATGCGGCGGCGCGTGCGTTCGTCGTCATCGGCTTCGGCCACATTCAGCACAATGGTGCCGCTGCGGTGGCCGGTCATCACCGGCTGGCCGGGTTGGTCTGCCAGGAACTCGAACTCGGGTGCCACCACGCCGTCCAGGCGGGTCAGGTGCAAGCGGGCCAGGGTGTAGAACAGGCGGCGCTTGGCATCTTCGATCACTTTCCAGCGGCGCAGATTGGCGAGGTCTGACAAATCCGGCAGCCAGCGGGTTTGCCGGCAGGAAATGCACAGCGGTTGGGGATCGTCCGCAGGTACGGCAAAGTTGCACGCTTGGTAGGCCGTGTGGTTGCTGCACAGCCGCCAGCGTCCGGAGTCCGTGCGACCGGCATCCTTGGACTGCCAGAGTTCGGCCGCAGGGGCGGCCGTGGGCATGGCCTGGACGGCGGGCACCGAGGGGGTGCCTGCGGGCAGAGCCGGGGTGAGTGCCGCCATGCGCAGCCATTCGGGCACAAAGGCCAGCGTGCTGCCGCAGTGCACGCAGCAGGTGCTGTCGAAGAAAACCAGGTGGCCGCAGTGATCGCAATTGAAGGCGCGCATAGCGTGTAGCTTACCGAATGGCAAAGCCCCAAAAAAATGCCGGCAAACGCGTAAGCATTTGCCGGCAACTGGGGCTCCGGGGCCCGTCATGGAGGAGGGGCTGCGCTGCAGGCGCGGTGAGCGGCCGCAGCGCAGCGGGGGTCAGGGACGGACCACGATGCTGTTTTGCACGGCCCGGACGTTCTTGGTGTTGCGTGCAATGGATTCCGCACGGTCTTTTTCGGCCTGGCTCTTGGCAAAGCCCGACAGCTGCACCGTGCCCTTGAGGGTTTCCACACTGATGGCGGTGGCCGACACGGACTTGTCTTCGGCCATCTTGGCCTTCACCGCCGTGGTAATGGCGGAGTCATCGACATAGGACCCCACGCTTTGCTGGTCGCGGACCACGGCACAACCGGTGGTGACCAGGACGGCGGCGCCCATCAGGACAGACAAGGTGATGGCACGGGTGGTTTTCTGCATAGAAGCTCCTTATGTGGTCTGTTGGGAGGGAGAAAGGGAAGAAGGTGAGGGGCGCTTTGCCATACCGTGCCTCGGGTGAGATCCCAAGGCACGTGGTGGAGCGGTGGTGCGCCAGCGCCTTAGCGGCGACGCGAGCCCATCAGCAGTGCGGCGGCGACGGCGGCACCCGCAGCGGCGGCCAGCAGGATGGACTTTCCGGGCTGCTCCACCACATAGCGCGTGGTGGCTTCGGATGCCTGCTGGAACTGGCGGCGTGCGCGTTCGGAGCTGTCGGCGCAGAACTGGATGCTGCGCTCTGCCATGGCCTGCGCCTTGGCGGCGAAATCGTCGATGGTGGGGTTGAGCTCGCGCTCCACCGCATTGAAACCGTCCTGGGCCTTGTCAAACGCATGGCTGGCCGCCGCACGGGTGTTGCGCATGGCGTCGCGGGCGCTGTCGGCCACGTTGCCGGCAAATTCCTGGGCGCTGTGGGCGGCTTCCTTGGCGGCATCCCGGGTGGCATCCGCAGCCTGGTCTACGCGCTTTTGGGTATCTTCAGAAAATGGCATGTCATGGATCCTTTATAGGGTGAGGGCAGCATTCATCCCTTTTTGAGAAGACTGAGCACAAAAGTGATGACGGCCATGATCACGAACACATAGAACAGAATCTTGGCAATGCCCACCGCGCTGGCGGCAATGCCGCCAAAGCCGAAGACGGCGGCAATCAGGGCGATGACCAAGCAGACGATGGCGTAGTGCAGCATATCGTTCTCCGCTAAGAGTGAAACCGCTTCCCAATGTTGGAAGGCAGATGGACCACTGTAGGGCCAGCTGTAACAGCGAGGTGACGGTCCCGGGGATGGCTCGGCGTCAGCCGGGAGGGTGCAGAAGTGTCAGTCTGGGACTACAAAAAAATGGCTTGCCAAAGCAAGCCATGGGGAGCCCGGGGCGCGGGGGTCAGGCGGCAATCGAGGATTGGGCCGTGGGAATCACCGCAGAGATGGTGGTGCCATCGCCCAGTGCGGAGGTGACGGTCAGGCGGCCGCCTGCGGCTTCCACCCGGTGGCGCATGCCGGCCAGACCGTGCGAATTGGGACGCACGCTGTGCATGTCAAAACCGTTGCCATTGTCCTGGATCTGCACCGCCACATAGGTAGGGTAGTTGTGCACGCTGACCACCACCCGGGACGCACTGGCGTACTTGCCGATATTGGTCAGCGACTCCTGCACGATGCGGTAGACCGTCAGCTGCGTGGCGTCGGGCAGTTCCACCTGCTCCAGGCTGCTTTCCACCTCGATGTTGGAGCGCTGGGCGAACTCGCGGGTCAGGATTTCCAGTGACGTCGTCAGGCCCAGGTTGGAGAGGGACGACGGGCGCAGGTCTTCGATGATGCGGCGTTTGAGGGCAATGCCGCTGTTGAGGGTTTCCGTCAGGTGCATGATGCGGTCCGCCACTTCGGGCACCGTCATGTCGATGCGGGATTTGAGGCGGGCCACGTCAAGCTTGGCTGCTGTGAGCAAGGATCCCAGTTCGTCGTGCAATTCACGTGCGAGATGGCCGCGTTCGTCTTCGCGTACCTGCTGCAGGTGGTTGGCCAGTTCGGTCAGGGTGGCGGTGCGCTCGCGCACCAGGTCTTCCAGGCGGCTGCGTTCCTCGCTCTGGATTTTCTGTTCCCGCTTGTACACATCCTCCAGGGTGTGGGTCTGGCGCAGGTACATGTAGAACGCCAGCAGGCCGATTACCGTCACGGTAGCAATCCCCAGGCGGGACAGCCACAACGCGTTCTCGACATCGCTGCGTTTGGCCTCTGCACGGGCATCGCTGCTCTCCGTCAGCTGCCGGGTGTAGCTGCGGATGGCGTCCATGTTTTGCTTGCCCATGTCGGTGAACATGACGAAGCGCCAGGCTTCCTCATTGCCTTCGCGGAACAGGCGCAGGCTCAGCTCCATCTCGGCCGTCTTGCGGGAGACCTGGCGGGAGAGAGGAGAGAAAATGGTCAGGTCATCGGGCTCATCGATGAACAGTTCGCGCAGCTGGTCCATGTCACCGTTGATCGATGTGACGGCCTTGTTGTAGGGCTCTAGATAGCGTTCGTCGCTGGTCAGCAGATAGCCTCTCAGCCCAGTTTCTGCATCCAGCATGTTCTGCATCAACTGGTTGATGGCATTGCGCGTGCTTTGGGTGTGCGCCATGGCTTCAAGCGCCTGGTTGGAGCGTTGGTACCCAACCTCATTGATCGCCACCATGGCGATGGCTGCCAGCATGGCCAGCGGCAAGCTGATGGCCATTCGGCGTATTTGGGACCACTTCATCGAAATCCTCCTGCGGTCACGAGTGTGGTGCAGTTATTCTGCATAATCAAGTTGCTTCAGACGCGATGTACGTTAGCAATGACCAGTGGATTTCTGCATACAGAAACCTGACTGTGTGCCTTACTCAGAGGAGAAACGATTCGATGATCAAAGTAGGCATAGTCGATGACCACGCGATTGTTCGTCAGGGTTTACGCCAATACCTGTCCGAGCATGTGGATTTAAGGGTGGTGGGGGAGGCTTCGAATGGCCGTGAAGCCATTGATCTGGTGAGAGAGCAAGAGATTGATGTATTGCTGATGGATTTGTCCATGCCCGGACAAAGTGGCCTGGATGCCCTGGCCATGTTGCGGGCCAAGGCGCCGGATATGGGAATTCTGATCCTGAGCGGTTATCCCGAAGAGCATTACGCGATCAATCTGATTCGCCAGGGTGCCAGCGGTTATCTCAACAAGGAATGCGAACCCAAGGAAATTGCCGAAGCCATTCGCACCATTGCGCTGGGGCGCCGCTATCTGACGCCCACGGTGGCCGATTTGCTGGCGCAGCAACTCAATCGCAAGGACGATGCGCCGCCCCATGAGCAACTGTCAGAGCGCGAATTTCAGGTTTTCCTGAAACTGGCCAAGGGGGAAACAGCAGGCGATATTGCAAAGTCTCTGTCTCTAAGTGTAAAAACTGTAAGTACGTACAGAACGCGTTTGATGGAGAAAATGTCGCTCTCCTCCAATAGCGATCTGACCTACTACGCGTTGAAAAACAAGCTCATTGATTGAAGACTGTGCGCCATAAAAAAAGCTGCCGGAAGGCAGCTTTTTTTTATGGGCGGTTGCGGGGCTTTTATGCCGCGGCACTTTGCTGTGTGCAGTAATCCACCAGCGCATCGATTTCATTCGATTTATCGAATACCGCATCCACGCCCAGCTGGGAACAGCGCGCCCTGACATCGGCCGTGGCGTAGTTGCTGAGCACCACCATACGCTGCTGCGCAGAGCGTTCCTGGCAGGCCGCCAGCACGCCGAGGCCGCTGCCCTGGCGCAAAAACAGATCCACGATGGCAATATCCCAATGGTGGCCATTCGCGGACAGCCAGGCCGTGCCTTCGGCTTCGGTTTCCGCAATACCCACGGTCTCCACATCGGCCAGCTCAGAAAGCGTTTCGATCAGGTTCTCGCGAATCGTGGCGTTGTCTTCAACGATGTATGCGCGCAGTTTCACTGTAGATAACCATCAAGTGGGGGGACGCAATGCGGACATGGTAGGTGCGGAGTGGCAAGTGCCGGTGTGCACTTTGTACGGACCATTCTGCCAGCCTCTGAGATGTAAAAGGGTAGGCAGAATCCTACATTTTTTAACCGCATACCTTGCATTCTGTGTTGCGGTGCGCGCGCATCCGGCTCCATTCCATGCTGCGACCCTCCAGCATCAGCAACTGCCCTGTCATGGACGTGCCTGCCCCGGAAAGCAGTTTGAGGGCTTCCGTGGCTTGGAGGCTCCCCATCACGCCGACCAGCGGGGCAAAAACGCCCATGGTGGAGCATTGCACCTCTTCAAACTCGGCATCGGCGGGGAACAGGCAGGCATAGCAGGGGCTGTCGGGCTGGCGTGGGTCAAAGACGCTCAGCTGCCCGTCAAAGCGGATCACGGCGGCAGCCACCAGCGGAACCTGGTGGCGCATGCAGGCCGCGTTGATGGCGTGGCGCGTGCGGTAGTTGTCGCTGCAGTCCAGCACCACGCTGGCGTGCGGCACTGCGTGGTCCAGCAGCTCGGAATCGGCACGCTGCTGTACGCAATGCACTTTCACACCGGGATTCAGCGCATGCAGTGCGGCGGCCAGGGACTCCACCTTGGGCATGCCCACACGTTCGGTGGTGTGGCCGATCTGGCGCTGCAGATTGGTCAGGTCGACCGTGTCGTGGTCCACCAGCGTGATCTCGCCGACACCGGCCGATGCCAGAAACAGCGCTGCCGGGCAGCCCAGACCGCCTGCACCTATGACCAGGGCGTGGGCATCCAGAATGCGCTGCTGGCCTTCGATGCCGACCTCATCCAGCAGGATGTGGCGTGAGTAGCGCAGCAGTTGATCGTCATTCATGGCAGTGGGCCCATATCGTTGCGAGAAATGAAAAAGCCGGGAGCATGGCGTCCCGGCTTGGGTGAGCGGCGCAGGCGGGAAGCCTGCCGTGCTCATTCTTCCTTGGTTTCTGCGGGGCGCTCGGTCAGGGTCTTGCTGACCTTCACCGACTTGCCTTGCAGCTGGTTCAGCGCCTGGCGCAGCTGGAAGTCCTTGTCGGAGCCGAACTCCGGCAGACGGCGCTCGGAAGCCGGCTTCTTGGCCTCTTCCTCCAGGCGCTTGCGGGCTTCTTCACGGGCCTTCTCGCGGGCTTCGTCCTTGACTTCCTCGCCCTGTCCGCTGGACAGGTGCTTTTCCAGATCGGCTTCGCGCATGCGCAGTGCCGCATACATATCGCCGTCGGCGGTTTCATCCACCATCACATCGGGCACGATGCCCTTGGCCTGGATGGATTTGCCGCTGGGCGTGTAGTAGCGTGCCGTGGTCAGCTTCAGGCCGGTATCCGGGCCCAGGGGGCGCACGGTCTGCACCGATCCCTTGCCGAAGGTCTGGCTGCCCATGATGGTGGCGCGGTGGTGGTCCTGCAGGGCACCGGCCACGATTTCGCTGGCGGATGCCGAGCCTTCGTTGACCAGCACCACCAGCGGCACTTTCTTCAGTGCGGCGGGCAGGCGCTGCAGCGGATCACCCTGGCCACGGCGGGCGTAGAACTCGGGATCGGCCTTGAAGGTGGCCTTGCTTTCCTGCAACTGGCCGTTGGTGCTGACCACGGTCACGCCCTGGGGCAGGAAGGCCGAGGAAATCGCCACGGCCGCATCCAGCAACCCGCCCGGGTCATTGCGCAGGTCCAGCACCAGGCCCTTGAGCTGGGGGTCTTGCTTGTAGATTTCTTCGACCTTGCGTACAAAGTCGTCCACCGTGCGTTCCTGGAACTGGCTCAGGCGGATCCAGCCGTAGCCGGGCTCGATCAGCTTGCCCTTGACGGACTGGGTCTTGATCTCTTCGCGCGTGATGGTCACAGGGAAGCTGCGGCTCTCGTCCTTGCGCAGAATGGTCAGTGTCACCTTGGTGTTGGGTTCGCCGCGCATGCGCTTGACCGCATCGTTCAGCGACAGGCCCTTGACCGCGGTTTCGTCGATCTTGGTGATCAGGTCGTTGGTCTTCAGGCCGGCACGGTCGGCCGGGGAGCCTTCGATCGGGGAGACGATCTTGATCAGACCGTCTTCCTGCGTGATCTCGATGCCCACGCCCACAAAGCGGCCCGACGTGCCTTCCCGGAATTCCTTGAAGGACTTCTTGTCGAAGTACTGGGAGTGCGGATCCAGGCTGGCCACCATACCGGAGATGGCATCGGTGATCAGTTTCTTGTCATCGACCTGCTCGACATAGTCGGTTTTGACGATGCCGAACACTGCGGACAGCTGCTGGATCTCTTCCAGCGGCAGCGGCGTCATGGCGCCACGCGCCACGGTCTGCAGCGATACCGTGGTCAGTGCACCAGCCAGTGCACCCACCGATACCCATCCAGCAATTTTCAGTTTTTGGCCCATAGATCCATACCTTTGACACAGCAATATACACCGGGGGCCTTGGCCCTTTGGGGGTCTGGGGTCCGAACCCGGTGCAGATACCTAGAGCGTGCTGCGGCCCCGCGTCAGGCCTTGCCCTGGGCGGCCACGGCAGCGGCGGCCTTGGCAGCGGCTTCGGCATCACCCAGGTAGTAGCTGCGGATGGGCTTGAGGTTGGCGTCCAGCTCGTACACCAGGGGAATGCCGTTGGGCACGTTCACGCCCACGATGGCGTCATCGGCAATATGGTCCAGGTACTTGATCAGCGCACGGATGGAATTGCCGTGGGCGGCCAGCACCACGCGCTTGCCGGCCAGGATGGCGGGGGCCAGGGCGTCGTTCCAGAACGGCACCACGCGGGCCACGGTGTCCTTCAGGCATTCGGTCAGCGGAATCTGCTCGGGCTGCAGCTCGGCATAGCGGCGGTCGCCACGTTCGCTGCGGGGGTCGGTGGCTTCCAGGGCGGGTGGCGGCACGTCGTAGCTGCGGCGCCATTGCAGCACCTGGGCTTCGCCGTACTGCTTGGCCATGTCGGCCTTGTTCAGACCCTGCAGGCCGCCGTAGTGGCGCTCGTTCAGGCGCCAGCTGTGTTCCACCGGCAGCCAGGTACGGTCCATCTCGTCCAGGGCGTGCCACAGGGTGCGGGTGGCGCGCTTGAGCATGCTGGTGAAAGCCAGGTCGAAGTCATAGCCTTCGGCCTTGAGCAGACGGCCTGCGTTCTTGGCCTGTTCCACGCCAGTGTCGGTCAGGTCCACATCGGTCCAGCCGGTGAAACGGTTCTCGAGGTTCCAGGTGGATTCGCCGTGGCGGATCAAAACGAGCTTGTACATGGGGTCCCTTGGCGCGTCACGCGCGCGGCAAACAAAGAAGTGAGCGGATCGTGAAAAACCGCGATTTTAGGCCGCACGGGACGCCCTTGGCAGCAGTCAAGCCCGTGCGCGGGGGCGGGCCGGGGAACTCCCCCTAGAATTGCGCGGTTTGCTATCCCGAGGATTGACGTGCAATTTTTCATCGAGAACTGGTATTTGTTCCTGCTGGCCATTGGTTCCGGCGCACTGCTGATGGTGCCTGCCCTCAAGGGTGCGGGCGCTGGCAGCCTGACTCCGGCTGACGCCGTGCAGCGCATCAACCGCGAAAAAGCGGTGGTCGTCGATGTGCGCGAGGCCGAGGAATATGTGACCGGTCACATCACCAACGCCAAGAATATTCCCCTGGCACAGCTGGACGAGCGCCTGCCCCAGGTGGCCAAGAACAAGTCTGTCCCCGTGGTGCTGGTCTGCGAGAAGGGCGCCCGCGCCGTGCGTGCCGAAGCCATGGCCAAGAAGCTGGGCTATGAAAAGGCCCAGGCCCTGGCCGGTGGCATGAAGGGCTGGCGCAATGCCGGCATGCCGGTTGTAAAAGCCTGATCCGCCCCCACATAGAGGGGATATGCAGCTGGGGTTCGCCCTGCGGACCGGTTGCAGCCCTTACCACCGAGGAGAGATTTCCATGCAAGCCGTCAAGATGTACACCACTGCCGTGTGCCCGTACTGCATCCGTGCCAAGCAGATCCTGAAGTCCAAGGGCGTGGAGCAGATCGAGGAAGTGCGCATCGACACCGACCCCGCTGCCCGCGACCACATGATGCAGTCCACCGGACGCCGCACGGTGCCGCAGATCTATATCGGCGATACCCATGTGGGCGGTTGCGACGATCTGATGGCGCTGGATGCCAAGGGTGGTCTGCTGCCCCTGCTCAACGTCTGATCCCTGCCGTGTGCCCATGCCCAGCCAGACCGCGACTGCATAATGCACGCCACGCCCGCTGCGCAGCCTTTGCGCCGGCGGGCTTTTTTGTATAGCTCCGGTTGCTTTAGACCTGAAAGACTGACTCCATGTCCGAACAAGAAAACCCCGTGTTCCAAATCCAGCGCGTGTACCTGAAGGACCTGTCGCTGGAACAACCGAACTCGCCCGCCATCCTGCTGGAGCAGACCCAGCCCAGCGTCGACATCCAACTGGGTGTGGAAGCGACCCCCGTGGCCGAAGGCATCTTTGAAGTGGCCGTGACCGCCACGGTGCAGACCAAGATCGAAGACAAGACCGTGTTCCTGGTGGAAGCCAAGCAGGCCGGCATCTTCGAAATCCGCGGCATCCCCGAAGAACAAATGGGTGGCGTGATCGGCGTGGCCTGCCCGCAGATCATCTATCCCTACCTGCGCGGCAACGTGGCAGACATCGTGACCCGCGCCGGCTTCCCGCCCGTGCACCTGGCGGAAATCAACTTCCAGGCCATGTACGAGCAGCAAGCCGCTGCCCAAGCCGCACAGGCCGACGGCGCACTGCCCCAGTAAGCACCGCAGGCAGGCGGCCCTGGCGCCGCGTGCCGATGTGCTCTGGACAAAGAGGCCCTGCGGGGCCTCTTTGCATTAGGCCCTGCCGCGCGCAGCACACTGGCATGCCGCCATCCGGCTGCTTTGACCCGGGTTCGGATAACTTTCGGATACCTGTGGCCTGCTGCGCTGCACCAAGGCGGGTGTGCCAGCGCGTACCATGCTGGCTGCATGTCCCGTGCTGCGCTGCAGCGCCGGGAAAGAACAAACCTTCAAGGTGCCGCTAAAGCATATGGAAACTGCACAAGCAGCTATGAAAATCACAGTGATTGGTGCCGGAGCCTGGGGCACGGCCATGGCCATGTCGGCCGCCGCCCACCCCGCGGGCCACCAGGTGCGCCTGTGGGCACGCGATGCCGTGCAGGCCCGGGAGATGCACGACAGCCGCCAGAACATGCGCTACCTGCCGGGCCTGGCGTTTGCGCCGGGCCTGCAGGTGGTGCAGGGCGACGCCCTGGATGCCGTGGCCGATGCCGAGCTGGTCATCATTGGCACGCCCATGGCCGCATTGCGCGAATGGCTGCAGCGGCTGCAGCATCTGCACGCGCCCGTGGCCTGGTTGTGCAAGGGCTTTGAAGCCGGTACCGGCTTGATGCCGCACGAGGTTTGCGCCGAGGTGGCGCCCCGGTTGCGCTGTGGCGCACTGAGCGGTCCCAGCTTTGCGCAGGAGGTGGCGCGCAGCCAGCCTTCGGCCCTGGTGGCTGCCAGCCGCGATGCCGGCGTGCGCCATACGCTGGTGGAGGCGCTGCACAGCCCCTCGCTGCGCGTGTACGGCAACGATGACATCGTCGGGGTGGAAGTGGGGGGCGCCGTGAAGAACGTGATGGCCATTGCCTCCGGTCTGTGCGACGGGCTGGAGCTGGGACTGAATGCCCGCGCCGCGCTGCTGACGCGCGGCCTGGCCGAGATGACACGCCTGGGCGTGGCCCTGGGCGCCCGGGCCGACACCTTCATGGGCCTGTCGGGCCTGGGTGATCTGATGCTGACGGCCACCGGCGACCTGTCGCGCAACCGCAAGGTGGGTTTGCTGCTGGCCCGCGGCATGGGACTGGCCCAGGCTGTGGAGTCACTGGGCCATGTGGCTGAAGGCGTGTACAGCGCCCGCACCGTGCTGGCCCGCGCCCAGGTGCTGGGTGTGGACATGCCGATTGCGGCGACGGTGGTCGACCTGCTGGACGGCAAGGTGGCGCCGGCCCAGGCTGTGCATCGTCTGATGGAGCGTGACCCGAAGCAGGAGCGTTGAACCGCTGGCCGACTGCGCGCAGGCGGACGGCGCTGCATAGACTGAACGGCCTGGCCTCTGCGCAGACCGTTCGGTTTTTTGCCAGGGCGGGGTGCTGCGGCGCATGCGCGCCAGCGGCTCAGTCCTCCCGGCTGGCGGCGTCCAGCGTGGCCAGTGCGGCGGCATCCAGTTGCAGTGTGGCGGCCGTGACCAGGGATTGCAGCTGCGCCAGGCTGGTGGCGCTGGCAATCGGCGCGGCAATGCCGGCTTGCTGCAGCAGCCAGGCAATGGCCACCTCGCTGGGCTGGGCCTTGTACTGGGCGGCCACCTGCTCCAGTGCATTGACGATACGCAGCCCGCGCGGGTTCAGGTACAGGCTGGTGGTCTTGGCGCCGCGCAGGCTTTTGCCGACATCGGCCTCGCTGCGGTATTTGCCCGTCAGAAAGCCGGCCGCCAGCGCGTAGAAATTGATCACGCCCACGTTGCGCGCCACGCACAGCGGCTGCAGCTCTTTTTCAAACACGGCGCGGTCGTACAGGTTGTACAGCGGCTGCAGGCTGTCAAAGCGCGCCAGGCGGTGCCGGTCGCTGCAGTCCAGCGCCTCGGCCAGGCGCTGGGCGCTGTAGTTGCTTGCGCCGATGGCGCGCACCTTGCCGGCCTGGATCAGCTCGCCCAGGGTGCCCAGCACATCTTCCAGCGGAATGTTCAGATCGTCGTCATGGGTCTGATACAGGTCGATGTAATCGGTCTGCAGGCGCGTCAGCGAGGCATCCACCGCCTGCTTGATGTACTTGGGGTGCAGGCCGACCTTGCCGTCGCCCATGTCCTTGCCCAGTTTGGTGGCCAGCACCAGTTGCTTGCGCTTGCCGCTTTTTTGCAGCCACTGGCCGATGAGGGTTTCCGATTCACCGCCCACATGGCCCGGCACCCAGCGCGAGTACACATCGGCCGTGTCGACGAAGTTCATGCCCGCGCCCAGCCACGCGTCCAGCAGAGCAAAGCTGGTGGACGGGTCCACCGTCCACCCGAACACATTGCCGCCAAAACACAGCGGCGACACCATCAGCGGCGATTGGCCCAGCGGGCGGGTGGGAAAGGACATTGGGATCTCCAGGCAGGGAAGGGCAGGTATTGCGCACCCATGGTACACAGGGGCTTAGCACCAAAAGCTATGAATAAATGAGCTGATCACACAGGTGCAGGAAGGTGTGGGCCATGTTCATATCCAGGTGCTGCGGCCATTCTCGCGTGACCGCCGGCCCGGTGCTTATCGCCTGCAGGACAGCCCGCAGCCACTGGCGGCGAAGGGCGGCAGGTGGGTGCAAAAAAAGCCACCCGAAGGTGGCTGAAGTGCGTCAACAGCGCCGTTGCCTGTCGGCCGTACCAGGTGGTGCAGCGCGGCAGGCCGGCCGGTCAGGGATTACAGGCCCAGTTCCAGTGCCAGCAGCTGGTCCACCGTCTGGCGGCGGCGAATCAGGCGGGCCTGGCCTGCGTCGACCAGTACCTCGGCCGCCAGCGGCCGGGTGTTGTAGTTGCTGGACATGGAGCTGCCGTAGGCGCCCGTGTCGTGGATCACCAGAAGATCGCCCACGCTGGCCCCGGCCAGGCTGCGGGGCAGCACCACGCCGCCATCGCCCTGGGTGAAGACATCGCCCGATTCGCACAGCGGGCCGGCCACCACGCTGTCCTGCGCGGGCAGTTGCCGGCCGTCGCGGCGCAGCACTTCCATGCCGTGGTAGCTGCCGTACATGCTGGGGCGCATCAGTTCGTTGAAGCCAGTGTCGACCAGCACGAAGTGGTTGCTGCCTGCATTCTTGGTGGCGCGCACGGTGCCCAGCAGCACGCCGGATTCCGCGACCAGGAAGCGGCCGGGCTCCAGCTCCAGACCCAGACGGTGGCCCACGATGGCTTCGGCCTGCTGGCGTGCCGCATTCCACAGGCCGTGGTAGTGCTCGGTGTCGATGGTGGCATCGCCCGCCTTGTAGGGGATGGACAGACCACCGCCCGCGGAAATCGCATGCAGGTCCACGCCGGCCGCCCGGGTGCGTTCCACCAGCTTGACCATGGCGCCGCAGACTTCCTGCAGGTGGCCGTAGTCCACGCCCGAGCCGATGTGCATGTGCAGGCCGGCGAGCACCAGGCCGCCGGTCTTGATGGCTTCCAGCGCGGCTTCCAGCTCGCTGTGCCAGATGCCGTGCTTGCTGTGTTCGCCGCCGGTATTGGTCTTGTTGCTGTGGCCGTGGCCAAAACCGGGGTTGATGCGCAGCCACACATGGTGGCCCTTGGATGCGGCGGCCAGTTGGTGCAGCATGTCGATGGAGCCGGCGTTCACCGGCACCTGGTGTTCCACCACGGTGGCCAGCGTGGCTTCGTCCATCACATCGGCGGTGAAGACGATGTCGGCCGGTTCGCCAAAGCCCGGGGTGAAACCGGCGGCCAGAGCGCGCAGGATCTCGCCGCGCGAGACAGCATCCACCTTCACGCCCTGTTCGCGCATCAGCTGGAGGATGTGGATGTTGGAGCAGGCCTTCTGGGCAAAGCGCACGGTGTCAAAGGCCTGGAGCTGGGCAATGCGCTCGCGGATGGTGGCGGCGTCGTACACCCACAGCGGTGTGCCGAATTCGTCGGCCAGGGCCCACAGCTGGGCGGGGGAGAAAGGGTTGCTCATGGTCTGGATACTCTGCAATGGATAGCGGCTTTGGCGCACAGCGGGTGCGTGCGATGCGGGAAAGATGGGCCATCTGGCACGGTGGCCGACCCCCTTGGATGCAGAGAATGCCGCAGTAGGTGTATTTGGTCTAATGCTTTGTTGTGGCAAAGTCATTCATATTCGATATGCATTGCCAGCTACCATGACCCGTCCGCCTGCTTCCTCTGTGCCGCCTGTGCCGGCTGTGCCTGCCGCGGTCTCCGATTCCACCGGGACTGCGCCCCGCATTGCCCACCGCCACATTGAGGTGTTCCGGGCGGTGATGCTGGCCGGCGGTGTCACCGGTGCGGCACGGCTGCTGTTCACCAGCCAGCCCACCGTCAGCCGCGAGCTGGCACGGCTGGAACAGTTGCTGGGCTATGCGCTGTTCGAGCGTGCCCAGGGCCGGTTGCGCCCTACGGCGCGGGCGCTGGCGCTGTGGGCCGAGGTGCAGCGCAGCTGGCAGGGTCTGGAGCGCGTGGTGGACCGGGCGTTGGAGCTGGGCCAGGCCCAGGGTGCCCATGTGCGCGTGCTGTGCCTGCCGGCGCTCAGCCATGCGCTGCTGCCTGGCGCCCTGGCGCGCCTGCAGGCCCGGCAGGGCGCGGTGCCGGTGAGCATCACCACCCAGGAAGGGCCGCTGCTGCAGGAATGGATGGCCGCGCAGCGTTTTGACCTGGGTTTGGCCGAGCTGGCTGACGCCCCGCCCGGCACACGCAGCCTGCCGCTGCCGGCGCTGGACGAGGTGGCAGTGCTGCCCGCCACCCATCCGCTGGCGCAGCAGCCGCTGCTGGCGGCGCCGGACTTTGCCGGCCAGCCCTTTATCAGCCTGGCGCGGGACGACCCGTACCGTCAGCAGATCGATGCGGTGTTTGCCCAGGCCGGGGTGGAGCGCCCGCTGGGGCTGGAGACGGCCAGTGCGGTCTCGGTCTGCGCGCTGGTGCAGCAGGGGCTGGGCGTGGCCATCGTCAATCCCTACACGGCCCAGGCCTGTGCTGGGCCGCAGCTGGTGGTGCGCCCGCTGGCCTTTGCCATTCCCTACCAGGTGCATGTGCTGCTGCCGCTGCACCGCCCGGCCGAGCCGGCTGTGGATGCGCTGGTGGCCGCTTTGCAGCACACGGCGCAGGCGCTGCAGCCACCCGCCGGCTGAACGCCTCAGGCGGTGGGGCGCTTGAAAGCCAGCATCTTGGGGCGGAAGCGCTGCAGCACTTCGCCGCGCTGGTTCTTGGTCTGGCACAGCACGCGGAGCATGGCGCGGTCGGGCTTGGACTGGGAGGGGATGATCTCCACGATCTCTTATTCCACATGCAGCCGGTCGCCGGGCCGTGTGGGCTGGGGCCAGGCCAGCTCTTCCATGCCGCCGCCGATCACGCCGTCTGCCAGCGGAATGCTCTCGGTCACCAGGCGCATGCTGACCGATGCCGTGTGCCAGCCGCTGGCCGCCAGACCCTGGAAGAAGGTGTGCTTGGCGGCTTCCGGGTCAAGGTGAAAGACCTGCGGGTCGAACTGCCTGGCATAGGCAATGATCTGGGCTTCGTCCAGCACATGCTCACCGCTGACAAAGGTCTGGCCCACGTACAAATCGTCCAGGTACAGGTTCTTTTCCGGCATGTCGGCCTCCTTGTGGGGGGAATGCCGGCCAGTATGTAGGGCCGGGCGTGACGGCCCTGTAGCGCAGGCAGCAGTGCAGGAGCGAATCAGGCGCGCTGCGCTGGCTGCCGCCGTCCGACGGCCCAGGTGAGCAGGTGGAGCAGCGAGCACAGCAGCCAGTACACGCCGCCCACGAATACAAACACCTCGGCCGGGTTCACCATCAGCCGCGCGTTCACCTGGGTGGAGAGAAACGACAGTTCGCCCACGCCCACGATATAGGCCAGCGAGCTGTCCTTGATGAGTGTGACCCACTGGTTGACCAGCGAGGGCAGCATGGCCGTGAGTGCCTGCGGCAGCACCAGCCAGCGCAGGACCTGCCAGCGGCCCATGCCCAGCGCTCGGCCTGCGTCCCACTGGCCCTGGGGCACGGCATGGATGCCCGCCGCCACGGCGTGTGCCAGATAAGCGCCGCCGATCAGCGACAGGGCACACACCACGGACACCGTGCCTGGCACATCCATACCGAACAGCATGGGCAGCAGAAAGTAGATCCAGAAGATCAGCATCAGCACGGGAATGGCGCGCAGAAAGCCCAGCACGGTGTGCAAGAGCGTGGCCCACGGCCCGCTGCCCATGGCCAGTGCGATGCCCAGCACCAGCCCCAGCGCGGCCGAGGCCAGGCCGGAGGTGGCGCTCAGGATCAAGGTCAGCAGCGCACCACCGGGCGGTCCTTCGGGGAAGGTGCCCACCAGCAGGTAGAGCCAGTCGTCGGCCAATGCTGCCAGGTTCATGTGCGCCCCACGGGCAGCCGGCCCCATCGGCGCCGGCGCTGCACCTGTCGGCTCAGCAGCTCCAGGGCGATGATGAGCACGATGTAGAGCACGGTGCTGATGCCGTAGACCTGGAAAGACTGAAAGGTCTCGGCCTCCGCCTGGCGTGCGCGGTAGGACAGTTCCACCAGGCCGATCGTCATGCCCAGCGAGGTGTTCTTGGTGATATTCATGTACTGCCCGCACAGCGGCGAGACCACATGGGCCAGCGCCTGCGGCAGCACGATATGGCGCAGCGACTGCCAGCGCGTCATGCCCAGGCTCAGGGCCGCCTGAAGCTGGCTGCGCGGCACGTTGGCTATGCCCGCGCGGATTTCCTCGCCCACATAGGCCGTGGAATACAGCACCAGGCCTACGGCGGCGGACAGGAACTCCAGCGACGGCCAGGCCAGATGCCATCCGCCCAGGGCCAGCACATGTGGCGTGTTCAGCCAGCCCATCCAGCCCGCAGGCAGCAGGCTGGGAACGCCGAAATACCAGAAAAACAGCTGCACCAGCAGCGGCGTGTTGCGAAACACCGAGAGGTAGACGCTGGCCGCTACGCGCAGCGCCGGCACGGGGGCATCGCGGGCGATGGCAAACAGCATGCCCAGCAGGGTGGACAGGGCAATCACCAGCAGCGAGGTGCCCATGGTGACCGACCAGCCGCTGAGCAGCCATTGCCAGTATTTGACGGCCAGCACCGCGTCTGGCCAGGGGAGAACAGGGGTCATGGGAAGCCGCCAGGGCTGCACACCGGTCAGGCGCGCAGACCCTGGCGAAAAGTGGCACGGACGCGGTGGCTCAGACCTTGTCGCCGATCTTGAAAGTGCGTACCAGCGGCGTGTTGCTCCGGGGTCCGAACCAGGCGTCGTAAATCTTGCCGGCCTGGCCCTTGCCTTCCAGTTCCTTGAGGGTGGTGTTGACCCAGTCGGTCAGCGCAGTCTCTCCCTTGGGAATGCCCACACCGATGAAGTCGTTCGAGATGGTGAATGCCGGCACTTCCCACTTGGCACGTTCCTGGGCGTCCTTGATGGTGCCCAGCAGGCCCACCAGCTTGGGGCCGTCCTGCGCCAGGGCCTGCACATTGCCGTTGCGCAGGGCGGTGAAGGCAAATGGCGTGTCGTCGAACGCGACCAGGGTGGCCTGCGGGTATTTTTCGCGCAGCACGATCTCGTTGGTAGTGCCCTTGTCCACGGCAATGCGCAGGCTGCCGAGCTGGTCGGCCGAGGCCAGCGTGCCCTTGGGGGCCAGGAACTGCGTGCCGGACGAGAAGTACGGCACGCTGAAGTTCACCTGCTTGGCGCGCTCTTCGGTGATGGTGAAGTTGGCCAGTACCAGATCCACCTTGCCGGACACCAGCAACGGCACCCGGTTGGCGGGATTGGTGGGCACCAGTTGCAGCTTCACACCCAGGCGCTTGGCAAATTCTTCGGCGTAGTCCACGTCCAGGCCCACGATCTTGCGGGTCTTGGCGTCGACAAAGCCGAACGGGGGGTTGCCATCAAAGGCGGCCACGCGTAGCACGCCGGCCTTTTTGATGTCCTGCAGGCGGTCGGCCCAGACAGAGCCGGTTGTCAGCAGCGCGGCGCCTGCAGCGGCGGCGGTGATCCACTTCTTGAATTGCATAAAACGAACATCCTTCCATGGCGGAAAAAGCGGTGCGGGCCGCACCTGGTCCAGCCATTGTGGAAATGCCGCCTGCAGGGCAGAAGCAACAAATTTCGTCTTGCTTATCTGAAAAGCTTTCTTGCCCCAGCGACGGGCATGCGATCGGGCCGTGCAGCCTCTATGCTCACGGCCATGCAATGGGTATTCGAGGATTCAGAAGTCGCAGCGTGCAGCGTGAGCCCGGGCACCGCTGCGGTGCTGACCGTGCGCTTTTCCGCCGCGCGGGTGTATGCACAGGAGGAGCGCAAGACCGGCAGCGGCGAAGGTATGTGGCTGCCGATGCGCTTGGTCTGCACGCTGGCCGGGCCCATGCCGCCCGTGCAAGCGCTTTTCGGGAAGCTGGAGGGCGGGCGTGTGCTGTTGGAGGGGCAACGCCTGTTGGCGTTGCCTGTGCCCTGTGTGCTGCGCCAGCCTCTGGTGTTGGAGCTGGAATGTGCCAGCGGTGCGCAGTTGCGCGTGGCCGCCCATGCGCTGGAAGTCCTGCCGGAGGCCCCGCACTGCGCCACCGGGGCGTTCCAGTGCTGAGAGCTGCCGCAGTTCAGAACTCGAGGTTGTCGATCAGCCGGGTGCTGCCCAGCTTGGCGGCGCCCAATGTCACCAGCGGGGCTGTGCCCAGGTCGGCGGCACTGGGGATTTGCAGGTTGCTGCGCAGGCGCACCGTCAGGTAGTCGGGCTCCCAGCCCAGGGCCTGCAGCTGGCCGATGGCCTGGGTTTCCAGGTCAGCCAGTGGAGTGCGGCCCGTGCGGGCCGCCTGCGCCAGGGTCTTCAGTGCCTGGGACAGGGCCATGGCCTGCTGCAGTTGCTCGGCATTCAGGTAGCCGTTGCGGGAACTGAGTGCCAGGCCGCTGTCGGCACGGGCGGTATCGCCGGCGATGATGGTGATGGGCAGCGCAAACTGCTGCACCATGCGCTGGATCACCATCAGCTGCTGGTAGTCCTTTTTGCCGAAGATGGCCGTGCCGCCGCCGGTGGTGGCAAACACGGCGGAGAACAGCTTCATCACCACGGTGCACACGCCGGTAAAGAAACCGGGGCGGAAATGCCCTTCCAGCATGTCGGCCAGCGTGGGGTCGGGCTGCACCTTGAAAGTCTGGGCTTCGGGGTAGAGATCGGCTTCGCGCGGTGCAAACAGCAGGTCGCAGTGGGCGGACTGCAGCTTGCTGCAGTCCGAATCCCAGGTGCGCGGGTAGCTGTCGAAATCTTCATGCGGCAGAAACTGCAGGCGGTTGACGAAGATGCTGGCCACGGTCACATCTCCATGCTGGCGTGCGGTGCGCACCAGGGACAGATGGCCCTCGTGCAGATTGCCCATGGTGGGAACGAAAGCGGGGCGGCCGCGGCCTGCCAGTGCGGAGCGCAGGTCGGCGATGGTATGGACGATGTGCATGGTGTCGGAAAACGGGACGGAAACGGGAGAAGCCAGGGCTTACCAGGCGTGCAGCTGGTTGTCGGGGAAGCTGCCATCCTTGACCGCCTGGACATAGGCCGCCATGGCGCCCTTGACGTTGCCGGCCTCCTGCATGAAGTTGCGCACGAACTTGGGCATCTTGCCCAGGTTGACCCCCAGCATGTCGTGCAGCACCAGCACCTGTCCGGCTGTGCCATTGCCAGCGCCGATGCCGATGGTGTGGCAGTGGGTCAGCGCCTGCGTCAGCTCGGCGGCCAGGGCGGCGGGCACCATCTCCAGCACCAGCATGGCGGCGCCGGCATCCTGCAGCTCGCGGGCCTGGCGGCGCAGCGTGGCGGCGGCCACATCGTCCTTGCCCTGCACGCGGTAGCCACCCAGTGCGTGGACGGTCTGGGGTGTCAGCCCCAGGTGGGCGCAGACGGGGATGCCGCGTTCCACCAGAAATTGCACCGTGGGCGCGGTCCAGCCACCGCCTTCGAGCTTGACCATGTGGGCGCCGGCCTGCATGAGGGCGCTGGCGCTGCGCAGCGCCTGTTCGCGGGATTCCTGGTAGCTGCCATAGGGCAGGTCGGCAATCAGCCAGGCCGTGGCCTGGGCGCGGTGCAGACCGCGCGCCACACTGGCCGTGTGGTAGCACATGTCGTCCAGGCTGACGCCCACGGTGCTGTGCAGGCCCTGGCAGACCATGCCCAGGGAATCGCCCACCAGAATGCATTCCACGCCGGCGGCATCGGCCACGGCGGCGAAGGTGGCGTCATAGGCGGTGAGCATGGTGATCTTTTCGCCGGCTGCTCGCATCTGCGCCAGGCGCGGCAGGCTGACGGGGCGGCGCTGGGGCAGCGGGGATGCGGGCGGAATGGTGCCGTACGGCGTGCCGGTGGTACTTGCGGACATGTTGTCTCCCAGAGGTGTTTTTTGCGTTGGGTCAGTGCTGCAATCTGGCGCGAGTCTAGGGGATGCTGCAATGCCGCGGTAGCCAGTTCACCGGCGCGCCACCGGGGTTTGTGCTGCAGCGGGTGCTGCAGGGCGCGAAGGGCTGGGCGAGAGCCCGGAAACCGCAGAGGTTTCTGCGTGCAGCGGATCGGTGGCGGCCACGGCACAATGGGCTCCTATGGCCTCCCTTTCCGTTTCCTCGCCACCGCTGCTGCGTTCTGACGATGCAGGGGCAGCGCTTGCGCCGGCACCGGTTCCGGCGTCCTGGCAGGCCTTGCAGACCATGCCTTTGCTGGCCCATCTGGGGGAGGCGGATCTGCAGTCCCTGGCCACACGGTTCCGCTGGCGTCTGCTGGAGCCGGGGCAGCCGCTGCCGGATGCGTTCGATGAGGGTCGGCTGAACCTGATCGTGCACGGCCGGCTGTGGGTGCGCTACTACGGCAGCCAGGGGCGCGAGATGATCGTGGGGGACCTGATGCCGGGCCAGTGGTGCGGCAACCACTGGCTGGGGGAGTGCTCCCAGCCGCCCAGCGTGCCGCTGGTGGTGGAGGCGGCCGATGCCAGCCTGATCGCCACGCTGGAGGGGCATGAGGTCAAGGCCCTGTTTGACCGTGACCCGGCGGTGATGGAAGGCATGCTGTCGGCCCTGCTGCAAGGCATGAACCGCCTGGTCTGGTCGCTGGTGGCCCGGCTGGTGGAAATGGGCACGCTCAGCGTGGGCGGGCGCCTGCATGCGCGCTTGCTGATGCTGGCGGAGCGGGCCGGGGTGCAGAACAACCAGGCCCTGCTGCAGCCGGCACCCACCCAGGTCAGTCTGGCGGCCTTGCTGGGCAGCAGCCGCGAAGAAGTGGCGCGCGAGATGTCGCGCCTGACCCGCCTGGGTCTGCTGCAGCGCGAAGGCCGCGGCCTGCGCCTGACCAATGTGGATGGTTTGCGCGTGCTGCTGGAAGACATGCGCTGAGCAGTGCTGGGTCTTTTTCCGGCTTTTTGCTGCACTGCGTGAGAAAACGCACAGACGGTACCCCGCTCCTGCCCGACACTGCTTTCCAGGCTGTGCTGCCACTGTCAGCAGCCCGGCAATTTCTGTGAATGTGTCTGGAAAGGACAATGCCATGCGCAAGCAATGGATGGCCGCTGCCGCGGCTGTGATGACCCTGGTGGGCGCTGCCCACGCCGAATCGACCGTGTCGGCCGACGCCGAGACCCTGCAAAAAGCCCAGGTGCAAGCCGATCTGGAACTGTGGCACAAGTCGGGCATGAGCTTCATGCCCTCGCCGGCGCAGTTCCCGGACGTGAAGTACACCCCTGAATACCGCAAGTACGAGCAACTGCGCAACGGCCCTGCATTCCAGGAGACCGTGGCCAAGTACATGGGCTCCGTGCAGACCACGGCCCGCCAAGGCCAGGCCACGGCCCAGCCCTGAGCACGTGGCCAGGGTGTGAATCACACCTTGGCCCTGGAGGCATGCAAGGTCGCCAGTGCATCTGCGCAATGTGAACCGGGCTGTGTGCGCTGCTCTGGATCACGCGGATGACGCGGTGACTTGCATGGATTGCGCTGCCATCGGCAGCGCTTTTTTTTGCGCGGCGCCAACGTGGCTGTGCCTGGCCGGGCCGCCGTGGCGCATGCCGGTGCGGCGGTATCGGCGGAACCGGTGACGCGGCAGGTGTCTCTCCGCCGTGTCAGCGGCGGCAGCAGCAAGCCCCGCGCCCCAGGCCCTGGACTGGTACAGGGCCTGGTTGGCATGGCCCTGCAGGGTGCCGAAAGAACGCATGCCAGGGAGTGCTGCATGCATTTCCCCTGGATTGCAGGCTGCACAGCCTAAAAACGCCTCATCGCCTGCTGTTGTGCAGGGGCTTGCTTACAGCGTCAGCTGCGCGCGGTAGTGGTTTTGTATGGCGGCCATGGCCTGCAGCAGACCGTCCAGCGTGGGATTGCCGGGCTCGAGCTGGCGCAGCGCCGCCCAACTGGCTTCCAGCGTGGACAGCTGGCCTGGCTTGTGCGCCTTGCGGATGGCGTAGCGGCTGGCCGGCAGCTCCCGCAAGGGCAGGCGGGGCAACTGCTGCAGTGCGGGGTTGTGGTACAGCATCTTGCGGCTTTTGCGCCAGGTACCGTCCAGCACCACCAGGCGCAGCGCAGCGCCTGCAGGCAATGCGGCCAGATCGGCCATGCCCCAGGGCGGAGGCTCCAGCAGCGGCAGTGCCGGATCAGGAGGGGAGGGCGGGTAGAGCAACAGCGTTAGCGTCGGGGCCGGCTCTGCCTGCCTGTGGCCCGCTGCCGGCCATGCGTCCTGCAGCAGGGCCTGCAGGCTGTCGGCAGGCCAGCACTCGCCTTGTGCCATGCGGCTGTGTGGCAGGCACAGGTGCAACAGCCGCGCTGTGCCTTTGGGGTGCTGCACCTCCAACGGATGCTGCAGCAGCAGCACCTGGGTGGCGTGCGCCACCGTCTGCACGCACGCGCAGATGCAGGTGCTGGCAGGGCGCAGGCAGTCAGTGCAGTGCGCACGGCGGGTGGAAGGGGGCGCGGTATTCACGGAAAGTGGCGGGTGCCAAGGGGAATGCGGCCGCAGCGGATGCCTGCGTACCGGTCTGGCCGCAGACGGGCGCGGTGACAGCACGGCACGGAGCATGCATGGTGCAGCCGTTGCGCGCCGTGCACCAGCCGGGTGGTCGATCTGCCCACCCGGGTGCATATTGCTGCCAGGGGATTACAGGCGGTCCTTGTAGTAGCTGGCCTTGTCCATGTCGGCGATCTCGGCGCTCAGTTGCACCATCACGCCAGCAGGCTGGGGGACTTCAGCGCGCAGCACGGCAGCGATGGCGTCGGACAGTTCCTTCTTCACCTCGGGTGTACGGCCCGCCAGCAGGCGCAGTTGCACGTGCACAAAGCCCCGTTGCGCCGGGTTGGTGCCGATGCGGAATTGCTGCAGCGCGGCAATGCGTGCCTTGACGTCGGCTTCATCGGCCACGGTGGCGTGGGCGCAGACCACGGCATTGAGCTTTTCCAGCAGGCCTTGTTCGTTCAGGCCGGTCAGGTTGTTGCTGTATTCCACGTACAGGTGGGGCATGGTGTCTCCTCGGGCGGTGTGATGGGAAAAGGCGGCAGACCGGGCATGAGCCGGTCTGCAACACTGCCGATTGTCAGGCCAAGTGCGGCAGCCACCGGGATGCCGGGGCTGAAAGCCGTTCACAGTCGGCTGCAAATCGGCTCACGCCAGGGCGGTTTCTGCGGTGGGCGCCAGCGCTGTCAGGGCATTGAGCAGCAGTTGCACATCGGCTTCGGTGTGTGCGGCCGACAGGGCAATGCGCAGCCGTGCCGTGCCCGCGGGGACGGTGGGTGGGCGGATGGCCGGAACCCACAGACCGCGCTGGCGCAGGCCATCCATCAGCGCCAGGGCGGAGGTATTGCTGCCCACCACCAGCGCCTGGATGGCAGTGTCCGACGGCAGCAGCCGCCAGCCGGTGTGTGCCAGCAGGGGTTGCAGCCCCTGGCGCAACTGGGCAATACGGGCCTGCAACTGGGTGCGCAAGCTGGTCTCGTGCTCCATCAACCGCAGGCTGGCCTGCAGCGCCCGCGCCAGCAACGCGGGCGCGGCGGTGGCGAAGGTGTAGCTGCGTGTCTTTTGCAGCAGCCATTCGACCAGGACCTCGCTGCCGGCCACAAAGGCCCCGGAGACACCGGCCGCCTTGCTCAGTGTGGCCATGTACAGCACCCGGGGGGAGGCGGCGGCACCCGTCAGCCCGGCAGCGGCCAGGCTGCCACGCCCTTGCGGGCCCAGCACGCCCAGGCCGTGGGCGTCGTCCAGCATCAGGAGGGCATCGTGGCGTTCGCACAAGGCCAGCAGGCCGGGAATGTCGGCGATATTGCCATCCATGCTGAACACGGCGTCGCTCACCACCAGCTTGCGCCGGCTGGTGCTGCTGGCCAGCAGCGCATCCAGCGCAGCGAGGTCGCCGTGCGGATAGCGGTGGATGCTGGCGCGTGACAGCCGGCAGCCGTCGATGAGGCTGGCGTGGTTCAGGGCGTCCGAGAAGATGGCATCGCCCGCGCCCACCAGTGCAGGGATCACGCTGGCATTGGTGGCAAAGCCGGCATAGAAGTACAGTGCACGCGGCAATTGCACAAACTGCGCCAGATCGGCTTCCAGTGCGGCATTGGCCGTGCTGTGGCCGTTGACCATGGGCGAGCCGCCGGAGCCCACGCCAAAGTCCCAGGCGCCGGTGCAGGCCGCCTCGGCCAGGGCCGGGTGGCCGGCCAGGCCCAGGTAGTCGTTGCTGCAGAACTGCAGCAGGGGCTGGCCGTCCACGCGGATGTGCGCCCCCTGCAGCGGCGCCACGGCGCGCCGTGTGCGCAGCAGGTGCTGGGCGTCCAGCGCGGCCAGTTGCAGGGGGAGTTCGTCCAGCCAGGAACCGGTGGAGGGTGCGGTGGTGGAGGTCATTGCCATTCCTGCGGGAGTTGTACGGATGCGGTGCGGGGATCGGGCCGGGCCTGGTGGGGCAGGTCGGCCAGCAGCGGCGCACCCAGGCTGCCCAGTGCACGGCGCAGCGTGGCCAGGTTGTCCTCGGGGGCGAGCATGTGGGGGTCCACGCGGCTGCAGATCCAGCCAGCCAGCGGCAGACCGCTGGCGCGGATGGCGTCGGCCGTCAGCAGGGCATGGTTCAGGCAGCCCAGGCGCAGGCCGACCACCAGCACCACGGGCAGTTGCAGCGCCACGGCCAGATCGGCAATCGACAGGCTGTCCGACAGTGGCACGCGCCAGCCGCCCGCGCCCTCCACCACCACGGCGTCGGCCTGGGCGGCCAGTTGGCGGTAGGCGGACAGGATGGGGGGCAGCGTCACCTCCACCCCGGCGCGCTGGGCGGCGATGTGGGGCGACAGCGGATCGGCCAGCAGCACCGGGTTGTCCCAGGCGGCGGGCACCGCCAGGGTCGAGGCGGCGCGCAGGGCCAGCGTGTCTTCATTGGCCCAGCCGCCGTGGCCGTCAGGCTCGGCCCCCGCGGCCACGGCCTTCATGCCGACCACGCGGGCGTGGTGGCGGCCCAGGGCGTGCAGCAGTGCACAGCTGGCGAGGGTCTTGCCCACGCCGGTATCGGTTCCGGTCACAAAGCAGCCGATCATGCGGCCTCCGTGCGCAGGCGCAGCGCCGCTTCCTGCTGCAGGCAGTCTTCCAGTGCCGCCAGGGCTGCGCGGCCCAGGTGGGCGATGGAGGGGGCGTCCAGCACATAGGGTGGCATGCAATACAGCGTGCGGCCGATGGGGCGCAGCAGCAGCCCGTGGCGCAAGGCGGCCTGGTGGTAGCGCTGGGCAAAGTCGGGCAAGGCCGTGTCGATGTCCCAGGCCCAGACCATGCCCAGGTGGCGGGCGTGGCGCACGCGGGGGTGGGCGTTCAACGGTGCGAAGGCGGCGCTGATGTGCTCCGCCATGGCCTGGTTGGTGGTCAGCGCATCCCGCTGCGCAAACAGGTCCAGGGTGGCGAGGGCAGCGCGGCAGGCCAGCGGGTTGCCGGTGTAGGAGTGGGAATGCAGGAACGCCCGTGCCGCATCAGTGCCGTAGAACGCCTGGTAGACGGTGTCAGTGGTGAGTACGACCGACAGCGGCAGTGTGCCGCCGGTCAGTCCTTTGGACAGGCAGATGAAGTCCGGTGTGATGCCCGCCTGCTGGTGGGCGAACAGGCTGCCGGTGCGGCCGAAGCCGGTGGCGATCTCGTCCACCACCAGATGCACCTGGTAGCGGTCACACAGCTGGCGGGCCTCGCGCAGGTAGGCGGTGTCATACATCACCATGCCGGCGGCACACTGGATCAGCGGCTCCACGATCAGCGCGGCGGTTTCCTGGTGGTGGGCCTGCAACCAGTCGTCCAGTGCGGCTGCCGCACGCAGGGCCACATCGGCAGCGCTTTCCCCAGGCAAGGCGTTGCGTGCATCCGGGCTGGGCACGGTGGCGGACAGGCGGGTCAGCGGGGCATAGGCATTGCGGAAAATCTCCACATCGGTGACGGACAGCGCGCCCACGGTCTCGCCGTGGTAGCCGCCCGCCAGGCCGACAAAGCGGTTTTTCTCGGGCCGGCCCAGATTGCGCCAGTAATGGGCGCTCATCTTCAACGCGATTTCGGTGGCCGAGGCACCGTCGCTGGCATAGCTGGCATGGCCCAGACCGGTGAGGACGGCCAGGCGTTCGGACAGTTCCACCACCGGTGCGTGGGTACAGCCGGCCAGCAGGATATGGTCCAGGCGCTCCAGCTGGTCCGCCAGTGCGGCGCGGATATGCGGGTGGCCGTGGCCGAACAGATTGACCCACCAGGAGCTGATGCCATCCAGGTAGCGCCGTCCGTCGGTGTCATACAGCCAGGGGCCGCTGGCGCGGTCAATGGCCAAGGGGGGCGCGGCTTCGTGCCGCTGCATGGGGGTGCAAGGGTGCCAGACGGCCGCCATGCTGCGGCGGGCAAGGGTAGAGGTCATGCGGAACTCCCTGGGCCAGGGCCGCAGCGCGGGGCTGCGGGAGTGGTCCGTGATGGTGGCAAGGAGCGCAGGGCGGTGGGGCCGTCCTGCAGGGGGCTGAGGCGTTCATACCGGCCAGGCGCCGCGGCCGTCGATGGCGCGCAGGTCTTCAGGCGGCGGAAGTCTGGGTTTGCAGGCCGTGCAGCCCCAGCTTGTGCAGCAGCTGGCGGTCGGCATCGGCATCGGGGTTGCCTGTGACCAGCAGCTTGTCGCCGTAGAAGATGGAATTGGCGCCGGCCATGAAGCACAGGGTCTGCACCGCCTCGCCCAGTTGCTGGCGACCTGCCGACAGGCGCACGCGGGCCTGGGGCATGGTGATGCGGGCCACGGCGATCACGCGCACGAAATCCAGCGGATCGACGGGCTCGCTGTCGGCCAGCGGGGTGCCGGGTACGCGCACCAGGCTGTTGATGGGAACGGACTCGGGGTAGGGCTCCATGTTCGCCAGCTGGGCAATCAGCCCGGCGCGGTGGACTTCGGTTTCCCCCATGCCGATGATGCCGCCGCAGCACACGCTGATGCCGGCGTTGCGCACGGCGGCCAGGGTGTCCAGCCGGTCCTGGTACTGGCGGGTGCTGACGACGTCCTGGTAGTACTCGGGTGCGGTATCCAGGTTGTGGTTGTAGTAGTCCAGCCCGGCGTCGTGCAGTGCCTTGGCCTGGTGTGGTTGCAGCATGCCCAGCGTGGCGCAGGTCTGCAGGCCCAGCCCCTTCACGGCGCTGATCAGCACGTTCATTTTTTCGATGTCGCGGTCCTTGGGCGCGCGCCAGGCGGCGCCCATGCAAAAGCGCGTGGCCCCGGCATCCTGTGCGGCCTTGGCAGCGCGGGTGACTTCTTCCACGCTCATCAGCTTGTCGGCCTGCACGCCGGTGTCGAACTCGGCTGACTGCGGGCAGTAGCCGCAGTTTTCGGGACAGCCTCCGGTCTTGACCGACAGCAGCGTGGCCAGCTCGATCTCACCGGCCGGCCAGTGCTGGCGGTGCACGCTCTGGGCCTGGTGCAGCAGGTCCAGAAAAGGCAGGTCCAGCAGGGCCTGGATGGCATCCACCGACCAGCGTTGGCCGGTCGTGCCGGCCTCCTGTGCAGAGGTGCGGGTGACGGGCTGGTGCCAGCGCATGGCCTGTGCGGCAGGCGGAGAAGCAGGGGCAACAGCGGTGTGGGGGGCAGCGTGGCTGGCGCAGTCCGTGGAAGAGGTGGCGTGCGGCATGGCGAAAGCTCCGGGTCGAACAGGGAATGCCGGGCATTGTGGGCATGCTGCAGTGGGTGCAAATTGCGCCAGATGGGGCTGAGCGGGCCATGCGGTGTCAGCGTGTTTTTTGGGGAGAGTTTGCGCGACGTTGATGAGGTGTTGCCGCAGGTTGCATGCAAGGTGAGTGCATCTTCGTGCAAATGGCTGTTAATTTTCACTCCGCTGCCCGTTGTGGCGCTGCCAAACCGACCGGATTGGGCGGTGTTGCCGCTGTTTTCGTTGCGGAAATCGGCCACCCGGTGGGTGGTTGCAAAAAGTGCCAGCGCTGTGACGGCCTTGGTGACCGGGTCTGGCGGCTTTGGGGAAGAAAAAAGCCGCTGCAATTCCGAGCGCCGGGCCCGGGTATGGCGCGCGCCGCAGCGTTTGGCGGTGGTGGTCGGGCACTGGCGTGCTGCATCAACGCAGCCGCATGGCGGGCTGGCCCTGATTCCTGGGCTCCGCGCAGCGCAGCGGGGTCGAAAACAAGGGCCTGGAACGTGGGGGGATTCAGTCCGTCGAGTACACGCCTTCTTCGGCGTCCAACGGGGCCAGCACGGGCTCGACAGGGCGATAGGCCAGGCGCACATAAATGGGTGCGTAGGCCTCTGCCTGGGTGATTTCGATCAGGGTTTCCTTGCCCAGCTCCAGCAGCGCGATAAAGGTCACCACCAGCACGGTGCTGCCTTTTTCGGGTACGAAGATGTCCTCGAACGGCACAAAGCGGCGGCCCTGCAACTGCTTGAGGATCTGGCTCATGTACTCGCGCACCGACAGTTCTTCGCGGGTGATGCGGTGGGCCTGGACCAGCTTGGTGCGTTTGAGGATGTCCTGCCAGGCTGCCTGCAGCTCGGAGACGTCCACATCCGGAAAGCGCGGCTGCAGGCTTTGCTCGATATGGACCTGGGCCTTCAGAAAGTCGCGGCCATACTGTGGAATCTGGCCCAGCTGGGCGGCAGCGAGCTTGATCTGCTCATACTCCAGCAGACGGCGTACCAGTTCGGCACGCGGGTCTTCGACTTCTTCCTCGCCCTCTTTCTTCTTGGGCGGCAGCAGCATGCGCGACTTGATCTCGATGAGCATGGCTGCCATCAAGAGGTATTCGGCCGCCAGTTCCAGGTTGCGCGTGCGGATCTCGTCCACATAGCGCAGGTACTGGGCAGTGACATCCACCATGGGGATGTCGAGGATGTTGAAGTTCTGCTTGCGGATCAGATACAGCAACAAGTCCAGCGGGCCTTCAAAGGCCTCGAGGAAAACCTCCAGTGCATCTGGCGGAATGTAGAGGTCATTGGGCAGGTTGAACAGCGGCTCCCCGTACAGGCGTGCCAACGCCACCTGGTCCACCACGTCGGGCAGGCCGTCGGGCGACAGGGGCGTGAGTGCGGACGACGCGGCCAGCGCGTCGTTGTCACCGGCCTGGGAGGCGCGCTGCTTCATGGGTGCTGCAATTCAGGGCTGCGGGTGCACAGGGGGCACGCACGGCCCGCAGGACTGTGCAGGGTGCACAGCCCCGGGCAGACCGCCAGGGATCAGCTGGCGTTGGTCTGGTAGACGTAGGGCTTCTGGGCCACCTGGGCCTGGGCGGTGTCTGCCGCCACTTCATAGTTCACGTTCTTGTCCCACAGCAGGGCGCGACCGGCCAGCTGCTGGGATTCCAGCGCGGGGTTCTGCTTCTTCAGCTCGTTCAGGAACTGGGTGGTTTCGGATTGGTAGTCGGGACGGCGGAAGATGGACATGTGGGTAAACCTCTCAGAAGCGGGGATTTTAGCGGGTCAGGGGCGGATCGCCTGGCGAGCGTCGTCCAGGCTGTCCTGGGCGAAGGCCTTGCACTCCTCGGAGGCCAGGGGGTGCTGCAGCAACTGCTCCAGCACGGCGGCGTAATCGGCCGGGCGCACCGGGTTGGGGCCGCAGGGCAGATCCAGCCCCTCGGCGCGCACGGCGCGGTCCAGCCAGCCCATGACCTGCACGCTGGGCTGGCGTTGCAGCGAGGCCAGCAGCGCCGGGGTGTAGGCGGCCAGTGGGTGTTCTTCGATCAGGCTGCCAAACGGGCCGGGGCCACCATAGTCCAGTGTGGGATAGGTTTCGATCAGCTGCAGGATCTGAGGCAGGAGCTGTTCCAGGGGCTGGGCGGCCAGCTGTTCCATGTGGTCGTACACGGGGTCGATCACCAGCCATTTGTTGTCCTGCTGCAGTGCCTGGGCGGCACAGGCGTGGAAGTGGGCGAACAGATCGGACAGGGAAGCTGACATGGGCGGGCGGATACTCGGTGAAAGAACGTCATCATGCCCTGTTCGCCGGGCGGAACTGCCAAGGTGCTGCGCGCAGGGGGTCTGCAAGCCCGCTAGACTGGCGGGACTGTATGGTTGCAGTGCAGCATGATGGACAGGACAACGCCCATGAAATCTTTCTCGCGTATCGCAGGCATGCTGGCGGCCGTGGCGCTGGGCGCCGTGGGCCTGGTGGGATGTGACCAACACAAGATCGACAAGCTGGAAGAGGGTCTGTCCACGGAAGCCGATGTGCGTGCCGAATTCGGTGAGCCGGCCTATGTGTGGAACGAGTCCGATGGCTCGCGCACCTTTGAATACAACCGCCAGCCAGCTGGCCACCGCAATTACATGGTCACCATCGGTCCGGACGGCAAGATGAGCGCGCTGCGCCAGGTGCTGGCACCGCACATGTTCGACAAGATCCAGCCCGGCATGACGGACGAGCAGGTTCGTCGCATGCTGGGCATGCCGGCCAAGCGCATGCGGTTTGCACTGAAGCAGGAGACGGATTGGGACTGGCAGTGGATCGATCCACCCAACCGCGAGATGGTGTTCACGGTGACTTTCAGCGACGAAGGCCGGGTGATCCGCAGCGCTTCGGTGCAAAAACGTTCGTCAGGCGACCACTGATCGCCGTGTGGCCCCGGGTGTGCGTGGTGATTGCACCACGGCAGTGAACGGGGTTGCTGCGTTGCAGCAAAATACGGACTGAGCGACGTGCTTGCAGGCATCCATCTTGCAAGCGTTTTTTTGCCGGCGGCACAACTGCCGGTGCAACGTCGCAAAGGTCCATACCATGGCTCACACTGTCACTGCATCCACTTCCGCCCCCCTGGCGGCCGGCATTTCTGCCGGCACCGCCTCCAGTCCGGCTTCCGGCACCAGCCCCCTCGCAACGGCTGAACCCCCTTCCGGCCTACGCCACGGCACTTTCGAAGACGCCCAGGCCCTGTTCACCGGCTCCCTGTTCGTGGGCATCACCATGATGATGTTTTCCCAGGCCGGTCTGCTGACGGGCAGTACGGCCGGTCTGGCCTTTGTGCTGCACTACGCCACCGGCTGGTCGTTTGGTGCGATTTACTTCGCCATCAATATCCCGTTTTACTGGTTTTCCTGGAAGCATATCGGTCGCATCTTCACGATCAAGACATTTATAAGTGTGGGCATACTTTCGTTGATTGTGGAGCTGGGACCCCGCTTCATCCATATCGATTATCTGCACCCGGTGTTTGCGGCCATCGCAGGCGGCCTGCTGATGGGCACCGGCATCCTGTTTCTGGCACGTCACCGCTCCAGCCTGGGCGGAGCCACCATTGCCTCGCTGTACCTGCAGGAACGCTACGGCATTCGCGCCGGCAAGGTGCAGATGGCCATCGACTGCACGGTGGTGCTGCTGGCGCTGTGGGTGGTGCCGTGGGAGCGCGTGGCCTGGTCCGTGCTGGCGGCGGTGGTGATGGGCGTGTTTCTGGCGGTGAGCCACCGGCCGGGGCGTTATCGCGGCAACTAGGGTATGGATGCCTGTCCTCCGTCCATCGATAAAAAGGCCTCGCAAGAGGCCTTTTTTTTGTATCCCTGCAATCACATGGAATGCACTCGGGAATTGATAAATTAACTGTATTGAAATTTAGATTTCTATAATTAAAAGCTAATAAATAATAAAAGCGCCAGCTGGGGCAAAGCTCCGGCGCGCTTGGCACATCAACAGCAGCCGCAGGCCACCGTGCCACAGGGAGGAGACAGGTCGAGCCCATGCTTGATCGGCCCTGCAGAAGGTTGCACACCTTCTGTGGATCACACCGTATGGCCGCAAGTCACACCGCTGTTGCCCCGCGCGCCCATTGGGCGGTGCGCATGAACTGGAAAAACCGCAGCACCTCGTTCGCCCTGCTGGGCCTGGCCCTGGGCAGCCAGGTTCAGGTGCAGCACGGTGCGGTCTGGCTGTGGGGACTGCTGGTGCTGCAGTTTCTGGTCTATCCCCACCTGCTGTATGTGCGCGGCCTGTATGCCGCCCACCCGCGCAAGGCCGAAGTGCAGCATATGCTGGCCGATGCGCTGTGCTTTGGTGCCTGGGCGGCGGTGCTGGATTTTTCGCTGTGGGTGAGCTTCATCCTGTTCGTGGGGGCCAGTGTCAATCTGCTGGCGTTCCGCAGCTGGGTGGGCTGGCTGGAAGCACTGGTGGCCATGGCGGCGGGGGTGCTGCTGGTGGGGCTGGTGCGCCCGCTGCACTTTGTGCCCGACAGCAGCATGCTGACCACGGTGCTGTGCATGGCCACGCTGATGGCGTTTCTGGCGGTGTTTGCCCAGGACAGCTACCGGCGTGCCACCATGCTGCACCAGCAGCGCAGCCAGTTGCGCAACAAGCTCGATGAGATCCGTGCACTCAAGGACCGCCTGACCGAGCAGGCCGAGCGCGACCCGCTGACCGGCCTGCTCAACCGCCGCATGCTGGAAGACAGCCTACCGCGCCTGCTGGAGTCCTGCCGGGTGCGCCAGACCAGCCTGGCGCTGATGCTGCTGGACGTGGATTTTTTCAAGCAGACCAACGACCGCCACGGCCATGCGGCGGGCGACCAGTTGCTACAGTCCCTGGCCCGCCATCTGCAGCATTCCTGCCGGTCGCAGGACATGGTGTTCCGTTACGGCGGAGATGAGTTTCTGGTGCTGTTTCCCGATACGCCGATCGAGGTCGCCTGGGAGCGCGCCCAGACGCTGCGCCAGGCATTTGCCGGCCGTCCACGGCGGCTGGAGCGCCACACGGTGCATGCCACGTTGTCGTGCGGGCTGGCGGCATTTCCCGCCCATGCCAATGAGGCCAAGGCCTTGATGGAGCGTGCGGACGACGCGCTCTATCGGGCCAAGGCCCAGGGGCGCAACCGCGTGGTGGTGTGTGCCGCAGGCCAGCCGGATGCGCGCACTGCCTGCACCGCGCTGTAACCACCAGGTTGCTGGAAGCCGCTGCGGGTGGTGCTGCACCGGGATGAAAAAAGCCCCGCAGGGCGGGGTCGGGTGGGCGAGCGCCTTGCATGGCGCATCCAGTGGCTTCAGGCCACGGTGATGGCTTTTTCGGCTTTCACGGCCTGGCCGCCCTCATCCTTCCAGTGGAAGTGCAGCGTGCCGCTCTGGCGGGCCAGGAAGGTGAATTCGATGTACGGGTTCTGGGCCACGGAGATGCCGGGTGTCCAGGCAAACAGCAGGGCATCGTCCAGCCGGGCTTCGAAGCGGTTGACGATGTTGCGCGGGCGCAGTTTGCCGGTGGCCGGATCGGTGCGCAGGCCGCTTTCCATCACATGTTCGATCTGTGCGCGCACGCGCAGCACTTCACCTTTTTTGGGGCTGGCATTGCTGACCCAGATGCGGGGGGGCTTGGAGGGATTCATGGCAACTCCTTGGCTCACATGCCGCAGCCGCTGGCGGCGACGGTGACGGCCTGCTTGGCCACCAGCACCTTGCCGCTTTTCATGCGGGCCAGGGCGTGGATGGTCTGCGTCTGCGACAGGCGCACGCGCACGGCTGCTTCGGCCGTACCCGTCAGCGCGGTGAAGTGCAGGCGGCAGGTCAGCGGCGAGGGATTGAGTTCGGCCAGCACGATGATTTCCTCGCACCAGTCCTGTTCGGTGATGGGGGCCGTGACTTTCACTTTGACCGGCACGGCGCTGGGATTGTCGGCCAGGGCCGGCACGTCCAGCTGCAGGCCGTCGGCCACGGGCGTGGCACTGCCGGTGAACTGGTCCACCTGCTTCTTGAATTCGGCCGGATTCGGGGCCAGCGGGCCGACCAGCGGCGCCTTGGCGCCGGTCGCGCTGCTTTGCTGGGCCAGTGCGGCTACCGGCAGGGCCAGCGCTGCCGCGCCCAGTACCAGGCTTCTGCGGGAGGTGTGGTGGAGCATGAAGTCGGTTTACCTTTTTTGCTATCGGTCGCTATGCAAAAGACCGGGCGGAATCCCATCGGAGCCCGGGCAGGAGGGGCGCCGCAGCAGTGCGACGTTCCCCTTGGGTGCAGCGGGCGGGCACGCCCGCCCGGAGGGCTTACACGCCCAGGAAGTCGCTGAACTTGCTGTTGATCCAGGCAAAGTCTTCCTTGACCAGATCGGGCGTGCGCACGTCCATGTCGATCTGGTGCTGGATCACATTGCCGCTGGCGGCGTCCACTTCGTACTCGAACTTGACCGAGATTTCTTCCTGCGGATCCCCGTTGACCATCATGTAGCACAGGTTGTCCGGCAGCAGCGGCGTGACTTCCTTGCCGGCCACGCGCTGGGCAATGTTCTTGGCCACGATCTTGCCGATGTAGTTGGCCACGTGGCCGCTCTTGGGGTAGTGGCCGAACTGGGGCGAGATGGCACCCATCAGGTCGCCCACAAAGTAGACGCGGTCGTCGGTCTTGGCATGGTAGAGGCGGTTGTGCATATCGGCCCAGCCGGTGGGCTTGCCGGTGGCCGGGTCCTTGCCGATCAGGTCGGCCTGCCAGACCATGTCGGCCGCCTGGTGCGGCGGCATCAGGATGGCATCATCGAACTTGAATTCGCCGGCGGCGGTCTTGATCTTCTTGTTGAAGGGGTCGACCTCTTGCACACGCGCATTGGGCACGTGGGTGATGATGTCCGGATACAGCTCTTCGAAGGCCTGCTGGTAGCCCATGCTGATGGGGGCGATCTTGGGCTTGGGATCCAGGATCAGGATCTTGCCGGGGATCTTGTTCTTCTTGATGTGCCAGGCAATCAGGCAGGCGCGCTCGTAGGGCGAGGGCGGGCAGCGGTGCGGCGGCGGTGGCAGGGTCATCACCAGCGTGCCGCCCTTGAAGTTCTTGACCTTGCTCTTGAGCGACAGCATCTCCTGGTTGGGGATGTAGGCGTTGGGGAAGTGCGTGCGCGTGTATTCAATGGCGCGCTGGTCGTTGCCGAACCAGGCTTCGTAGTCGTTGCGGATACCGCCCGACAGGATCAGGAAGTCGTATTCGATCAGGCCATGGCTGGTGCGCACCAGCTTCTGGTCGCGCTCGAAGCCGGTCACCTCGGTCTGCAGCAGCGTGTAGCCGTACTTGTTGGCAGGGTGCAGCATGTCGCGGTTGACGAAATCGGTGTTCACGATGTCGATCAGCCACTTGTTGCTCATCGGGCCGGACCAGAAGGTCGCATTGCGCTCCAGCAGCACCACTTCGGACGTCGGCATCAGCTCGCGCAGGTAGCGCGCCGCCGTCATGCCGCCCCAGCCGCCGCCGCAGATCACGATGCGCGGGCCCTTGCCCTGGCGGGGCAGGATGCGCGACTGGGGTGTCAGGATGGCTGGTGCTGCCAGGGCCAGCGAAGGCGCTGCGATGGCGGCAGCCGCCATGACGGGCGGACGGGTCAGAAAGTGGCGACGTTGCATGTGGCGGGACCTTGCAAAAGAAAAAGAATGACGCAGACCAAAAGGCAGCGCAGCAGCCCGGCAGCCAGCCCGGTTCCAGGCGCCCCGGAGACACCGCCGCGCACCAGCGCAGCAGCAGCCAGGGGTCTGGCGGCGGCAGCCAGCGCCGATGCGATCAGCGAAGGCGTCAGCAGGGGAATGTGGTCGGTGGGCGCAGGGTGGAACACCCTGGCAAGGCTGGGCAGGCAGACGGTATCCGGGGATCCGTCACAGCCGTCACGCGGCACATACAGCACTGTCTGATGCGCGGATTCTAGGACAGCGACCGGACGGTACCGCACCGCTGTGGTGCGCATGCCGCAGTGGTGCGACGTGAGAGTGCACTCACTTAGCGCAAGGTGGCCGGAAGCAGGCGCAGTGCCAGCCAGGCACCCAGCACAATCCCGACTGCGGCGGGCAGGCTGGCCACGGCCAGGGTGGACAGCCCGCTCAGGCCCTGGCCTATGGAGCAGCCAGCCGCCAGCACCCCGCCCAGGCCCATCAAGGTGCCGCCCAGTGCCGACGCCACCAGGCGTGGCGTGCTGTCAAACCCCTCCCACCGGGCGCTGCGGTCCAGCAGTGCGCCCGCTGCGGCACCGGCCAGAATGCCGGCGGCCAGGGCCGGGCCCCAGCTGAAGTCGCGTCCCACGGCCAGTTGCAGGTAGAGCAGGCTTTCGGACACCGGCGCAATCAGGCTCAGCGATGTGGTGGGTGTGGGCTCGAACGGGTCCACCCCCACATGGCTGCTGATCCACCAGCCAGCGGCCACCAGGGCGCCGATGGCCGCGGCCCCCAGCCACTGCACCGGGCTGCGGCGCAGAGCGGGGTTCCACATCGCGTACGCCAGCAGCGCAGCCGCTGGCAGGGCGGTGCACAGCGCCATGGCCGTGGTGCTGTTTCCGTCCGCTGCGGAGAGGAACGCTGGCAGGGTGCTGTGTTCCAGCGCCACCGCACCCAGGTTCTGCCACCACTGGCGCAGTGGCGCCAGCACGCCGGTGAATGTGGCCTGGGCTGCCAGGCCCAGAAACACCAGCGTGACCAGTGCGCGCAGATTCCCGCCCCCCAGCAGCACCAGGGCCCGCGCACCGCAGCTGCGTGCCAGCACCATGCCCACACCGAACAGCGCACCGCCCAGCAGCACGCCGGGCAGCGAGAACTGCGTGCGCACGATGGGCGCCTGGCTCCAGTCCAGCTGGCCGGCCCAGACCAGGGCCTGCGTGCCCAGCAACGCCACCGCCAGGGCCAGCGCAAATGCCTGCAGCGCCGGCGCGCTGCCGCGTGCGACATCTCCATCCAGCCCCTGCGCCTGGCGCAGGCCGCGCAGCAGGCAGAAGCGGCTGAGCCGTGCGGCCAGACCAAAAGCGCAGCCCAAAGCGAATGCGGCAGCCAGCTGGGTGGTGGGCGGCATGGATCAGCGGTCCCAGATGTCGGTGCTGATGGCCTTGTACCAGGCCGAGCCGTAGTCGGCCTCGGCCTTGCGGAAGGCGGCATTGCCATCCAGCGGGCTCACGCCACCGGAGTTGGGCACTTCGATCAGCTTGCCTTCCTGGGCGCGGTAGACCCCTGCCACGGAGATGCCGTAGTCGTTGCCGATCAGGCTGTAGCAGGTGTTGGCGTATGAGGCGGCGGGCAATGGCTGGCCGGTCAGCTCGGCCGCAATGGCCGCAGCGGCCACCTTGCCCTGGGTGTTGGCGGCAAAGCCTGATTTGGGCATGGGGGCGGCGATGGTGGCGTCGCCCAGCACATAGACGTTCGGCACCTTGGAGGATTCGAACGACCCGGCCTTGACGGGCACCCAGCCACTGGCGTCCGTCACGCCAGCGCGGTCGGCGATGAAGCCGGCTTTCTGGGGCGGGATGACGTTCAGCACATCGGCCTTGTGCTTGGTGCCGAAGGCGGTTTCCACTTCCAGGTTCTTGGCGTCCACGCGGGTGACCTTGCCGTCGTCGGACTGCTTGACCCACTCGATCATGTCTCCGTACAGCGCCTTCCAGCCCTGGATGAACAGCCCTTGCTTGGAGAAGGCGTCCTTGTCGTCCAGCAGCAGGATCTTGCTCTTTGGTTTGTGCTGCTTGAGGTAGTGGGCCACCATGGCGGCGCGCTCGTAGGGGCCGGGCGGGCAGCGGAAAGGGTTGGCGGGGATGACCATCACAAACTTGCCGCCATCGGGCATGGCTTCCAGCTGCTTCTTCAGCAACTGGGTCTGCGGGCCCGCCTTCCAGGCATGGGGGGCCAGCTGCGAAGCAGCCTCGTCATAGCCTTCCAGCGCGTTCCAGCGCATGTCCACACCGGGCGAAAGCACCAGCCTGTCGTAAGAGAGCGCCTGGCCGTTGGACAGCAGCACCCGGCGGGTGTCGGTCAGCACATGGTCGGCGCGGGCGTGGACCACGTGCACGCCGGCCTTGCGCAGCCCGTCATAGCTGTGGCCGATGCTCTCCCAGCTGCGCAGGCCGGCCAGGTACAGGTTGGAGAAGGGGCAGGTGTAAAAGCGTGCGGCAGGCTCCACCAGCGTGACACGCAGCTGGGGGGCCAGCTGGCGCAGGTAGCGGGCGGCGGTGGCGCCACCAAAGCCGCCGCCGATCACCACCACATGGGCGGATGCGGCCTGGGCGCGGACGATGGACGGCAGGGCCAGGCTGGTGACGCCGGCTGCGGCACCGCCCAGCATTTGACGACGGTTGAATTGCATCACTTGCCCTCCTTGCTGAACCATGCGGCCAGCGCCTTGATTTGTTCGTCTTCGTAGCCCTTGGCCAGGCGGGTCATCACGGTGGCATCCTTGGCGGTGCCGGCCTTGAAGGCCTGCAGGCGTTGCAGCAGATGGGCCTCGCCCACACCGCGCAGCTGTGGAATGCCGCCCGTCGAACGGCCGTCGGGTCCGTGGCAGTTGGCGCAGGTGGCGGCGAGCACCGCCACATCCTGGGCACGCAGGGGGGCGGGTGCGTCGGTGGCGGCCTGGGCGTGGAATGCCGTCGTCAGGGCCAGCACGGGCCAGAGCGCCAGGACAGCACGGGGGGCTCGGGAAGAGCGAAATGCAAGAGGCATGGGGTCTCCTGAAGAGTCTGTGGGGCAACACCATCGCAGGCTTTCGCATCCTAGGGAAAAGCCTGGCTGCTCGGACTTCCTGGCGACAGGGGGACGCGGTGGCACCCAGGGTGCAGGCTCTCGCGGCCTTGTCGCCCGCCGCAAGCAAAGCGGTGGGTGGGCGGATTCTAGGAACAGACGCAGCGGCACAGCGGCCAATAACGGAGCACTGTTACAGGAAGTTATTGGTTATTTATTTATGCCGCTGCAATGTGCTTGGCCGTGCCGGCGCTGGTGTGTACAGGCAGTGAATGGCATGGCATCCGCTGCAGCATGGGGCGGCGCAGCACGCTGTTTGTCTGTGGAGCGCTGGAGCGCTGTGGAATCACTGTTGTGGGGCCGATGCCACCGGGGCCACTGCGTCACGGTAGTGCACGTTCACGCCGGAGGTGTCGGGCGGGTCGTCGTCCATCAGCGCATCGGCGGCCTTGCCCACGCCTTTGCCGACGATCTTGGCCGTGCCGATCGCGGCGTCGGCCGCCAGACCCACGGCACCGGCCGTCACGCTGACGGCCGTGCCTGCCACGGCGATCACGGTACAGCCGGACAGTGGTAGCAGCGCACAGAAAAAAGCCCCGGCGGCCAGGGACCGCAGGGGCTGGGTGATGGGCGGAAAGCGCATCAGGGTCTGGGCATCAGCCGATGCGCATGCCCGGCTGGGCGCCCGGGAAGGGCTCCAGCACATAGATGCCGGGCTCGGCCTTCTCGTCCGCGTGGCTGGCGGCCAGCACCATGCCTTCGCTGATGCCGAACTTCATCTTGCGCGGTGCCAGATTGGCCACCAGCACCGTCAGCTTGCCTTCCAGCTGTTCCGGGCGGTACATGCTGGCGATGCCGCTGAACACATTGCGCATCTTGCCTTCGCCGGCGTCCAGCGTCAGCTGCAGCAGCTTGGTCGAACCTTCCACGGCCTTGCATTCGACGATCTTGGCAATGCGCAGGTCGATCTTGGCAAAGTCATCGATGGTGATGGTGGGCGCAATTTCTTCGCCACCGGGCTTCACCGCTTCCACCACGGGGGCTGCGGGTGGCTCGAACAGGGCGTCGAGCTGCTCTACCACCACGCGCTGCATCAGGTGTTCGTACTTGCCGATGCCATGGCCGGCACCCAGCAAGGTGGCAGCATCGGCAAACTGCAGCGGCTGCACGTTCAGGAAGGCTTCGACCTGCGTGGCCACGGCAGGCAGCATGGGCTTGAGGTAAATCGTCAGCAGGCGGAAGGCTTCGATGCAGGTGGTGCAGACATCCTGCAGGCGGGCGTCCATGCCTTCCTGCTTGGCCAGTTCCCAGGGCTTGTTGGCATCCACGTAGCTGTTGACCTTGTCGCACAGCAGCATGATTTCACGGGCCGCACGGGCCGTGTCGCGGCCCTCGTAGGCGGCCACGATGGCGTCCTTTTGCTCGCGCAGCGCTGCCAGCAGGGTCTGGCCGTCTTCGCTGACCGCACCCAGCTTGCCTTCAAAGCGCTTGCTGATGAAGCCGGCAGCGCGCGAAGCGATGTTGACGTATTTGCCGATCAAATCGGAGTTGACCCGCAGCATGAAGTCTTCCGGGTTGAAGTCGATGTCTTCGTTGCGGCCGTTGAGCTTGGCACCCAGGTAGTAGCGCAGCCACTCGGGGTTCATCTTGAGGGACAGGTACTTCAGCGGATCCAGTCCGGTGCCGCGGCTCTTGCTCATCTTCTCGCCGTTGTTGACGGTCATGAAGCCGTGCACGCAGATCCGGGTCGGCGTCTTGCGGCCGCTGAACTTCAGCATCGCAGGCCAGAACAGTGTGTGGAAAGTGATGATGTCCTTGCCGATGAAGTGGTACTGCTCCAGGTCGGGATCGGCCATGTAGGCGTCGTAGTCCTCGCCGCGCTTGTTCAGCAGTTCCTTGAGCGACGCCAGATAGCCCACGGGCGCGTCCAGCCACACATAGAAGTACTTGCCCGGTGCATCGGGGATCTCGATGCCGAAGTAGGGCGCATCGCGGCTGATGTCCCAGTCATCCAGGCCTTCGCTGGTCGAGCCATCGGGGTTGGTGCGCACACCGAACCATTCCTTGATCTTGGCCGCCACTTCGGGCTGCACATGCTTGCCGTCCTGCGTCCACTCGGTCAGGAACTCGACGGCGCGCGGGTCGGATAGCTTGAAGAAGAAGTGCTCCGAGGTCTTGAGCACGGGCGTGGCGCCGGACAGGGCCGAGAACGGGTTGATCAGGTCGGTGGGTGCGTAGACCGAGCTGCAGACTTCGCAGTTGTCGCCGTACTGGTCCTTGGCGTGGCAGCGCGGGCATTCGCCCTTGATGAAACGGTCGGGCAGGAACATGTTCTTCTCGGGGTCGAAGAACTGTTCGATGGTGCGGGTTTCGATGAAGCCGGCCTGCTTCAGGTCCAGGTAGATCTGCTTGGACAGCGCGTGGTTTTCCGGGCTGTCGGTGTTGCTCCAGTTGTCGAAGGCGATGTGAAAGCCGTCGAGGTAGGGCTTGCGGCCGGCGGCGATGTCGGCCACGAACTGCTGGGGCGTCTTGCCGGCCTTTTCGGCGGCAATCATGATGGGAGCGCCGTGGGCGTCATCGGCACCCACGAAGTTGACCGCATTGCCCTGCATTCGCTGCGCACGCACCCAGGTGTCGGCCTGGATGTATTCCATGATGTGGCCGATATGGAAGTTGCCGTTGGCGTACGGCAGGGCGGTGGTGACGAATAACTTTCGTTGAGACATAGGGTTGCGGAACTTTCTGATCGCTGAGGGGCGCACGGCAGGAGGCCGGGCACCGGTTCTGGTCACGTGGACGGCTGTTGCCAGCCGTCTGCGCCCCGCGGCGCACCAGAACCGGCCAATTCTAGGCGTTTGTGGCGCGGGCCGGTCGCACGGGGATTCTGGTGTGGGGGTGCGGCAGGCGCCGGGGGCTCAGCCCTGCAGTACCGTCTGCAGCGCGGCTTGCACGTCCGCGCCCAGCCAGTCGATTTCGCCCATGTGCCAGAAGCGCACTCGGCCCTGGGCATCGATCACAAAACTGGTGGGCAGGGCCATGCCGCCCCAGGCAGGCAACTGGGTCTGGCTGCGGTCGAGCAGCACATCGCCGTGGAAAGGCACGGTCTGCAGAAATTGCAGCACGCGTGCCGGCATTTCGCCGTGGTTGACGGCCAGCACGCGCAGGCCCTGGGCCTGGTGGCGGACCAGCAACTGGTTGAACTGGGGCATTTCCAGGCGGCAAGGCGCGCAGTAGGTGGCCCAGAAATTGAGAATCAGGGGGGCGCCCGCGAAGTCCGGCAGGCTGCGGCTGTGCCCGTCCAGCGCCAGGGCTTTCAGGGCCGGCGTGGCCTGGCGGGCAGGCCAGGGCGCCAGCCGACCCACAACCTGGGCAGGCGGCGACGCAGCGGCTTCACGGGCCAGGGCATGGCCGCCCCAGGTACCCCCCAAGGCACCGGCCAGCAGTTGCAGGCAGCGGCGGCGGTTGGGGGGCATGGGGTGCACCGTGTCAGCAAGGGCCGGTCAGGCCAGCTTCTTGGAGGTGATGCGGTAGGCGAAGTGCGCGGGGTCCAGGCTGTCCAGGCGGCCCTGGGCGGTTTCGCCGTGGGGGTACATGAAGAAGCCCACGGTCTTGTCCGCACCGGGCAGGCGCACATCGGCGGCCGTGTTGTAGGCCATCCAGTTGCCTTCCCAGCCGCCGAACAGCATGGCGCGGGCAGCGCGCACCTTGGGGGCATCCTTGGGCAGGCCGCCGGGTTGCTCTTCCAGCGCGACCTTGGCGACGTCGGCGGGATCGACAGGCACCCAGCCGTAGCCGTCGGCGTAGAACTCGGCCCGGCAGTGCTGCGCCTTGGAGATGTCGCCGCTCTTGCCCAGACTCTTGAAGCCGTGCACAGAATCGTCCACACGCACGCCGTACACGTCGCGGGCTGGGACGCCGCTGGCGCGCGAGAGGGCCGTGAACAGGCCGTTCAGGTCGGCGCACTTGCCGGACAGATTGCCGCTGGTCAGCGTGTAACGCACATCGCCCGTACCGCAACCGGCCACGGATCCGTTGCGTGTGCAGTTGGCCACCATCCAGTCATAAATGGCGCGGGCCTTGCCCACGGCATCCTGGGGCTTGCCTGCTTCGGCCTGGATCTTGTCGGCGGTTTCCTTGACGATGCCGTCCAGCGGTGCCAGCGAAGTGGGCTGCAGGTAGGGCCGCAGCTGCGCGGCCGACAGCTTGCGGGCGGTGCCGGCATTGCCCAGGTCGGTGGCGCGGTCCAGCACGGCGATGCGGCTGGTCACTTCCACGGTGTGGGCCGCGCTGGCATCTGCCCATTGCACGGCGATCATGCGGGCATCGGAGCCGGGGACGCGGTACAACTCGGCCTTGGTGGCACCGGGGGCGTTGAAGGACACGTCCACCGTGCGCTGGTAGCCCGGCAGTTCGGCCGCGGGCACAGGGATCCACACCTTGGACTGGGCGGTCTTCTCGCTCAGATCGACGGTGGTGGTGATCTCGAAATTGCGCCATCCGGCGGTCGTGCCGGAGACGGCGGCGAAGACGGAGCCAAAGCTGCCGGCCGATGCAGCAATGGTGGAGAGTTGGATAAATTGGCGGCGTTGCATGTGAAGGTCCCTCACAAGTGGTGGTAATCAAAACACTTGCACATCCCGCCTGGCTGAATGGGGTGTCACAGCACGACCACCTCCAAGGCGCAAGGTTGCACGGTCGCCGGAGGGCCACGGTGCAACCGGGCTTCACGCCAGGGCCACATCCATCGTTCCGCACTGCAGGACCTGCAAGAGTGGCGCGATCGTAGCACCGGGCCGCCGGCTGCGGCGGTGCCGTACGGGATCACCCTTGCAGGAATGCGACCGTCCGGTTTGCAGCTAGCGTGCAGGTGCCCCGCGCCGGGCTTTGTCCTGGTACATCTGCTGGTCGGCCTGGCGCAGCAGGGTCTGCACATCCTTGCCATCCGCCGGGTACAGGGCAATCCCCACCGAGGCGCCCAGATGGACGATTTCTCCGGCGGGAATGCCTTCCAGCGTGGTCAAGGGGGCGCTGAGCGCGGCCACCAGCTTGTCGGCCAGCGCGTGCGCCACTTCCGGTGTTGCCACGCCGCGCAGCACCACCACGAACTCATCGCCGCCCAAGCGGGCCACATGGTCCGCTGCACGCACCTGCTGGCGCAGGCGCTGCGCCACTTCGGCAAGTGCGCGGTCGCCGTTGTCATGGCCCCAACGGTCGTTCAATGCCTTGAACAGGTTCAGGTCCATGAACAGCAAGGCGAAAGGCTGGGCCGATGCGGCATCGCCTGCCGTCAGCGCGGCCAGCACATGCTGCAGGGCGCTGCGGTTAGACACGCCGGTGAGGCGGTCGGTGAACAGTTCCTGGCGCATGCCCTGGAAAGTGCGTGCCAGATCACCCAGTTCATCGGTACGGCGCGAATCGATGGGGGTGTCGATGGCCCCCTGGCCCATGCTGCGCACGGCTTCCGAGAGCTGGTGCACCTCGTCTGCCACCTTACCGAACACGCGCATGCCCATGATCAGGGCGCAGGCCAGTGCCAAGACCCCCGCGATGGTCACCATCTCCACCAGGTTGGACACATCGGCCAGCATGGCGGTGCGGGGCACGGCCACCACGGCCACCCAGTTCATGCCGGCACCGTCCAGCACGCGGCGGTACGCCACCAGCAGGTTATTGCCCTGGCTGTCCTGCATGTGCATGGTCTTGCCGGCCACGGAGGATTCATCGTCGCGGGCCGGCACGTTGAACAGATGGCGAATTTCCTTGTACACGCCCTCCATCAGCGGATCGTCCACGCTGTGCACGGAAATGCGCTCCATCTCCCCGTTTTCCTTCTGGCGCACATTGGCCATGCCCGAGGCCGCCACCAGATCGCCGCTGGGTTCGATGATGAAGGCGCGTCCCTGCACGCTGTTGCCCAGTTCATTGACAAAGCGGTTCAGGGCCAGCAGCGACACATCGGTGGCCACGACGCCCTGGAATTCGCCGCGGGTGTCGAGCACACGGCGTGCGCGCGTCACGACCAGATCGTGCGCGCTGAAGTCGATGTAGACCGAGGTCCAGGTGTGACTGGGGGACGCCTGGGCTTGCTGGAACCAGGGCCGTGTGCGGGGATCGAACAGCCCTTTTTCCGTGAAAAGGAATTGCTCTTCGCCATCGATCTGTTCCAGCCGGAAATAGCGCCGGTGGGCCGTCGATTCGGTTTTTATCCGTAGCTCGGCCGCATGGTCGTGCAAACGCTTCAGGCCTGCGCCTTGCCCACGCAGATTGCCGTAGTACACATAGTCATTGGTGCTGGGGTGCAGCGTGGTGGCGGCCCACAGGCGGGTGCGCAGATCGGCCCACCCGTCTTCGATGCGGTCCGGCGCAGGCATGCCGGTGGGGAAGACGGCCTCCAGCACCGCACCGGAGCCGCTGACATGGTGTACCACCGACTGGCCGATGCGGTTCACCATCTCCTGCAGCATGCGCTCCGTCAGTGATGACACGGTACGGGCACCGGCCCAGTAGGTGATGCCGCCGATGGTCGCGGTCAGCAGCACGATCAGGCCCACATAGGGCAGCAGCAGGCTCAGCTTGAGCGTGTTGTTCCAGGACTTGGTGGAGACCGGCGTAGCAGCAGCGGGAGGGGCAGGGGCGGGGGAGTCGGGCATGGCAAGGAAAGGCGGGGCGGGCCGACGACGCAGCCACCGCCGGAAAACATCGCATTGTGGTGACAAAAGCCTGGTTACAGCGGTAAGCCTCGGTGCCGGGCCAGGTTGTGGTGCAGCGGAACTGCAACACCCCGATCGTGCCAGCCGAAAAACCGCACCACGTCTTCCCGCTTGGCCAGCGTGTCGGCGCGGCCCAGTGTCATCAGTGCGTGGATGTAGGAGGGGGTGAACATCAGGTAGCTGGCCAGGGCTGTGCTCTGGGCTTCGGGGTGCTGGCTGTCCACCCCCAGCACGCGCAGCAGGTTGCGCATGCCCTGCGGCAAGGCCGGGAGGTGGGCGGCCGCCAGTCTGTCCAGACGGTCGCTGGGGTTGATGACCAGCAGTTCCAGCGGCCGCAGGTTGCTGCGGGCGCGCTCGGCTTCGGGGATCAGCGACAGCGTCTGGTTGATACGCAGGGCGCGCTCCACGTCCAGTGGCAGGGTGTCCAGAAAGATGCTGGACAGCGCATGGCCGGCCATCTGTGCCAGGCTGGGGTAGTTGGCCGGCGGGAGCGGCGCCATGGACGGCTGTTCCCACATGCGGCCTGCACCCACCACCAGCACGCGCTGGGCCCCCAGATGGATCACCGGGGACAGCGGTGCCGTGTGGCGCATGGCGCCATCGCCAAAGTATTCCTGTGGGGCATGGTGTGGCAGCGGGCTGGCGGGAAACACGAACGGAATGGCCGACGAGGCCAGCAGATGCTCGTGGGTCAGCGTGGTACGGCGCGAACTGCGCTGGGAGCGCTTCCAGGGCTCCAGCTCGACCCGGGTATCAAAGAACGTCACATGCTCGCCCGTGGTGTAGCTGGATGCGGTGACGGCCAGCGCGTGCAGGTAGCCATGGTCCAGCAGGGCGGGGATGCGGTGCATGGGCAGCAGATGTTGCAGACGCTGGCGCAGCGGGCTGTTGTCCAGCAGGGAGCGGGGGCGCATGCGGCGGCGGCTGGGCAGGGCCCAGCCCAGCGCCAGCATGCCCAGCCAGTGCATGCCGGTGCGCAGCAGACTGGGGTGGTCGGCACGGTAGACGCTGCCTACATCCAGGGCGCGCCAGTGGCTTGCCAGGCGCTGCACGGCCAGGTCAAAGTGGTCGGCTCCGCAGGCCAGGGCCGTGGCGTTGATGGAACCTGCCGAGGTGCCGGCCAGTACGCCGAAGGGGTTGGGCGTGTGGTGGGCGTAGCAGGCCCGGCGCAGATCGGAAATGGCTTCCAGCACGCCGACCTGGTAGGCCGCGCGCGCACCGCCACCGGACAACAGCAAGGCGGTCGTCGGTAGCGCGTACTTCGGTGAAGGAGGAATGGCAGGCATGGCCTGCACAGTATGGCGCCGGGGAGGGGGGATGACAGTGCGGGCATCCCCCAGCGTTTGGTGCCAGCGGGAATGTCAGGCGGAGGGCGGGGACTTGGCCTTGGACAGCAGCCCGGCCAGATCGCTGTCCTGCAGCACGACCACGTTCTGGTCGCGGGCAAAGGCGCGGGCGTTGTCGTGCAGCGGCTGCAGGGCAATGTAGACCGCGTCCTGCAGGCCTTCGGCGCTGCGGGCGTTGTCCAGCAGCTTCAGCGGCTCCACGCCGTGGTGGGCGGCCTTCCAGCGTTTGGCGCAGACCAGGGCGGTCTTGCCCTGGCGTTCCAGTCGGAAGTCGGCGGCCGGGCTGCCGATGCGCTGCACGGTATAGCCCTCGGCCTTCCAGGCCGCTTCCAGCGTGGCGGAGAACTGGCTCCAGTTCTGGGCTGCAGCCAGGTCCAGCAAGGCCTGCACGCGCGCCGGGCTGGGGGCGTTCAGCTGCCGCACCAGGGCCACGATGCCCACGGCGAAGAACGGCGTGGCGCCCAGTGCGCCCACCAGCTTGTAGTCCGGCGGCAGCAGGGCCAGGGCCAGCAGCACGATGGCCCCGGTGATGGCAAAGCTGATCCACCAGCGCGAGCGCAGCAGGATGGCGAACAGGGAGTTGGGGGCCATTTGGAACTTCACGGAGGGGACCTTTGTCGTCGGGGAATGCGCGAACGGAAGCCGGAGATTCTCCCGCATGCGCAGGGGGTGCTGTGCTTCGATAGACTAATCGACCCATACGTACAACAAACGTTCCCCTTCGAACCTCCAGAAGAATGTCACTCACCGAATCCAGCCTGCTGGCGGCGCTGACCAGCGTCCAGGACCCCCATACCGGCAAAGACTTTGTCAGCACCCGTGCCGTGCGCAATGTGCAGATCAGCGGTGGGGATGTCGCCTTTGATGTGGAACTGGGCTACCCCGCCCAGAGCCTGGTGCCCGAGCTGCGCCGCGCCTTCATTGCGGCCGCCAAGACGGTGGCGGGCGTGGACAATGTCTCGGTCAACATTGCCACCAAGATCCAGTCGCATTCGGTGCAGCGCGGTGTGCAGCTGCTGCCGGGCGTGAAGAACATCATCGCCGTGGCTTCGGGCAAGGGCGGCGTGGGCAAAAGCACCACCTCGGCCAACCTGGCGCTGGCGCTGGCCGCCGAAGGCGCGCGCGTGGGGGTGCTGGATGCCGACATCTACGGTCCCAGCCAGACCATGATGCTGGGCGTGTCCGGCAAGCCGGAGAGTTCCGACGGCAAGACCATGGAGCCCAAGATCAACCATGGCGTGCAGGTGATGTCCATCGGCCTGCTGGTGGACAACGACCAGGCCATGATCTGGCGTGGCCCCATGGCGGTGCAGGCGCTGGAGCAGATGCTGCGCCAGACCAACTGGAAAGACCTGGACTATCTGATCATCGATCTGCCGCCCGGCACCGGTGACATCCAGCTGACCCTGAGCCAGCGCGTGCCGATGACCGGCGCCGTGGTGGTCACCACGCCGCAGGACATTGCCCTGCTGGACGCCAAGAAGGGCATCCAGATGTTCGAGAAGGTGGGCGTGCCCATTCTGGGCGTGGTCGAGAACATGGCCATGCATGTCTGCAGCAACTGCGGCCATGTGGAGCACATCTTCGGCAACGGCGGCGGCGCCCGGATGGCGGCCGACTACCACATCGACTTCCTGGGCTCGCTGCCCCTGTCCATGCAGATCCGTGAGCAGGCCGACAGTGGCACGCCCACGGTGGTCGCGTCTCCGGACAGCGAGGCCGCCCAGATCTACAAGAAGCTGGCACGCGACGTGGCGGTGAAGGTGGCGCAGAAGGCCAAGGACTTCTCGGCCAAGTTCCCCTCCATCACGGTAAGCCAGAACACCTGACCGACACAGGCCAGGCACCTGGCGGTGCCATGCTCCGACCGGCGCAGGGACGCATCCCGCGCCGGTTTTTTTGTGCCCGCTGCCCGGCGGGAGCCGCACGGGCAGGCCGCAAGAGCGACTCACACCACCCTCGATGCGTCCTTGTTTCGCCTTGCCATACCGGGTGTATGGTCTGCGGCCTCACGCCCCATCTCGACCGCCAACCTACGGTTTGCTGGGTTGTGTCAGCCGCTCTAAAGTTGGGGCTGAAGCCGGAGCATGGTGACTGCCGGTGCAGACCTCTCTCCCGCATGCCATGACCTCTGATCCTCTGCGCCCATTGCCCGCCACACCCACGGTTTCGTCTGTGGGCGTGGGGCGGGGCATTCCCAGTCTCACGGCCTTGCGCTGCCTGGACGCCAGCGCCCGACTGGGCTCTTTCACCCGCGCCGCCCAGGAGGTGCATCTGACGCAAGGCGCCGTCAGCCACCAGATACTGAAGCTGGAGGAAGACCTGGGCGTGCCCCTGTTCGAGCGCAAGCGCAGCGGTCTGGTGCTGACGCCTTGCGGAAGGGCGTACTGGAATGATGTGCTGCTGGCGCTGCAACAGCTGGAGCGGGCCACCCAGAGCATCCGCATGCAGGGCGTGCAAGGCGGCATGCTGAACCTGAGCACGGCTTCCAGCTTTGGCACCTACTGGCTGCTGCCGCGCCTGGGCGGCTTTCTGGCCCAGCACCCGGAGGTGACCTTGAACATCTCCATGCACATCGGCGAGGTCGATTTCTCCAGCATGCGCCACGATGCGGCGGTGGAATTCAGCCCTGGTGCCACGCCGGAGCTCAGCGCGCACAAGGTGGCCGATGTGGTGGTGCACCCCTATGGCGCCCCCTTGCTGCTGGCGGAGCATGCCGGACAGCCCTTGGCGCAGCTGCTGCAGACCGTGCCCTTGATCCACCAGAACACCTTGATGGAAGCCTGGCCCGGCTGGCTGGAGGCCGCGGGGCTGGCGCAGCAGGTGCAGCTGGAACACTGCGCACGGGGCTCGCGCTATGACCTGCTGTCCATGGCGCTCAACGGCGCGATCGCAGGCCTGGGGGTGGCCTTGCTGCCCGGCTACATTGCCGATGCGGCAGTGCAGACGGGACAGCTGCAGCGGCTGTCCGAGGTGTCCTGGACATCCTCCAAGGCCTATTACCTGCGCTTTCCCCGCTGGAAAAGCGGTCAGCCTGCGCTGCGCAAGTTCTGTGCATGGATGGACAGCATCCGCCCGCCAACGGCCATCCCTTGATCAGAGCACTTGCGCCGGAGGAGGTGTCACCGGGTATGCATTGATTTGGTGCATTGAATGCTGCAGTGCACAGGCTGCGGCTGTGCCTTGAGCCACGCTGGGGCGGTCTTTTTGCGGGAAACGGCGTGTCACGCACCAGACAGGGATGCATGAATTCAATTGATGCTGCAATGAGAATCTTTGGTTTGCCCAGCGCATTGGCCATGCCATAAATTCGCGGCTTACCGGGTTCCGGGCATGAAGTCTGCATCGACCGCTTCTGCCTGCCGATGTCCGCTGGTTGATGTGCGATAGAAAGTTGGATTGAAAATGTCCCAGGGTCTTCCTTTGATCACCGACGCCCAAGTCGGCACCTTGCTGCAGCACGGTCCGCTGGTGGACGCGCTGGATGCCGCCTTTGCTGATCTGGCGCAAGGCGAAGCTGCGGTGCAGGCGCGCCACCGCATCGACTGCGGCGCTGCCAAGCTGAGCAATATGGGCGGCATCTGGCAGGCGCGCCATGCCGCGGCCGTCAAGTCCTACATCACCGTGGATGGGCAGTTCAGCTTTCTGGTGAACCTGTTCGATACCGCCCAGCGCAAGCCGCTGGCTGTGCTGGAAGCCAATGAGCTGACACGGTTTCGCACGGCCGCGCTGACCCGTCTGGTGGCACGCAAGGCCACGGCCGGCATCCCGGCTCCTCGCAAGCTGGCGGTGTTTGGTGCCGGCCTGCAAGGCCGTACCCAGGCCGAGGTGTTGTGCGAAGAATTCGCGTTGCAGCAGGTGTGCTTTGTCGACCCTGCGGGCGATGCCGCCTGGGTGCAGGCCTTTGGCCAGCGCCTGGGGGTCGATGCCCAGCTGTGCACGCCCCAGGCCGCCGTGACCGATGCCGACCTGGTGGTGACGGCTTCCCGCTCCAAAAAGCCCGTGCTGGACGGCGAGTGGCTCAAGCCCGGGGCCGTGGTGGTGGCCATGGGCACCAGCCTGCCGAATGGTTCGGAGCTGGACGATGCCACGTTCCGCCGCGCCGGGCGGCTGCTGGTGGAATGGAAGCCGCAAAGCCTGGTCGAAGCCGGCGAAGTGGTGCAGGCCCTGTTGGCCGGGGTGCTGACGGAGGCCGATGTGGTGGACCTGCCCCAGCTCTACCGCAGCGAGACACCCTGGCGCCGCAGCGCGCAGGACATCGTGGTGTTCAAGTCGGTGGGTATTGGCCTGACCGATGTGGTGGCCGCCTACAGCGCCTGGCAGGCTGCCAGCGGCCGTACCGGCGCCTGAGCGCGGCGGCGTGACCGCAGCGCTGCTGCGGTGCTGCATTCCCTTGACGCCCTGTGCCCGATGGTTGTCGGGCAGGAGGAATGCTGCGCGCGTTTTCCAGTGGTTCGTCTTTCTCTCCCTCCCATCCCCCTTCTCGGAGTCTTCCCATGAAAAATCAGGTTCTGCGTCGCACCACCGTGGCCGCTGTTGCCACCCTGGCCTGGAGCTGGTGCCTGGCCAGCCAGGCCGCTGAATGGCCCAGCAAGCCGCTGCGCGTGATCGTGCCTTCGGCGGCAGGCGGCAGCCCGGACATCGTCACCCGGCTGCTGGGCAATGCCCTGTCCAAGCGCCTGGGCCAGGCCGTGGTGGTCGACAACCGTCCGGGTGCCGCCGGCAACATCGGCATGCAGGCCTTGATGACGGCCGTGCCCGACGGCTACACCCTGGGCTATGCCAACAATGCCACGCTGGCCACCAACCAGTTTCTGTTCGCCAACCTGCCTTATGACCCAGCCAAGCTGCTGCCGGTGATCGGCCTGGTGTCCACCCACAGCCTGCTGGTGGTGTCGCCGCGCCTGCCGGTGAAGACGGTGCAGGAGCTGGTGGGCTACGCCAAACAGCATCCGGGACAGCTGACCTTTGCATCGGGCGGCAACGGCACGTCGGGCCACCTGGGGGCCGAAATGTTCAAGGTGCAGGCCGGCATCCAGGCGCTGCATGTGCCGTACAAGGGCGCTCCGCAGGCGATCAATGACCTGGTCGCCGGCAATGTGGACTTTCTGATCGACAACATCGCCTCCGTGGGGCCCATGGTGCAGGGCAAGCGCCTGCATGCCCTGGCGGTGACCTCGCGTACCCGCCTGGCCACCTTCCCCGATCTGCCCACGGTGGCCGAATCCGGGCTGCCCCAGTTCGAAGTGCGCGCCTGGGGCGGGCTGGTGATGCCGCCTGGCACCCCTGCCGAGGCGGTGCAGCGCGTCAACCAGGAAATGAATGCGGTGCTGGCCGACCCCGAGGTGCGTGAGCAACTGGCCAAGATCGCCTTTGTGCCGCTGGGGGGCACGCCACAGGCCTTTGCCGAGCTGGTGCGCAGCGAGCGCGGCACCTGGCAGGACATCGTGCGCAAGAGCGGCGCGCGCATCGATTAAGGACCTTGCACATGGAACTGCAACCGGAACAAGCCTTGCCTGACGCCATCTGGGATGTACTGATCGAAGGAGGCGAAGTCATAGACGGCAGCAAACGCCCGCGCTTCAGGGCCGATGTGGGGGTGATCGGTGACCGCATCGTGGCACTGGGGGACCTGCAGGGGCAGCCGGCACGGCTGCGCATCGATGCCCGGGGCAAGATCGTGGCGCCCGGCTTCATCGATGCCCACACCCACGACGACCACGCGGTGCTGTGCCAGCCGGACATGGTCTTCAAGGTCTCGCAAGGGGTGACCACGGTGGTCACCGGCAACTGCGGCATCAGCCTGGCGCCCATGCGCGCGGGGCAGGCCTTGCCCGCACCGCTGAACCTGCTGGGTGACGGCAGCCTGAGCTTTCCCACTTTCCGAGGCTATGTCGATGCGCTGAAGGCCCAGCCCGCCGCCGTGAATGTGGTTCCCATGGTGGGCCATGCCAATCTGCGCGTGCTGAGCATGGACGATCTGGGGCACAGTGCCACCGGGCCGGAAGTGCAATCCATGCAGGTCCTGCTGGAGGAAGCCCTGGACGCGGGTGCCGTGGGCATGTCCACCGGCACCTACTACCCGCCTTCAGCGGCGGCCAGCACCGAGGAAGTGATTGGCGTGTCGCGCCCGCTGGGGGCTCGCCAGGCACTGTATGTGACGCACATGCGCAACGAGGCCGAGGGCTGCATGGCCTCCATCGAGGAAACCTTTGCGATTGGCGAGGCGGTGGAGACGCCGGTGCTGATTTCGCACCACAAGCTGATGCGCGAGCCCAACTTCGGCCAGTCGACGGCCACGCTGGCGCGCATTGCCGAGCAGATGCAGTGCCAGTGCGTGGCGCTGGACTGCTACCCCTACAACGCCAGCTCCACCATGCTGCACCTGGAGGAAGAGCGCCTGCAGGGCAAGGTGGTGATTGCTTCCAGCGGCAGCCATCCGGAAATGCGCGGCCAGGAGCTGGGGGATATTGCCGCGCTGTGGGGCGTTTCGCGGGCTGAGGCTTCGGCGCGCCTGCAGCCGGCCAGCGCCATCTACTTCAGCATGGATGAGGCAGATGTGCAGCGCATTCTGGCGTTCGAGCCGACGATGATCGGCTCCGATGGCATTCCCACAGGGGAGCAGCCCCACCCGCGCCTGTGGGGCACCTTCCCCCGCGTGCTGGGCCACTACAGCCGCGACGTGGGCCTGTTCCCGCTGGAAACGGCGGTGTGGAAGATGACGGGACTGACGGCCAGTGTCTTCGGTCTGGCGCAACGCGGCCAGGTGGCGCCAGGCTGTTTCGCCGATCTGACGGTGTTCGACCCGGTCACCGTGCGGGACCGTGCCAGCTACGAGCAGCCCAAGCAGGCGGCAGAGGGCATTGAATGGGTGCTGGTCAACGGCCAGCCGGTCTACCAGGCGCAGGCCTGCACCGGAGCCCGCCCGGGCCGGGTGCTGGCGCGCACAGTGGCTGCCGCCTGAAGCCCTTGCCCGCAGCCTGCGGTTGCAGGCTATAAAAAAAGGCCCATGCAGTGCGCATGGGCCTTTTGCCTGGTGCAAGCCAGGTGCTTAGTGGACGACCATCAGGTGGAACGGCCAGACATACGCCTGCAGCGTCACGAACAGACCCATCAGGCAAGCCAGGGCGATCGAGTGGAAGAACACATAGCGCAGGATGTCGCCTTCACGGTCGAACCAGCGGGTGGCGGTGGAGGCCACGACGATGGACTGTGCATCGATCATCTTGCCCATCACGCCGCCGGAGCTGTTGGCAGCGCCCATCAGGTTGGGCGAGAGGCCCAGTTGCTCGGCAGCCACCTTCTGCATACCGCCGAACAGCACGTTCGAAGCGGTGTCCGAGCCGGTCAGCGCCACGCCCAGCCAGCCCATCAAGGTGCCGAAGAAGGGATAGAACACGCCGGTATTGGCAAAGGCCAGACCCAAGGTGGTGTCGGTGCCGGAGTAGCGTGTCAGCGTGCCCAGGGCCAGCATCAGCACAATGGTCAGCAGCGAGAAACGCACCAGCCAGATGGTCTTGAAGAAGGTGCGCACGATGGCGACCGGGTTGTACTTCATCACGAAGGCGCTGACGATCGCAGCCAACAGGATGGCGGTACCGGTGGCCGACAGCAGGTTCAGCGTGTAGACCGCGCCTTCCTTGGTCGGACCTGCCACCACGGGGGGCATCTTCTCGATCAGGTTGTGCAGGCCAACCATCGGGAAGGCGGGGGCGAACAGGCTGTTCAGCCAGGCCTTGACGGGAGGCATGCCCCAGATGAACACGAAGACCGACAGGATGACCCAGGGGGTCCAGGCGGCGATCAGTGCGCTCTTGCTGTGCTGCACGCGAGGTTGGGGCGGCTTGGCTTCCGAAGCACTGATGTCCTTGCCGCGGATGGCAGCCGAGGTCCAGATGTTCTTGGGTTTCCACACGCGCAGGAAGCCCACCAGGCAGGCGATGGAGACCAGTGCGGCGATGATGTCCACCAGCTCGGGGCCCATGAAGTTGGACACCAGGTATTGCGGAATGGCGAAGGACACACCGGCCACCAGGATGGCGGGCCAGATTTCCCACATCGCCTTGCGGCCGGCAAAGGCCCAGATCAGCCAGAAAGGCACCAGCACCGAGAAGAAGGGCAACTGGCGGCCGATCATGGCCGTCACTTCCATCAGGTCGTAGCCGTGCACCTTGGCCAGCGTGATCACTGGCGTGCCCAGCGCGCCGAATGCCACGGGAGCGGTGTTGGCGATCAGCGACAGGCCCGAAGCGGCCAGTGGCGAGAAGCCCAGGCCGATCAGGATGGCGGCGGTCACGGCCACGGGAGTGCCGAAGCCTGCCGCGCCTTCAAAGAACGCACCAAACGAGAAAGCAATCAGCAGCAGCTGGATGCGGCGGTCTTCCGTGATGCCGGACAGGGAGTCCTGCAGCACCTTGAAGCTGCCGTTTTGCTCGGTCAGCTGGTGCAGGAAGATGATGTTCAGCACGATCCAGCCGATGGGCAGCAGGCCGGTGAACGCGCCAAACAGCGCGGCACGGCCGGCCATGTCGGCGGGCATGTTGTACACAAAGACGGAAATCAGCAGTGCGGCCACCAGGCCGGCGCCCGCCGCAATATGGGCTTTCATGTGCAGAAAGCCAAGACCCACCAGCATGACCACGACCGGAATGGCTGCCAACAGCGTGGAAATCCACATGTTGCCCATCGGGTCATAGATTTGTTGCCAAACCATGATTGAAACGCTCCCAAGTTATCTAAGTTGTTGCGGGCGCAATGGTCATCGGTGGCCTGTTTTCAAGGTCTAGTGGAAACCCTGGGTTTTGTCATCCTGAAGAAAATTTCAAAACCGTCATAAATACCTTCAATCTGCAAGTGGCATGTGGACAGTCGGTTGTCAGCAATGCGGTGCGGAACTGGTGTGGGCAATGACTTCGGAATGCGCTGCAGGCGCCCAGGACTGACGCCCGCGCGACAGTTTGGGACGCTGTGGGCCGCCGCCGCACGGGTGCGCAGCGGCGGCTGGGGTTATGGGGGCATGCGCTATCGTGCGTGCCATGCACATGGGTTTTTTGCAACTGGGCTGGCGCACGCTGTGGCGTGACGCGCGTGCGGGCGAGCTGCGCCTGCTGGTGATTGCCGTGGCGCTGGCCGTGGCGGCGCTCACATCGGTGGCATTTTTTGCCGACCGGCTGGAAGGTGGCTTGCAGCGCGATGCGCGCCAGTTGCTGGGTGGTGATGTGGTGGTGGTCAGCGACAACGCACCGCCTGCGGTGTTTGCCGAACAGGCCCGCCAGCGGGGCATGCGCACGGTGCAGACGCTCAGCTTTCCCACCATGGGCCGGGCACCGGATGCCAATGGCGGCGCGGCCAAGCTGGTGGCGCTGAAAGTGGTGGATGCCGGCTATCCGCTGCGCGGACAGTTGCAGACTGCGCAGGGCCCCGAGCAGCCCGGAAGTGTGACGCGGGACATTCCCGCCCCTGGCACCACGTGGGTCGAGGCCCCGCTGCTGGCCGCCTTGAATCTGAATGTGGGCGACAGCCTGTTGCTGGGCGACGCCAGCCTGCGCATCGCCCGCATCCTGACGGTGGAGCCTGACCGGGGCGCAGGCTTCATGGCCTTTGCGCCGCGGGTGATGGTCCACGCTGCCGATGTGCCCGCCACCGGGCTGGTGCAGCCTGCCAGCCGTTTGACCTACCGGCTGGCCGTGGCCGGCGATGCCGAAAGCACCATCGATGCCTATGCCCGCTGGGCCAGGGCGGAGGTCGAGAAAGCTGCACACCACGGACTGCGGGTGGAAGCCATGGACAGCGGCCGCCCCGAGATGAAGCAGACGCTGGAGCGGGCCGAGAAGTTTCTGAGCCTGGTGGCGCTGCTGGCCGCGTTGCTGTCGGCCGTGGCCGTGGCCCTGGCGGCGCGCAGCTTTGCCGGCCGCCACCTGGATGCTGCCGCGCTCCTGCGCGTGCTGGGCTTGCCGCAGCGCCGCATTGCTGCCGCCTATGCGCTGGAGTTTGCGCTGGTGGGACTGGTGGCCAGCGCCATCGGCGTGGCAATAGGCTGGGGTGTGCACCATGTGTTCGTCTGGCTGCTGGCGGGCCTGGTCGAGGCCGGCCTGCCTGCGCCCAGCGGCTGGCCCGTGGCCTTTGGTTTGGGCATGGGGCTCACGCTGCTGTTGGCTTTTGGCCTGCCTCCCGTGTTGCAGCTGGCCCAGGTGCCACCGCTGCGCGTGATTCGGCGCGAGCTGGGGGCGCTGCGGTCCGCATCGCTAGGGGTGCTGGCCGTGGGGGTGGCCGGGTTTGCCGCCCTCCTGATGGCGGTCAGCCAGGACGCCAAGCTGGGCGGCATCGCCGTGGGCGGTTTTGCCGCCGCCACGCTGTTGTTTGCGGGCCTGGGCTGGCTGGCGGTATGGGTCTTGCGCCGTCTGGTCAATGAGGCCACGGCACCGCGCTGGCTGGTGCTGGCCACGCGACAGCTGTCGGCCCGGCCGGGCTATGCGGTGGTGCAGATCAGCAGCCTGGCCGTGGGCCTGTTGGCCCTGGTGCTGCTGGTGCTGTTGCGTACCGATCTGGTGGCCAGCTGGCGCGCCGCCACGCCGCCGGATGCGCCCAACCGCTTTGTCATCAACATCCAGCCCGAGCAGGCGCAGGACTTCCAGGCCGCGCTGCAGCGCGGTGGTGTAGAGCGCTATGACTGGTATCCCATGATCCGCGGCCGGCTGGTACAGGTGAATGGCCGTGACGTGGGCCCTGCCGATTACGCCGAGGAGCGCGCACAGCGCCTGGTGGACCGGGAGTTCAATCTATCCAACGCGCTGCAGGCGCCGGCGCACAACCCCATCACCGCCGGTCGCTGGACGCCCGGTGAGACCGATGGTGCCAGCGTGGAAGAGGGCATTGCCAAGACCCTGGGGCTGAAGCTGGGCGACCAGCTGACCTTCGATGTGGGCGGAGTGCGGCATGCAGCGCGCATCACCAGCCTGCGCAAGGTGGATTGGGGCAGCATGCGGGCCAACTTCTTTGTGATGTTCCCGGTCGAACAGCTCGAAGGCGTGGCCACCACCTATCTGGCTGCTTACCGCGCGCCGGACATCCAAGGCTTTGACAACGCTCTGGTACGCGACTTCCCCAACATCACCAATGTGGATATGGCCGCCACCATCGCCCAGGTGCAGGGCGTGCTGGACCAGGTGATCCGGGCGGTGGAGTTCCTGTTCGCCTTCACGCTGGCAGCAGGGCTGGTGGTGTTGTTTGCTGCCGTCACGGCCACCCGCGAGGAGCGGGCGCACGAATACGCGCTGATGCGCGCCATGGGAGCCCACAGCGGCTTGCTGCGGCAGGTGCAGCGGGCAGAGCTGGCCGGTGTGGGCTTGCTGGCTGGTGCCCTGGCCAGCGCCGTGGCCGTGGCCGTGGGCTGGGCGCTGGCGCGCTGGGTGTTTGAATTCAGCTGGACCGCGCCGCTCTGGGTGCCGCTGGCCGGTGCCCTGGCAGGGGCCGTGCTGGCACTGGCTGCCGGCTGGTGGGGTCTGCGTGAGGTGCTCACCCGCCCGGTGATGGCCACGCTGCGCGAAGCCCAATAGCCATTTGCGCAGGCCCGCAGGGCGTGGGGTGCAGCGGCTTGCCACGGCTGCAATGTGCCTGGGGCAGCCTGGCGCGTATGCGGCCTCGGCACTGCCCGGTGCTGTCGCCGGTTTGCCAGCCGCAGCAGCGGTCAGCTCCATCGCTGGGGTGGCACTGATTAAGATGCCCCGTCAGCCCTGCACGGGGCATTCACATTTCCAAGATCAGGCGCTGCAACGCAGCGGGGCAGGCCATGGCACAGGGCGGGGACAGGGCGAACAACCGGACATTGGTGCTGCTGCTGGGCAGCACCCAGACGCTGTCCTGGGCTTCCAGCGTCTACCTGCCCGCCGTGCTGGCGCCGGCCATGGCGGCCGATCTGGCTGTGGCTCCGCCTGCCGTGTTCGCTGCATTTTCCGCAGCGCTGGCGGTGACGGCGCTGCTGGGGCCCAAGGCCGGGCGGCTGATCGACCAGCGCGGTGGCCGCCAGGTGCTGGGGGGCAGCCACATCGTCTTTGCTCTGGGCCTGGCGGCGCTGGCCTGGGCGCCTTCGCTGGCCTGGTTGTGGGCTGCCTGGCTGTGGCTGGGTGTGGGCATGGCGCTGGGGCTGTACGAAGGCGCGTTTGCCACCATCGTGCGGATCCGGGGGCGTGACGCCAAGACGGCCATCACCGGCGTGACGCTGATTGCCGGCTTTGCCAGCACCGTGGGCTGGCCGCTGTCGGCATGGATGGCTGCAGCCTGGGGCTGGCGTGAAGCCTGCCTGGCCTGGGCGGCGCTGCACCTGTTGCTGGGCCTGCCGCTGGCCGCCTGCCTGCCGAGGCGCGGCGTGCGGGCTGCGGACGTGGCGGCGGATGCGCAGACTGCGGTGCCCGCGCCTGCCGACACTTCCGCATCCCCCACCGCCGTGCCCTGGCGCGTCACGGCCTTGCTGGCCTTTGCCTTTGCGGCCTGCGGTTTCGTCACCAGTGCCGTAGCGTCGCACCTGCCCCAGTTGCTGCAGCTGCAGGGCCTGAGTCTGGGCGAGGCCGTGATGGTGGGGGCGTTGATAGGTCCCTCCCAGGTTGCCGCACGGCTGCTGGATTTTGTGGCCTTGCGCAGTGCTTCGCCGCTGTGGTCGGCGCGGCTGGCCGCACTGGCCCATGCGGCCGCCGTGCTGCTGCTGTGGGGGCTGGGCAACAAGGCAGCACCGGTGTTTGGTGTGGTGCACGGAGCGGGCAATGGTGTGCTGACCATTGCCCGGGGCACCTTGCCGTTGCAGCTGTACGGCCCGGCGGGTTACGGCCGGCAGATGGGCTGGATCCATGCGCCCGGGCGCTTTGCCCAGGCGCTGGCTCCCTGGGGCTTTGGCTGGTGCATGCAGTGGTGGGGATCCGCTGCCTTCGGGTTGACGCTGGCACTGTCGCTGCTGGCCGGCGGGGCCTTGCTGATCCTGGGCTGGAAGGCCCCTGCGGCGGGGCACACCACGTAGGTGTCCTACGTGAAAAAAGCCGCACCGGGAGCCAGCCATCGTGGCATGCTGAACGGTATGACCACCTTGAACGCCACCCAACGTGAGCAACTGCGAGCGACCCTGGAGGATCGCAAGGAAGTGCTGTTGCAGGAACTGGAGGCCGTGCAGCACAGCCACCTGCGCCAGGCGTCCGATCCGGATGACCGGGTGGTGGATGACCCGGAAGAACAGGCGGAGCGCCTGACAGGCGAGGTGCTCAGCGATGCCGAAGCCCGGCGCGACCACGACGAGCTGGTGTTGGTGCGCGCGGCACTGGCCCGCATGGCGGAGGGCAGCTATGGCCTGTGCATAGCCTGCGGCAAGGCCATTGCCGTGCCGCGCCTGCTGGCCCACCCGGCGGCGGCACGCTGCATCGCCTGCCAGTCCCAGTTTGAGAAGTAGCCCGCAGGGCAGGGCCTACACTCCAAGGGGTCGGGAATCCTGTGCGGCGTGGCAGCACTGCCTGCGGCGTTTTCCCATTGCCCTTTTCAGCCCTGTGCGCCGTGCGCGGCCTGGGGCGCTTTCCGTGTTCTGCTTTTATGTCTTCTGACGACCAACCCGCTTTTGCCACCCCCTTCGAATGGATAGGAGGCGAGCCCGCCGTGCGCCGCCTGGTGGACCGTTTCTATGACCTGATGGACTTGGAGCCCGCCTATGCCGAGCTGCGTGCCGCCCACGGCAGCACGCTGGAAGACGCGCGTGACAAGCTGTTCTGGTTTCTGTGCGGTTGGCTGGGCGGGCCCGATCACTTTGTGGAGCGCTTTGGTCACCCGCGTCTGCGCATGCGCCACATGCCGTTTTCCATCGGCATTCTGGAGCGTGACCAGTGGGTGGCGTGCATGGACCAAGCCATGGGCGAGGTGCAGCTGGACCCGGCGCTGCGCGAACGCCTGAAGGCCAGCTTCACCCAGACGGCCGACTGGATGCGCAACAAAGGCGCCTGACCCCGGTGGCCCGGCGCTGCCGCTCAGACCGGTGCGGTGGTGGGGGCCGAGACGCCTTGAGGGGGCCTGCCAAGCCTCCTGTGTTGATGCGGGTCAACGACGGTCCGATTTCGGGGACGGAAGACCGATGAGCGTAACGCGCCGACGCTAGGGTATCCGCTAGGATGCGCCATCCAACAAGACGAGGGGGCGCATATGGCAACAGGCGGGTGGGGCGTGCTGGTGGTGATCGTGCTGGCATTGCTGTGGGTGGCCATGGCTTACAACCGTCTGCGTGCGCTGCACCACCGGGTGGAGAATGCCTATGGACAGATCGACGTGCAGCTCAAGCGCCGCCACGATCTGATCCCCAGCCTGGTGGAGGTGGCACGCGCCCACATGGTGCACGAAGCCCCGACGCTGGAGGCCGTGATCCGTGCCCGATGCATTGCCCAGGGAGCGGCCAGCACCGCCCGCCTGCACCCCGGCCAGCCCGGCGCCATGGGGGCACTGGCCATGGCCGAGCAGAGTCTGAATGGGCAGCTGGGCCAGTTTCGTCTGCAGGCCGAAGCCTATCCCCAGCTGCAGGACGACGAACGCATGCTGCAGCTGCGTGAAGCACTGGGCAGCACCGAAAACCGCATGGGTCTGGCGCGCCAGGCCTATAACAGCCAGGTCGCGGACTACAACCGCCGCGCCGGTCGCTTTCCCGATCTGTTGCTGGCGCGGCTGATCGGCTTTGCCCACCTGGACCTGCTGCAGGCTGCCGAAGGTGTGCCGGCGCAGGGCGAGCCCAGAGGTGTTTCTGATCCCGAGGTTGCAGCCGCCGCGCTGCAGGCGAGCAGGCCATGTGCCAGCTGATCGTCTGAGGGGGCATGCGGTGGTCGTGTGTGGACGCCCTGGCGGTCTGAAGGCGTACTGACACTGCAGCGGCGGTGGGCTTTTGCGCCGGGTGAGGGCGCCACCGTGACGAGCCCGTGTTGACTGCATCCGCGGCAGCAGGGGGCCGCAGGCCCTCGGTGGCTGTCAGCCGCCGGGGACCCAGCGCTTGCCGGGCTGCAGCAGCACCACCAGCGCACCGGCCCCGCCTTCGGCCGGGCGGGCCTGGACAAAGGCCAACACCTCTTTCTTCTGCACCAGCCAGCTTTGCACCCGGCCTTTGAGCACCGGCGTCTTGCCCGGTGAGCCCAGGCCTTTGCCATGCACCACCCGCACACAGCGCAGGCCGGTGCGGTGCGACAGGCGGATGAACTGGCCCAGCGCCTCGCGCGCCTCGTCCACGCGCAGGCCGTGCAGGTCCAGCTGGCGCTGGATGCTCCACTGGCCGCCGCGCAGCTTGTGCGTCACATCGGTGCCAATGCCGGGGCGGCGAAAGCTCAGTTGGTCATCGGTGTCCAGCAAGGTGCTGACATCGAACTCGTCGCTCATGGCTTCCATCAGCACGCGCTGCTCGTCCAGCACGAACTGGATGGGTTCGGGTGCGGGCACCGGCGCTTCCAGCGCGGCCTGGTTGTGGCAGGGCAGCGGGGTCACATCCCCCACGCTGAGCACGAACAGATTGCGTTCGCGCTCGATGCGGGCAGCGGCTTCGCGCCGGGCCTGGGCTTCGGCTTCTGCACGGGCAGCAGCCTGCACCAGGTGCTGGCGCAGCGGTTGGAGGTCCTGCAGGGAATGGGCTTTGAGCATCATGGCAGCCTGTTTGTACCGGATAAACCAAGTCCATGGCTGGCACACAGGGCTTTGTCGCCCTCCGCCCGCAGAGGCGACAAGAAGGGGCGGGCGCCCAGGGTGCCTGGCCAGGACACCCTGTTGTGCTGCGGCTGCGCAGCCTCAGTACTGGTAGCGCACGTTCACGGCAAAGCTGCGTGGGGTGCCGGTCATCAGATTGCCCCAGTTGGCGCGGCTGGGGATGGTCTGGTAGTAGTGCTTGTCGGTGGCGTTGCGCACATTGAAATGCACGCTCAGGTGGCGGTCATGCTGGTAGTTGGCGTGCAGGTTCAGCAGGGTATAGCCGCCCTGGGCCAGAGTCGGCAGCAGGCTGCTGCGGGTGCCGCTTTGCATCTGGACATCGCCGCCCAGGCGCCAGTGGCCGCCGGGCAGGCGGTAGTCGGTGGCCAGCTTCAGCAGCTTGCGCGGGGTGAGGGTGTCATAGTCCATGCCCTGGCTGCTGCCCTGCACATACTTGGGGTGGCTGTAGCTGTAGCCCGCGCTCAGGTTCCAGCCCGGCAGCGGGGCGCCGGAGGCTTCGATCTCAAAGCCACGGTTGCGCACCTTGCCGCCTTCGGTGTAGCAGTTGCTGGTGCCGGAGGTGCCGCAGGTGGGGTCGAGGTCCAGCACTTCGGGCAGATTGGTCAGCTCGGACTGGAACACCGACAGCGCAGTCTGCAGGCGGCCGTCGAGGAAGCTGCTCTTGATGCCGGTTTCGTAGTTGTTGCCCTTGACGGGGTCCAGCAGGCCGCCGGGGCCGAAATAGCCCTGAATCTGGTAGATGCTGGTGTAGCTGGCGTAGAGGCTGTGGTGGCCGTTCAGGTCGTAGACCAGGCCAGCATAGGGAATGAACTGACGGCCTGTGGCATAGGGCTCATTCACATAAGGGCTTTGGACATCGTATTCGGACCAGCTCAGGCGGCTGCCCACGATGGCGCTGAGCGCATCGCTGGCACGCAGCCGGGTGGCGGCATACAGGGCTTTTTCGCTGCGCTGGTAGCGGTAGTTGGCCGGCTTGGCGTAGTTGATGATGGGGGCCGGAATGGCCCAGTAATCGAAGTTGGTGATGTCGATGGTGGGGGTGTTGGTGGCCGAGTAGATGGGAAAGGCGAAGTCATCCTTTCGGTGGCTGGCTCCCAGCATCAGCTCATGTTCGCGGCCCCAGAGCATGAACGGACCACTGGCCTTGAGGTCGAACGCCAGTTGCCTGTCGCTGTAGTCCACGTCCACCGCCACCAGGCGGTAGAGATCGTTCGAGCCAGTGACCCGCGCCGGATACGAGGCCAGGTAGTCGGCATTGGAGCGCACGGCATTGACCGCGCCCGTGATTTTCCAGCCGTTGCCGAACTGGTGGCTCAGTTCACTGAACAGGGTGTAATTGTCGCGGTTCAGGTGGGCCCAGGGACCTGCCAGCGAGGTGGAGCGGGGCAACTGGTAGAACGAACCGTCGGGCCGGGTGTTCAGCCCGCCCCATTCATAGCCGCGGTGGCGGTCCCGCTGGACGGTGGCGCCCAGCGTCAGCAAGGTGTTGGGGCTCAGGTCGGCTTCCAGGATGCCGTAGAGCAGCTGGTTGTCCTTGCCGGAGCCTGTTTTGTAGCTGTTGCCGTTGTTGGCATAGGCCACGGCACGGCCGCGCAGCGTGCCGGCTTCGTTCAGCGGGCCGGCCACATCAACCTGGGCACGGTAATCGGCCCACGAGCCTGCGCCGACTTCGCCCTTGAGCTGGAATTCCCGCGTAGGGCGCTTGCGCACCAGATTGATGGCGCCGGACGGATTGCCCGAACCCTGCATCAGACCGTTGGCACCGCGCACAAATTCCACGCGGTCGTAGATCACCAGGTTGTTGATGGACATGGCATCCATCGAGTAGTTCTCGGACATGCTGACCGACATGCCGTCGAGCTGCAGGTCGCTGACCTGCAGGCCGCGCGCGTAGTAAACCGAGCGCTCGGTTCCGTTCTTGGAGTAGCTGATGCCGGTGGCCGTGTTGGCCACGTCGTCCAGCGACTGCATGTTCTGGTCCAGGATCTGCTGCTGGGTGACGACGGTGACGGCCTGGGGCGTTTCCCGTTGTGTGAGCGACAGGCCGGTGGCCATGCGGCTGGGGCCTGTGGCGGTGTAGCTGGTGGATCCCTCGGTCACGCCATCGCGTTCCGGCGCGGCCTTGACGATGACTTCCTTCAGGGTGGCGCTGTCGCCGCCGCTGCTGACCGGTGCAGAGGGGCTGCCCGGCACCACGGTCAAGGTGCCGCTAGTGGTCACGGCCAGTTGCAGGCCGCTGCCGGCCAGGGCGCGTTGTGCCGCCTGCTCGGCGCTCAGCGCACCCACCACGGCTGCCGCCTGTTTGCCGGCCAGCAGTGCGGGATCGGCACTGATGCGGCGACCGCCTTCGCGGGCGATGCGCGCCAGGGTCTCGCCCAGCGGACCGGCTGGTAGATTCCATTGCAGCATGGCCGCCGTGCGGGGCGCGGGCGGTGTGGGAGCCTGTGCGTGGGCGAGTGGGACCTGGGCGAGCAGACCCCAGGCCAGGGCCAGCACCAGGGGCGAGTGGCGGTGGGGCGGCGTGTGTGAGGCAAGCGATGCAGGAGAGGGCGAGAGCGGTGCAACCATGGTGCAGACCATCCTTGTGAGGGGAATGAGAAAAAGCGGGTTCTTTGGTCTGTCCAACGAGGTGGGACAAAACCCTCACGAAATGGAAATATTTTTTGAAAGGTGCTGCGGTGTGCATTTCCGCCCGGGCGGCCTGCCGTTGTGGCTGGGTGCGGGCTGGAGAGACGGGATCCATCTGCAGATGTATCCGGTGCGCGGCACCCATGTCATGCCGCCTGCGGGGCCCGCGCGGCCCTGGCCTCAGGTACGCGGGGGCGCCAGGTCGATCAGCGTCAGCCACTGGCCCCAGCGGCGGACCCGGATGGGATGGGTGTCCACCAGGTCCTGGAGCACCTGCTGCGGGTGCTTCAGCGCAAACACGCCAAAGATGCGCAGCTGCGAGGCTTCGGGGCTGATGCGCAGCATCCCCGGCTGGTAGGGGCGCAGCGCATCAATGACCTCTCCCAAGGGCTGGTTGCGCACATCGATCAGGCCATCGGCCCAGGCGGCGGGGGCGATGCCAGGCTCCAGCAAGGTGATCTGCGTGTCGGTGAAGCGGGCGCTTTCGCCCTGCTGCAAGCTGTGCTGCTGACCGCTGGCGGTGGTGATGCGCACACTGTGCTCCAGCACCTGCACCAGGGTGCTGTCGGACTGCTGGCGCACCATGAAGCGTGTGCCCAGCGCCTGGGTCGTGCCCTGGGCACTTTGCACGGTGAAGGGGCGAAGCACACCGGGCAACCGTGCCACCTGGGCAATCAATGCGCCTTCACGCAGTTGCACCAGCCGCTGCGTGCTGCTGAAGGCAATGTCCACGGCGGAGCCTGCGTCCAGCAGCAAGGTGCTGCCATCGGCCAACTGGTGCTGTAACCTTTCCCCAGTGCCGGTGTGCAGATCGGCGGCCAGGGTGGGAAAAGAGGTGTGGCGGCTGGCCAGCCAGGACGTGCCCAGGCCGGCCAGCACCACGGCCAGGCCCGAGCCCAGCAGCTTGCGTCGCCGTGCCTGGGTGGGGACCGGGGCCAGCAAGGCCTGGCGGCTGGCGTGGTGGACGCCAGCGCTGCTGCGTTGCAGTTGCAGCATGGCTGCACCGACGCTGCCTTGCAGCCGGGCGTGCAGATGGTTCCAGGCCTGGCGGTGCAGCGGATCCTGCGCCAGCCATTGCTCCAAGGCCTGTTGCACCTGGGGATCAGCCTGGTGGGGCGGGTCCAGGCGCAGCAGCCAGTCCACGGCCTGTTCCAGGGCCCAGCCGGGCAGTGCCGGTGTGGGCGGCATCACCACAGCGGCTCGGGCAGGGTGCACAGGTGCAGCAAGGCCTGCTTCTGGTAGCGCTCGGCCGTGGAGAGGGACACGCCCAGGCGGGCTGCGATATCGCCGTGGCTCAGGCCATCGAGCTGGCGCAGCAAAAAGGCCTGGCGCGCCTTGGGCGGCAGACCGCCCAGCCAGAGATCCAGGGTGTGGATGGCTTCGCACACCAGGGCATAGTCCTCGGCCGAGGGGGCCAGCGCGGGCGGCTGATGGGCCAGGGCATCCAGCCAGGCCTGTTCCAGCTCGCGCCGGCGCCAGAAGTTGTAGAGCACCCGCTGCGCTAGGGTGGTCAGGTAGGCTCGCGGCTCCAGGATGGCCTGGGCCTGGCGGCCGGTAATCACGCGCACAAATGTGTCCTGTGCCAGATCCGCCGCCTGGTGCGAATCCCCGAGCCGGCGACGCAACCAGCCATGCAGCCATTTGCCGTGGTCGACATACAGGGTGTGGACCGGATCGGTGGTGGCAGGCGCGGACATGGAAGTAGATGAATGCAAATGAGAGCTTTTCTCATTATACGACTGTGTCGTGCCTTACGGCCGCCCACGCCGGGCCAGGGCCGGGCTGTTGTCTGGCTGCTACATCCAACCGGCTTCGGCCATGGACAGTGCTGCACCGGGGCCGACGATCACATGGTCCAGCACGCGTACGTCCACCAGGGCCAGGGCGGAGGTCAGGGTGCGGGTCAGTTCCTTGTCGGCCGGACTGGGCTGCACGCTGCCGCTGGGGTGGTTGTGCGACAGGATCACGGCGCCGGCCTGGTGGTGCAGGGCGCGCAACACCACTTCGCGCGGGTAGACCGCGGTGGCGGTGAGGGTGCCGCGAAACAGCTCTTCGAGTGCGATCAGCCGGTGCTGGCTGTCCAGAAACAGCGCAGCAAACACCTCGTGCGGGCGCGGTGCCAGATGCAGTTGCAGGTAGTGCTGCACCGTCTGTGGGTCGGTGAACACGGTGCGCTCACGCAGTTGCTGGGCGGTGGCGCGCTTGGCCAGCTCCATCACGGCCAGCAGCTCGGCACGCTTGGCCGGGCCCAGGCCCTTGATGCGGGCCAGATCCTGGGCGTTGGCATTCAGCAGGCCGGCCAGTCCGTCGAACCCGCCCTGGGGCAGGCCGGTCTCCGGGTGGCGGCCCGGGGCCTCGAGCAGGCTCTGCGCCAGTTGCAGCACCCCGCAACCCGCCAGGCCGGTGCGCAGCAAAATCGCCAGCAGCTCGGCGTCGGCCAGTGCGGCAGGGCCGCGGGCCAGCAGTTTTTCGCGGGGTTGGGCGTCGGTAGGCAGGTCTTTGAGGGCCATGGGCAGTGCGGCCGGAGCTCCCTATGCGCGTGGATGCTGCGGGGGCATGTGCGGCTTTTTACAATAGCGGCAGATTAACGGGACATCCATGACGACCACCACCCACGCATCCGCGCCCACCGTACAGCCGGGCTCCTTCCTCACACTGCATTACCGTCTGGCGGGCCCGGCCGGTGACGTGATCAACACTTTCAGCGAAAAGCCCGCCACCTTGTCGCTGGGCGCGGGTGAGCTGTCGCCTGCCATGGAAGAGCAGTTGCTGGGCCTGGCCGAAGGCACGCACACCACGTTCGAGCTGCCTGCGGGTGCCGCCTTTGGCGATCGCAACCCCGACATGGTGCAGTGGGTGGCGCGCAAGCTGATGAACGAGCTGGGCGACCCGCACGAGCAGTACAGCGCCGGCGATGTGGTGCAGTTCCCCACGCCCGATGGCCTGGGCCAGTACGCCGGTGCCGTGGTGCAGGTGCGCGAGGACGGCGCCGTGCTGTTCGACTTCAACCACCCGCTGGCCGGCCAGCCGGTGACGTTCGAAGTCAAGATCATCGGGGTGCTCTGAGGTGCAGGGCGCCAAGGAAATCCTGATGGCCGAGCCGCGCGGCTTCTGCGCCGGTGTGGACCGTGCCATCGAGATCGTGGAGCGCGCACTGGCCAAGTTCGGCGCACCCATCTACGTGCGCCACGAGATCGTGCACAACACCTTTGTGGTCAACGACCTCAAGGCCAAGGGTGCCATCTTCATTGAGGAACTGGACGAAGTGCCGCCCGGGGCCACGCTGATTTTCAGCGCCCATGGCGTGAGCAAGGCCGTGCAGCTGGAAGCCCAGGCACGCGGTTTTTCCGTCTTCGATGCGACCTGCCCGCTGGTCACCAAGGTGCATGTGGAAGTGGCCAAGCTGGCCAAGGAAGGCTACGAGTTCCTGATGATTGGCCACAAGGGCCACCCGGAAGTCGAAGGCACCATGGGCCAGCTCTCCGAAGGCATCCACCTGGTGGAAGACGAGGCCGATGTGGCCACCGTGGCGCCGCGCCAGACCGAAAAACTGGCAGTGGTCACGCAGACCACGTTGTCCGTGGACGATGCCGCCGGCATCATGGCGGCCATCAAGCTGCGCTTTCCACAGGTGCGCCAGCCCAAGCAGCAGGATATCTGCTACGCCACGCAGAACCGCCAGGACGCCATCAAGGTGCTGGCGCCGCAGGTGGATGTGGTGATTGTGGTGGGCAGCCCCACCAGTTCCAACAGCAACCGCCTGCGCGAGCTGGCAGCCCGCCTGGGCACGCCCGCTTACATGGTGGACAACGCAGGCGAGCTGAAGGAAGAGTGGTTTGCCAATGCGGCTCGTGTCGGCCTGACGGCGGGGGCATCCGCACCCGAGGTGCTGGTGCACGATGTGATCGCCCGGGTGCGCAGCCTGGGCGCGGTATCGGTGCGCAAGATGGACGGTATCGAAGAAACGGTGAAGTTCCCCTTGCCCAAGGGCCTGAAGATCGACGCGGCCACGGGGCTGGAGATCGAGGTGCGCAAGACGCCGGAAACCGGCGCCTGAAAAACGCCGTGCAGGCTGCGGCCTGCGCTTCTCTCCATCTCTCAAGATCAGAACGTCCCATCTTTTGGGACGTTACTTTTTGGGGGAATCCAGCCGCTGCGTGGGCCCGCCGGCAGCCCGCGGCCGGCAGTTTTAGCGGTGCATGGTCAGGGCCAGCGGCAGCGGACGGTGGCGCAGCAAGCCTTTGGCGGCGCAGGCGCTGGTCACCACGGCCAGCACCAGGCTGGCGCGCCAGGTGGCGGCGCCCGACAGGCTGCTCCACCAGGTCAGTACGGCCAGGGCCAGAGCGGCCAGGGCGCTGCCCAGCATCAGCAAGGCCAGCGCAGCGGCGCGCGCCGGATTGGGCGCCTGGCGGTCCAGCGGCCAGAAAGCCAGGGTGGCGGTGCCCAGCAAAGCCAGCAGACAGAGCGGGAACATGGTCCTTCCTCCCTTAAACAAGTCTTTGCAGTATGCAGTGCAAGCCAAATGCGCACAGCCTGCTATGGATTGACAGCGTTGTCTGTACAGGAGTGCCCTGAGCGCCTCAACTCCACAAATCCAGAGGAGGGTCGCTGGCAATCGCCTTGAGCAGGTCGGTGCGCGAGATGAAGCCGGCCAGGTGGCCTTGTTCATCGGTCACCGGCAGGCCTGGCAGCCCATTGTCCAGCAGCACACTGGCTACGCGGCGTAGGTCGGTGTCTTCCGCCACGGTGGGCACGGGCGTCACCATCACTTCAGACACGGGGCGGCGCGCCAGTGCAATGGCGTCGCGCACCGCGCCGGGGGTGGGCAGCAGGTCCAGCGGTGCCATGTCTGCACGCAGCAGCAAGCCGATCACCTGCTTGGCATCGTTGAGCACCGGCGCCTGGCTGACACGGTGCAGGGCCAGGGTTTGCCAGGCATCGTTGACCATGCTGCGCGGCGAGACGGTGAGGGCGCCGCGTGTCATCACATCCCGCACCAGGCTCAGCGGGCGGCGCTCTTCCTTGGGTCCCTGGGCGGCGCTGGCGTAGGCCGACACCGCACTTTGCGCTGGCGCGCGGCGCAGCGTGGTCTCGGTGGAGGGGTGCTGCAACAGGTGGCTGGAATCGGTATCGGTGTCGGCGACCAGCGTGTTCAATGCCTGGGGGCGTTGTACGCGGCGCACCGGAGCGATCTGTGACAGTCGCTCCGGTCCCCCGTGGTACATGGGGCCGTTGATGCCGAATACATAAAACATGGTGTCTCCCTCGGGCTGGTGGGTCTGTGCGTGCCATGGGCCGCCGAATGCAGTGTGCTTCCCATGCTATCGGCATCTGTACGCTTTTCTTGTGCCTGGTTTCCTGACCGTCAGGCCCCGCAATCTGGCGGGCGTGGTCGGGGAAAGCGGGGGGCGGGGCCATTTCGGCGCGGCATGCAAGCCACTGCGCAGCGCGCAGCGGCGGCGGCACCACTAAAATCGCGCTCTATGCTCGACATTCAACTTCTCCGCAAAGACCTGGACTCGGTCGTCGCCCGACTGCTGACCCGCAAGAATCCCCAAGCCTTCCTGAACGTGGAAGCCTTCAAGGCACTGGAATCGGAACGCAAGTCCATCCAGACGCGCACCGAGGAACTGCAGTCCAAGCGCAACCAGCTGTCCAAGCAGATCGGCATGCTGATGGGCAAGGGTGAGAAAGACGCCGCCGAAGCCGCCAAGGCCGAGGTGGCCGCCATGAAGGCCGAGCTGGAGCAATCCGCCGCACGCCTGGAGCAGATCCAGACCGAGCTGCAGGCCATGCTGGTGGCCGTGCCCAATCTGCCGCACGCCTCGGTGCCCGTGGGCGCCGATGAAGAAGGCAATGTGGAAGTGCGCCGCTGGGGTACGCCCAGGGCCTTCGATTTCGACATCAAGGACCATGTGGACCTGGGCACCCCCCTGGGCCTGGACTTTGAATCCGGCATCAAGCTCAGCGGTGCCCGCTTCACGGTGATGAAGGGGCAGATCGCCCGCCTGCACCGCGCGCTGGCGCAGTTCATGATCGATCTGCAGACCGAAGCGCATGGCTACACCGAATGCTATGTGCCTTATATCGTCAACAGCGACTCGCTCAAGGGCACGGGCCAGTTGCCCAAGTTCGAGCAGGACCTGTTTGCGGCCAAGAAGGGCGGGCAGGATGCCGAGCCGGTGCCTGACACCGCCGCGCTGTACCTGATTCCCACGTCGGAAGTGCCGCTGACCAACCTGGTGCGCGACGAAGTGCTGGCCGAAGACCAGCTGCCGATCAAGCTGACGGCGCACAGCCCCTGCTTCCGCTCGGAAGCCGGCTCGTCCGGCCGCGACACCCGTGGTCTGATCCGCCAGCACCAGTTCGACAAGGTCGAGATGGTGCAGATCGTGCACCCCGACAAGAGCTACGAAGCGCTGGAAGAAATGACAGGGCACGCCGAGCAGGTGCTGCAGAAGCTGGGCCTGCCTTACCGTGTGGTCAGCCTGTGCACCGGCGACATGGGCTTTGGCGCCGCCAAGACCTATGACCTGGAAGTGTGGGTGCCCGCCCAGAATGTGTACCGCGAAATCAGCTCGGTCTCCAACTGCGAAGCCTTCCAGGCCCGTCGCATGCAGGCGCGTTTCAAGAACGCCCAGGGCAAGAACGAACTGGTCCATACCTTGAACGGCTCCGGCCTGGCCGTGGGTCGTACGCTGGTCGCCGTACTGGAGAATTACCAGAACGCGGATGGCTCCATCACGGTGCCCGAAGCACTGGTTTCGTACATGGGTGGCAAAACTTTGCTGAAGGCCTGATTTTTAGGCTACAATAGATGCTTCGACACACCGGAGAGGTGGCAGAGTGGTCGAATGTACCTGACTCGAAATCAGGCGTACGTGAATAACGTACCGTGGGTTCGAATCCCACCCTCTCCGCCAATTGTTGGAACGCGGCTGTAGCTCAGCTGGATAGAGTACTTGGCTACGAACCAAGGGGTCGTGGGTTCGATTCCTGCCAGCCGCACCATCAGATGTAAGCCTCAGAGTAGAAATGCTCTGGGGCTTTTGTCTATTTGTGAAAGCCTTGCTTTTCAGCGTCATGAAAAACAAGCTTCTTCCAAAGAAATTTGGAAATTCGAAAGTAAGACACTAAAACTGTCCTATAATCGATAGCTTAGCGGCTGTAGCTCAGCTGGATAGAGTACTTGGCTACGAACCAAGGGGTCGTGGGTTCGATTCCTGCCAGCCGCACCAAACGACAAGCCTCAGAACAGAAATGTTCTGAGGCTTTTTCGTTTTCGGCGTGGGCGCGGTGCGGATGTGTGAAGATGGACAGCCTATGAACAAGGCCTTCACCAAAGAATCCGACGGGGATGACGACGACGATCAGCCCGGCTTGCCGCCTTTGCCCGCAGGTGGCAAGAACTACATGACGCCTGCAGGTTGCCAGCGGCTCAGGGCCGAGTTGCTGGAGCTGATCGACAACGAGCGACCCAAGATCGTGGATGTGGTGCACTGGGCGGCCAGTAATGGCGACCGCTCGGAAAATGGCGACTATCTGTACGGCAAGAAGCGGCTGCGTGAGATCGACCGCCGCATCCGCTTTCTGACCAAACGCCTGGAAATTGCCGAGGTGGTGGATCCTGCCGTGCACCATGGCAGCGACCAGGTCTACTTTGGTGCCACGGTGACCTATGCCGACGATGAAGGTGAAGAGCGCACCATCACGATTCTGGGGATTGATGAGGCGGACAGCAGCCAGGGGCAGGTGAGCTGGATTGCCCCGGTCTCGCGCGCCTTGCTGAAAGCGCGCGTGGGGGATGAGGTGCCGCTGCCTACGCCGGGTGGTGTGCGCATGCTGGAGGTGCTGGAGGTGCGCTACCCGCCGCCTGCGGACTAGCGTGCGAGAGTGCCCCTTGCGCCGCCGGTCGGCTGGCGGCGGGGCATGCAGTGCAGTGCCTGTGAAAGGGATGGTGCTGGTGTGCTGCGCATATGGCAGGTCTGTGTCGCGGCGGTTTGGCGCAGCGGCGTTGTAAACCCGGGAAAATGGCGGCAACCAGCGTGCTGCCGGTGCCAAGCCGGCGCCGGACAAGGAGTGCAAGGCGTAGGTATTGGCGGTGCCGGCGGCTGGCGAGCTGCCCCCGCTGTGGTGCGGCGAAGAAATGGCCGATTCGGATGGGAGTGCACATGGACGACAGTCAGCAGCAGCCGCGCAGCGAGGCTGCTTTTTTTATGAACCGGGCTTTGGAGCTGGCGCAGCAGGCGATGCACCGCACTTCGCCCAATCCGCGGGTGGGCTGTGTGCTGGTCAACCCGCAAGGGCAGGTGGTGGGCGAAGGCGCCACGCAGAAGGCCGGTGGTCCGCATGCCGAGGTCATGGCGCTGCGCGATGCCGCGGCCCGCGGTCAGCAGGTGCAGGGTGCCACGGCCTATGTCACGCTGGAGCCCTGTGCGCACACCGGGCGCACCGGGCCCTGCTGCGTGGCCTTGTCCGAGGCCGGGGTGGCCAAGGTGGTGGTGGCCTTGCTGGACCCCAATCCCCGCGTGGCAGGGCAGGGCATTGCCCATCTGCGCGCCCATGGCATTGCCGTGGAAGTGGGGGAGGGGGCTGCGCGCGCGCGTGAACTGAATCTGGGCTTTCTGAGCCGCATGGTGCGCGGCCAGCCCTGGGTGCGCATGAAAGCGGCCACGTCGCTGGATGGGAAAACGGCGCTGCCCAACGGGCAAAGCCAGTGGATCACCGGGCCGGCGGCGCGCGAAGATGGTCAGGCCTGGCGTGCCCGGGCCTGCGCCATCCTGACGGGGGTGGGGACGGTGCTGGCGGACAACCCGCGCCTGGATGTGCGCAGCCTGCCCACCGAGCGACAGCCGCGTCTGGTGATTGCCGACAGCCGGCTGCGCACGCCGCCCGATGCCGCGCTGTTTGCGGCCGACCGGCAGGTGCTGATCTATACCGCCACGGTGCAGGGGGCGCGCGCTGAGGCGCTGCAGGCACGCGGTGTGGTGCTGGTGGAAATGCCGGACGCCCAGGGCCGGGTGGATGTGCCGGCCATGCTGCGGGACCTGGCGCAGCGCGAAGTCAATGAGCTGCACGTGGAGGCCGGTGCCGTGCTCAACGGTGCGGTGATTGCCGGCGGCATGCTGGATGAGCTGCTGCTGTACATGGCGCCCAGCTTGCTGGGGCCGGGAGCGGACATGGCGCAGTGGGGACCGCTGACGGATCTGGCCCAGCGCGTGCCGCTGGCATTTCACGATGTGGTGCAGGTCGGAGGGGATCTGCGGGTGCTGGCCCGTGTCCCTGGGCGCGACCAATTCTGAGGCTTCGGGCCGGGCGGAAGGGGTGCGCTGGGGCAGGGGTGCGGCGACTTGTTATAATCAAGGGGTTTTGCATGGTGCAAGACGCACGCAGGCGGCCGTTCCAGCCCTTGCGCAAGTAACCAAAGGCGGCTTTGCGCTGCCTTCCAATAAGGAAAAATCATGATCGCTGCCTCTATCAAGGCTGAAGTTGTCAAGGCCAACGCCCGTGCTGAAAACGACACTGGTAGCCCCGAAGTGCAAGTGGCTCTGCTGACCGCTCGCATCAACGAACTGACCCCTCACTTCAAGCAACACGCCAAGGACCACCACGGTCGTCGCGGCCTGCTGCGCATGGTGAGCCGTCGTCGCAAGCTGCTGGACTACCTGAAGTCCAAGGACGCTGACCGTTACACCGCCCTGATCGCCAAGCTGGGCCTGCGTAAGTAAGCACAGTGCAAGATCAAAACGCCTGAGTTAGCGCGCTAGCTCAGGCGTTTTTTACTTTGGAGTTTGCCCAGACAGAGCGAAGCTGTGTCATTCCACAAATCTGCAAGCTATTGAAAAAAATAGCGTTTTGCGCGTTTGTGGAATGGCATCGTGTTCTGTTTGATCTCCAAATCCATGCTGCAAGAGCGCTTGCAGCCATTCCAACAGGAGTACACACATGACGATGTTCAACAAAGTCACCAAGACCTTCCAATGGGGCCAGCACACGGTCACCATGGAAACCGGCGAAATCGCCCGCCAGGCCTCCGGCGCCGTGCTGGTCAACATCGATGACACCGTGGTGCTGGCCACTGTGGTGGGCTCGAAGATCGCCAAGGCCGGTCAGGACTTCTTCCCTCTGACAGTCGACTACATCGAGAAGACCTACGCCGCCGGCAAGATCCCTGGCAGCTTCTTCAAGCGTGAAGCCAAGCCTTCCGAGCTGGAAACCCTGACCAGCCGCCTGATCGACCGCCCAATCCGTCCGCTGTTCCCCGAAGGTTTCTTCAACGACGTGCATGTGGTCATCCACACCATCTCGCTGAACCCTGAAGTGGATGCCGACATCGCCGCCATGATCGCTGTGTCCGCCGCCCTGTCGGTGTCGGGCATCCCGTTCAACGGCCCCATCGGCGCCGCCCGCGTGGGTTACATCAACGGTGAATACGTGCTGAACCCCGGTCAGACCCTGCGCAAGGATTCGCAGATGGATCTGGTGGTGGCCGGTACCGAATCCGCTGTGCTGATGGTGGAGTCCGAAGCACAGCAACTGCCTGAAGAAGTGATGTTGGGCGCCGTGATGTTCGGCCACGAACAAGGCAAGGTTGCCATCGACGCCATCCACGAGCTGGTGCGCGAAGGCGGCAAGCCCGCCTGGGAATGGACCGCTCCTGCCAAGGACGAAGCCCTGATCGCCAAGGTGGCTGAACTGGGTGACGCCAAGCTGCGCGATGCCTACCAGCTGCGCAACAAGCAAGCCCGTACGCACGCCTGCCGTCTGGCCTACGCCGACGTGAAGGCCGGCCTGACCGAGCAAGGCATTGCATTTGACGGCGTCAAGGTCGAAGGCATGCTGTTCGACATCGAAGCCCGTATCGTGCGTTCGCAGATCCTGGCCGGTGAGCCCCGCATCGACGGCCGCGACACCCGCACCGTGCGCCCCATCGAGATCCGCAACTCCGTGCTGCCCCGCACCCACGGCTCGGCCCTGTTCACCCGCGGTGAAACCCAGGCTCTGGTGATCTCCACCCTGGGCACCGAGCGCGATGCCCAGCGTATCGACGCACTGGCTGGCGAGTTCGAAGACCGCTTCCTGTTCCACTACAACATGCCTCCCTTTGCCACCGGTGAAGTGGGTCGCATGGGTTCGACCAAGCGCCGCGAAATCGGCCACGGCCGTCTGGCCAAGCGTGCTCTGGCCGCCTGCCTGCCGACCAAGGAAGAATTCCCCTACACCATCCGCGTGGTGTCGGAAATCACCGAATCCAACGGCTCCTCGTCGATGGCATCGGTGTGCGGCGGCTGCCTGTCCATGATGGACGCCGGCGTGCCCATGAAGGCGCACGTGGCCGGTATCGCCATGGGCCTGATCAAGGAAGACAACCGCTTCGCCGTGCTGACCGACATCCTGGGTGATGAAGATCACCTGGGTGACATGGACTTCAAGGTGGCCGGTACCACCAACGGCATCACGGCCCTGCAGATGGACATCAAGATCCAGGGCATCACCAAGGAAATCATGCAGGTCGCTCTGGCTCAGGCCAAGGAAGCCCGCATGCACATCCTGGGCAAGATGCAAGAGGCCATGGGTGAAGCCAAGACCGAAGTCTCCAGCTTCGCTCCCAAGCTGTACACCATGAAGATCAACCCCGAGAAGATCCGTGACGTGATCGGCAAGGGCGGCGCCACCATCCGTGCGCTGACCGAAGAGACCGGCACCCAGATCAACATCGAGGAAGACGGCACCATCACCATTGCCGCCACCGACGGCGCCAAGGCCGAAGCCGCCAAGCTGCGCATCGAGCAGATCACGGCCGAAGTCGAAATCGGCAAGGTCTACGAAGGTCCCGTGGTCAAGATCCTGGACTTCGGCGCACTGGTCAACCTGCTGCCCGGCAAGGACGGTCTGCTGCACATCAGCCAGATTGCCCACGAGCGCGTGGAAAAGGTCACCGACTACCTGCAAGAAGGCCAAGTGGTCCAGGTCAAGGTGCTGGAGACCGACGACAAGGGTCGTGTCAAGCTGTCCATGAAGGCGCTGACCGAGCGTCCCGCCGGCATGGAACGCAGCGAGCGTCCGGCCCCGGCCGAGCGTGGTGACCGTGCTCCCCGCCAACCGCGCGAGTTCCGTGAACCCCGCGAGCCGCGTGAGCCCCGTCAGCCGCGTGACCAGGCTGTCGATGCTGACCAACAGCAGCAACAGCAACAGCAGTAATCCCTTCCCGTAAGGGATGCTGCCGGCCGTGGGTGGCTGCAGAGCAATCTGCAGCACCCACGGTTTTTGTGTCAAAAAAGCGCGCTATTGCCGCACAGGTCTTGGACGGTGCAGGCAATGGCGGCCAGAATTTTGTAAAGGACGTGCGCCAAGCATGCAGGCCATAGAAATCAGCCGTTTCGGTCCCCCCGAAGTGCTGCAGCCCTGCGAACGACCCACGCCCCAGCCGCAGGCGGGCGAGGTGTTGATTCGCGTGCGCGCCAGTGGTGTCAACCGCCCGGACGTGGTGCAGCGCAAAGGTGCTTACCCCCCACCGCCCGGTGCTTCGGACCTGCCGGGTCTGGAAGTGGCCGGTGTCATCGAGTCGGGTGATGCGGCCGCCATGGCGGCGGCCGGTCTGGCCGTGGGTGACCGGGTTTGTGCGCTGCTGCAAGGCGGTGGCTATGCCCAGTACTGCACCGTGCCGGTGGGCCAGTGCCTGCCGGTGCCGCAGGGATTGAGCGACGAAGAGGCTGCGGCGCTGCCCGAGACCTTTTTCACGGTCTGGAGCAATGTGTTCCAGCGGGGCCGTCTGCAGGCGGGTGAAACGCTGTTGATCCAGGGTGGCAGCAGCGGCATTGGCGTCACGGCCATCCAGCTGGCCAAGGCCTTTGGGTCCACAGTCATTGTGACTGCGGGTTCGGATGAGAAGTGCGCCGAATGCCTGGCTCTGGGTGCGGACCATGCCATCAATTACAAGAGCCAGGATTTCGAGCAGGAAGCCTTGCGCCTGACGGGTGGCAAGGGGGTTGACGTGATCCTTGACATGGTGGCCGGCAGCTATGTGGAGCGCGAAGTGCGCTGCCTGGCGGAAGACGGCCGCCTGGTGGTGATTGCGGTGCAAGGCGGTCTGGAGTCGGGCTTCAATGCCGGCTTGCTGATGCGCCGCCGCCTGACGGTGACAGGAAGCACGCTGCGCCCGCGCAGCGAGGCGTTCAAGGCTGCCATCGGCCAGGAACTGCGGGACAAGGTGTGGCCGCTGCTGGAGCAGCGCCGCGTGCGTCCCATCATCCACAGCCGCTTTGCAGCGCAGGATGCCGCCCAGGCCCATGCCCTGATGGAGTCGGGTCAACTCATTGGCAAGATCGTTTTGACGTGGTGAGCGAACACATGAAGAAGAAGCTGATTGTTGGCAACTGGAAGATGAATGGCGGCCTGCAGGCCAATGCCGAGCTGCTGGCGGGCATCCGCCAGGGGCTGCCTGCCGCGCTGCATTGCGGCGTGGGTGTGGCTGTTCCGGCGGTCTACCTGGCCCAGGTGCAGGCGCTGCTGCAGGACTCGCCGATTGCGCTGGGCGCCCAGGATGTGTCGCAGCACGAAAAAGGTGCCTACACCGGGGAGGTGTCGGCCGCCATGCTGCAGGAGTTCGGTGTGCGCTACGCCCTGGTGGGCCACAGCGAGCGCCGCCAGTACCACGGCGAAACCGATGCTGATGTGGCGCACAAGGCCCAGGCGGCCCTGGCCAAGGGCATCACACCGGTGGTGTGCGTGGGCGAGACCCTGGCCGAGCGGGAAGCCGGCCAGACCGAAGCCGTGGTCAAGCGCCAGCTGGCGGCGGTGATCCAGCACGTGGGCCATTGCGTCAGCGAGCTGGTGGTGGCGTACGAGCCGGTCTGGGCCATTGGCACCGGCAAGACGGCTTCGCCTGAGCAGGCCCAGCAGGTGCATGCCGTGCTGCGCGCACAGCTGGCGGCCGCGACCCAGCAGGCTGATCGCGTGCCGCTGCTGTACGGCGGCAGCATGAATGCCGCCAATGCGGCCCAGCTGCTGGCCCAGCCCGATATCGATGGCGGCCTGATCGGCGGTGCGTCGCTCAAGGCCGCAGATTTTCTGCAAATTATTGCTGCAGCTCAATAAGCTGCAGTGTGAATAGCTACTGATTTAGGAGTGAATGAAATGCAAGCGTTTTCTGGTGTGATTCTGGGCATTCAAATGCTGGCGGCCCTGGGCATGATCGGTCTGATCCTGATCCAGCACGGCAAGGGTGCGGACATGGGCGCGGCCTTTGGCAGCGGCAGCTCCGGCAGCCTGTTCGGGGCTTCGGGCAGTGCCAACTTCCTGTCGCGCACCACCGGCATCCTGGCCGCCGTGTTCTTTGTCTGCACGCTGGCCCTGGCCTACCTGGGCAACACCCGCCCAGCCAGCACTGGCAGCGTGCTGGAAAACACGCCTGCCGCCAGCATTCCTGCCCCGGCTGCCGTGAGCAAGGATGTGCCCGCGCCCGTGGCGAATGACGTGCCCGCACCGGTGCAGCAGCCTGCTGCCACAACGGAGCCTGCTCCCGCGAAATAAATTGAAGCAATCCGGAAAATACTTCGATGCAAGTGTTTTTCCGGATAGAATATAGGGATTGCCTGGACAGCCAAAGCCCAGTTAGAGGGGGCTCCTCATGCCATCCGGGTGATCTGAGACGAAAAAAGCCGTCGTGGTGGAATTGGTAGACACGCTATCTTGAGGGGGTAGTGGCGTAAAGCTGTGCGAGTTCGAGTCTCGCCGACGGCACCACACATAACAAGCCTGCCCTGATCAGGCAGTGGTCGGGGCAAGGTCAAGCGGGAAACGCGACCTCAAGATGAACCTCGATCAATACCTCCCCGTTCTCTTGTTCATCCTCGTTGGCATGGCCGTTGGTGTCGTGCCTTTGGTGCTCGGCTATGTGCTGGGTCCCAACCGACCGGATGACGCCAAGAACTCTCCTTACGAATGCGGTTTTGAGGCCTTCGAAGACGCGCGCATGAAATTCGATGTGCGCTACTACCTCGTCGCCATTCTGTTTATCCTCTTTGATTTGGAAATCGCTTTCCTGCTGCCTTGGGCCGTTGCGCTCGAGGACGTTGGCATTGCTGGTTTCGTCGCTGTGCTGATCTTCCTGGCCGTTCTTGTCGTAGGCTTTGCCTACGAGTGGAAAAAGGGCGCCCTGGACTGGGAATAACAGCTGAATTCGAAAAGGAAACACGATGATCGAAGGTGTGATGAAGGAAGGCTTCGTCACCACCAGCTATGACGCTGTGGTGAACTGGGCCAAAACCGGATCGATCTGGCCCATGACGTTCGGTCTGGCCTGCTGTGCGGTGGAAATGATGCATGCCGCCGCGGCGCGCTATGACCTGGCGCGCTTTGGTGCGGAAGTGTTCCGTCCCAGCCCGCGCCAGTCTGACCTGATGATTGTGGCTGGCACGCTGTGCAACAAGATGGCACCGGCCCTGCGCAAGGTCTACGACCAGATGTCTGAGCCGCGCTGGGTGCTCTCCATGGGTTCCTGCGCCAATGGCGGCGGTTACTACCACTACAGTTATTCCGTGGTGCGCGGTTGCGACCGTGTGGTGCCTGTGGACGTGTACGTGCCGGGCTGCCCCCCCACTGCCGAAGCGCTGATCTACGGCATCATTCAGCTGCAGCAAAAAATCCGCCGCACGAACACCATCGCTCGCGTCTAAGGAGTCGAGATGTCTGCTATCGCTATCCATCCCGAAAAGCTTCGGGATCTGGTGGCTGCTGCCCTGGGCGACAAAGCCCGCAGCGTCACTGTCGCGCTGGGCGAAGTCACCGCTGAGGTGCCTGCGGCCCAGTATTACGCTGCCATGCAAACGCTGCGCGATGCGCCCGGTTGCCAGTTCGAACAACTGGTCGACCTGTGCGGTCTGGACTACTCTGCTTACGCTGAAGTGGGTACCGAAGGTGCCCGCTTTGCCGTGGTGTCGCACCTGCTGTCGGTGTCACTGAACCAACGTCTGCGGGTGCGCGTGTACGCCGAGGACGATGATTTCCCGGTGGTCGCTTCGGTGAATCCGCTGTGGAGCTCTGCCAACTGGTTCGAACGCGAGGCGTTCGACCTGTTCGGCATCATGTTCGAAGGCCACGACGACCTGCGCCGCATCCTGACCGACTACGGTTTCATCGGCCACCCCTTCCGCAAGGACTTCCCCCTGTCGGGTCACGTGGAAATGCGCTTCGACGAAGAGCTGGGCCGCGTGGTCTACCAGCCGGTGACGATCGAGCCGCGCGAAATCACTCCGCGCATCATCCGTGAAGACAACTACGGCGGAGGCCTGCACTGAAGGCGCGCGTCGCCTTCTGACGGAAGACCATGGCTGAAATCAAGAACTATTCCCTGAACTTTGGTCCGCAGCACCCGGCAGCGCACGGTGTGCTGCGTCTGGTGCTAGAGCTGGACGGTGAAGTGGTGCAACGTGCCGACCCGCACGTGGGCCTGCTGCACCGCGGGACCGAAAAGCTCGCCGAGCACAAGACCTTTATCCAGTCGCTGCCCTATATGGACCGCCTGGACTATGTGTCCATGATGTGCAACGAGCACGCCTACTGCCTGGCGATTGAAAAGCTGATGGGCATCGACGTGCCCAAGCGTGCGCAGTACATCCGTGTGCTGTTCTCCGAAATCACGCGCCTGCTGAACCACCTGATGTGGCTGGGCTCGAACGGCATGGACTGCGGCGCTTCCACGGTGCTGATGTACACCTTCCGCGAACGTGAAGACCTGTTCGACATGTATGAGGCCGTGTCCGGCGCGCGCATGCATGCAGCCTACTTCCGTCCGGGCGGCGTCTACCGTGACCTGCCGGACACCATGCCCCAGTTCAAGGCCAGCAAGGTGCGCAATGCCAAGGGCATTGCGGAGCTGAACAAGAACCGCCAGGGTTCGCTGCTGGACTTCATCGAAGACTTCACCAACCGCTTCCCCAAGTGCGTGGATGAATACGAAACCCTGCTGACGGACAACCGTATCTGGAAGCAGCGCATGGTCGGCATCGGCGTGGTGACTGCCGAGCGCGCGCTGAACATGGGCTTCACCGGCCCGATGCTGCGTGGTTCGGGCATTGCCTGGGATCTGCGCAAGAAGCAGCCCTATGAGGTGTATTCGGAGCTGGACTTCGACATCCCCGTGGGCAAGACCGGCGACTGCTACGACCGCTATCTGGTGCGCGTGGCCGAAATGCGCCAGTCCAACAGCCTGATCCAGCAGTGCGTGAAGTGGCTGCGTGCCAACCCCGGTCCGGTGATCACCGAGAACCACAAGGTGGCCCCGCCTGCCCGCGAAGCCATGAAGTCCAACATGGAAGAGCTGATCCACCACTTCAAGCTCTTCACCGAAGGCTTCAAGGTGCCCGAAGGCGAAGCGTATGCCGCCGTTGAGCACCCCAAGGGTGAGTTTGGTATTTACATGGTGAGCGATGGCGCCAACAAGCCCTATCGTCTGAAGATTCGTGCCCCGGGCTTTGCCCACCTGTCCATGATGGACGAGGTGATTCGCGGACACATGCTGTCCGACGTGGTGGCGGTCATCGGCACCATGGATATCGTGTTCGGAGAGATTGACCGATGATTACTGAAGCGACTAAGGCGCGTTTTGCGCGCGAGGTGGCCAAGTACCCGCCCGAGCAGAAGCAGTCTGCCGTGATGGCCTGCTTGACCATCGTTCAGCAGGAGCAGGGCTGGGTCAGCCCTGAGAGCGAAGCTGAAATCGGTGACTACCTGGGCATGCCGGCCATTGCCGTGCATGAGGTCACGACGTTCTACAACATGTACAACCAGCAGCCGGTGGGCAAGTACAAGCTGAATGTGTGCACCAACCTGCCATGCCAGCTGCGCGACGGCTACAAGGCTTTGCACCACCTGGAGCACAAGCTGGGCATCAAGATGGGCGAGACCACGGCCGACGGCATGTTCACGCTGCAGCAGTCCGAGTGCCTGGGCGCCTGCGCCGATTCGCCCGTGATGCTGGTCAACGACCGTTGCATGTGCAGCTTCATGAGCAATGAAAAGCTCGATGAGCTGGTGGACGGCCTGCGCGCTGCGGAGGGCAAGGCATGAGCTCCACCATCCTGAACAATCCCGCCGCCAACGCGGTGCTGGCCAAGTTCGCTTCGTCCGGCAACGAGACCTGTTTCCATGGCCGCCACATCAATCCGCAGATCTATGCGGATCTGGACGGCAGCAACTGGTCCATCAAGGACTACGAAGCACGCGGTGGCTATCAGGCCCTGCGCAAGCTGCTGGGCAAGGATGGCGGCGAAGGTCTGACACAGGACCAGGTCATCGCCACCATGAAGGAATCCGGTCTGCGTGGCCGTGGCGGTGCAGGCTTCCCCACGGGTCTGAAGTGGAGCTTCATGCCCCGCCAGTTCCCCGGCCAGAAGCACCTGGTGTGCAACTCGGACGAGGGTGAGCCCGGTACGTGCAAGGACCGCGAGATCCTGATGCACAACCCGCACATCGTGATCGAAGGCATGATCATTGCCGCCTACGCGATGGGCATCTCGGTTGGCTACAACTACATCCACGGCGAAATCTTCGAAGTCTACGAACGCTTCGAAGCCGCTCTGGAAGAAGCCCGTGCCGCCGGCTTCCTGGGCAACAACATCCTGGGCAGCAGCTTCAGCTTCCAGCTGCACGCCCACCATGGTTTTGGCGCCTACATCTGCGGCGAAGAAACCGCGCTGCTGGAATCGCTGGAAGGCAAGAAGGGGCAACCCCGCTTCAAGCCGCCATTCCCGGCCAGCTTCGGCCTGTACGGCAAGCCCACGACCATCAACAACACCGAAACCTTCGCGGCGGTGCCCTGGATCATCCGCAATGGCGGTCAGGCCTACCTCGAATGCGGCAAGCCCAACAACGGCGGCACCAAGATCTTCTCGGTCAGCGGTGACGTGAACCTGCCCGGCAACTACGAAGTGCCAATGGGCACGCCTTTCAGCAAGCTGCTGGAACTGGCGGGCGGTGTGCGCACCGGTCGCAAGCTCAAGGCGGTGATCCCCGGCGGTTCGTCCTCCCCGGTGCTGCCGGCCGACGTCATCATGGAATGCACGATGGACTATGACTCCATCTCCAAGGCGGGTTCCATGCTGGGTTCGGGTGCCGTGATCGTGATGGACGATTCGCGTGACATGGTCGAGAGCCTGCTGCGCCTGTCGTACTTCTATTCGCACGAGTCCTGTGGCCAGTGCACGCCCTGCCGCGAAGGCACGGGCTGGCTGTGGCGCGTGGTGAACCGTATCCAGCACGGTGAAGGCCGTCCGGAAGACATCGAGTTGCTGGACTCTGTGTCCGTGAACATCATGGGCCGCACCATCTGCGCCCTGGGCGATGCAGCGGCCATGCCGGTGCGCGCCATGATCAAGCACTTCCGCCACGAGTTCGAAGCGAAGATCCAGAACGCTTCCAAACAGGCTGCCAAGGCCGCCTGATCGCGAGACAAGCATATGGTTGAAATTGAACTGGACGGTAAGAAGGTGGAGGTGGCTGAAGGCTGCATGGTGATGCATGCAGCCGAGAAGGCCGGTACCTACATTCCACATTTCTGCTACCACAAGAAGTTGTCCATTGCGGCGAACTGCCGCATGTGCCTGGTGGACGTGGAAAAAGCGCCCAAGCCCATGCCCGCCTGCGCCACCCCGGTGACGCAAGGCATGATCGTGCGCACGAAGAGCGAAAAGGCCATCAAGGCCCAGCAGTCGGTGATGGAGTTCCTGCTCATCAATCACCCCCTGGATTGCCCGATCTGCGACCAAGGCGGTGAATGCCAGCTGCAGGATCTGGCCGTGGGCTATGGCAGCAGCAGCTCGCGCTACGAAGAAGAAAAGCGCGTGGTGTTTCACAAGGATGTGGGTCCGCTGATTTCCATGGAGGAAATGAGCCGCTGCATCCACTGCACCCGCTGCGTGCGCTTTGGCCAAGAGATCTCCGGCATCATGGAGCTGGGCATGATCCACCGCGGCGAGCACTCTGAAATCACCACCGTGGTGGGCGATACCGTGGACTCGGAGCTGTCGGGCAACATGATCGACATCTGCCCCGTGGGCGCGCTGACCAGCAAGCCTTTCCGCTACAGCGCCCGTACCTGGGAACTGTCGCGCCGCAAGTCGGTGTCGCCACACGACTCCACCGGTGCCAACCTGATCGTTCAGGTCAAGAACCACAAGGTAATGCGCGTGGTTCCGTTCGAGAACGAAGCCGTCAACGAATGCTGGATTGCCGACCGTGACCGTTTCTCCTATGAAGCGCTCAACGGGGCAGACCGCCTGACCCGCCCCATGCTCAAGCAGGGCGGCGAGTGGAAGGAAGTCGACTGGCAGACCGCGCTGGAATACGTGGCCAATGGTCTGCGTACCATCAAGAACGACCACGGCGCCAACAGCGTGGCCGCTTTGGCCAGCCCGCACAGCACGCTGGAAGAGCTGTACCTGGCTGCCGCGCTGGTGCGCGGTGTGGGCAGCGACAGCATCGACTGGCGTCTGCGCCATGCCGAATTTGCCGCCGCACAAGGCGTGCGCTGGCTGGGCATGCCCATTGCCGCCATGAACGAGCTGCAGGCTGTGCTGGTCGTGGGTTCCAACCTGCGCAAGGACCATCCGCTGTTTGCACAGCGCATCCGCCAGGCCGCCAAGAAGGGCTGCCAGGTGTTTGCCATCAATGGCAAGGTGTACGACTGGGCACTGCCCGTGTCCGCCTCGGTGGTGGCTGCTGCCGACTGGGCGCAGGCGCTGGCCGATGTGGCTGCCGCCGTGGCCCAGGCCAAGGGCGTGGCATCTCCCGTGCAAGGCTCTGACAATGCTGAAGCGGCCGCCATTGCGGGCGCACTGCTGTCGGGCGAGCGCAAGGCCATCCTGCTGGGCAACGCGGCTGCGCACCATGCACAGGCCGAAAGCCTGCTGGCTCTGGCGCAGTGGATTGGCGAGCAGACCGGTGCCCACGTGGGGTACCTGACCGAAGCTGCCAACACCGTGGGCGCGCAATGGGTCAAGGCCCAGCCGCAGGCCCAGGGCCTGGACGCGGCCCAGATCACGGCCGGCCAGGCCAAGGCCGTGATTCTGCTGAACAACGAGCCCGTGTTCGACACGGCTGCCGGTGCCAAGGCCGTCGAAGGCCTGTCCAAGGCAGAGATGGTGGTGACCTTGAGCCCTTTCAAGACCAATCTGGATGTCAGCGATGTGCTGCTGCCGATTGCACCCTTCACCGAAACCTCGGGCAGCTTCGTCAATGCCGAAGGCCGTGTGCAGAGCTTCCACGCCGTGGTCAAGCCACTGGGCGAAACCCGTCCGGGCTGGAAGGTGCTGCGCGTGCTGGGCAATCTGCTGGGCGTGCAGGGCATGGCGTTCGAATCCTCGCAGGATGTGCTGGCGGCAGCCGCCGGTGGCGTGAGCCAGCTGGGCGCCGAGCTGAACAACCGCACAGCCGCTGCTGCGGCCGTGGTGCAAGGTGCTGTGGCCGAACCGGTGGTGGCCAGTATTTACCAACTGGACAGCATTGTCCGCCGTGCGACGTCGCTGCAATTGACAGCCGATGCGCGCCAGGCACGTGAGGGAGGTGCCGCATGATTGACGCACTCAAGAATGCAGGCGCTGGCCTGATCGCCGCTTCCTGGTGGACCGACGTGGCCTGGCCGGTGATCTGGGTTCTGCTGGGCATCATCGCCATCGTGGCACCGCTGATGATTGCCGTCGCCTACCTGACGCTGTGGGAGCGCAAGTTCCTGGGCTGGATCCAGGTGCGTCCTGGTCCCAACCGCGTGGGTCCCTGGGGTCTGCTGCAGCCGATGGCCGACGGCCTGAAGCTGCTGACCAAGGAACTGATCTTCCCCTCGGCTGCCGCCAAGGGTCTGTTCTATGTCGGCCCGGTGATGGCCATCATGCCGGCCCTGGCCGCATGGGTGGCAATCCCCTTTGCCCCTGAAGTGGCGCTGGCCAATGTGAATGCAGGTCTGCTGCTGGTCATGGCCATCACCTCGATCGAAGTGTATGGCGTGATCATTGCGGGCTGGGCTTCCAACTCCAAGTACGCCTTCCTGGGCGCGCTGCGTGCTTCGGCACAGATGGTGAGCTATGAAATCGCCATGGGCTTCTGCTTCCTGGTGGTCATCATGGTCAGCGGCAGCATGAACCTGACGCAGATCGTGCTGGGCCAGGGCCAGGGCCACTTTGCGAGCATGGGTGTGAGCATCCTGTCGTGGAACTGGCTGCCGCTGCTGCCCATCTTCATCGTCTACCTGATCTCGGTCGTGGCCGAGACCAACCGCCACCCCTTCGACGTGGTGGAAGGCGAGTCGGAAATCGTGGCCGGCCACATGGTCGAGTACTCGGGCATGGGCTTTGCCATCTTCTTCCTGGCGGAATACGCCAGCATGTGGCTGGTGTCCATCCTGGCCGTGATCATGTTCCTGGGCGGATGGCTGCCTCCGTTCGACTTCCTGGGCTTCATCCCCGGCTGGATTTGGCTGGCGATCAAGACGTTCCTGGTGGTGTCGTGCTTCATCTGGATCCGTGCAACGTTCCCGCGCTTCCGTTATGACCAGATCATGCGTCTGGGCTGGAAGATCTTTATCCCTGTCACCCTGGTGTGGCTGGTGCTTGTGGGTGCTTGGCTGCACTCGCCGTGGAACATCTGGAATTAAGGCGGGATACGAACAATGTCTGCTGTTGCTGCAACCCCATTCTCCTTGAAGGACTTCCTCAAGAGCTTCATGCTCTGGGAGCTGGCCAAGGGCATGGTTCTGACGGGCCGCTACGCATTTTCGCGCCGCGTGACCATTCAGTTCCCCGAGGAAAAGACGCCGCTGTCGCCGCGCTTCCGTGGCCTGCACGCCCTGCGCCGTTATGAAAACGGCGAAGAGCGCTGCATTGCCTGCAAGCTGTGCGAAGCCGTGTGCCCGGCCATGGCCATCACCATCGAATCGGATGTGCGTGACGATGGTTCGCGTCGCACCACGCGTTACGACATCGATCTGACCAAGTGCATCTTCTGCGGTTTCTGCGAAGAGAGCTGCCCGGTCGACTCGATCGTCGAAACGCAGATCTTTGAATACCACGGCGAAAAGCGTGGCGACCTGTACTTCACCAAGGACATGTTGCTGGCCGTGGGTGACCGCTATGAAGCCGACATCGCTGCTGCCAAGGCAGCCGATGCCAAGTACCGCTGAAGCGGCTCCTGATCAACCAAGAAGATTCGATCCATGGACGCCAAGACTGGTTTTTTCTATCTCTTCTCGGCAGTGCTGCTGTTTGCAGCCTTCCGAGTGGTTACGGCGCGCAATCCCGTGCACGCCGTACTCAATCTGATTCTGGCTTTCTCGCAGGCTTCCGCCATCTGGCTGCTGCTGAAGGCTGAATTCCTGGCTATCGCGCTGGTGCTGGTGTACCTGGGCGCGGTGCTGGTGCTGTTCCTGTTTGTGGTGATGATGCTGGACATCCGCATCGACGACGTACGACGTGGCTTCTGGCGGCATTTTCCGCTGGCCGCTGTGATCGGCGCGGTCATCACTTTCGAGATGGCACTGGTGGTGATTGGTGGCTTCAGCGGCGTGGATGAGCCCAAGCCGGTGGCCGATCTGGTGAATGCTGCCGGTCAGGTCATTCCCTATTCCAACACCCAGGCGCTGGGCAAGCTGCTGTACACCGAGTACCTGTACCCGATTGAAATTGCGGCAGTCATCCTGCTGGTGGCCATGATCACGGCCATTGCACTGACGCTGCGCAAACGCAAAGACAACAAGGCAATCAGCGTTTCCGACCAAGTGCGAGTGCGTGCCCAGGACCGTCTGTCCATGGTGAAGATGCCCAGCACCCAGGCGCCTGTGGCTCCTGTGGAGGAAACCGTTGTGGAGGAGAAGAAGGCATGACGCTCACACTGGGACATTTCCTGACCTTGGGCGCGATGCTGTTCGCGCTGTCGGTTGTCGGGATCTTTCTGAACCGCAAGAACCTGATCGTGCTGCTGATGGCCATCGAGCTGATGCTGCTGTCGGTGAACATGAACTTCGTGGCCTTCTCCCACTATCTGGGTGACATGCACGGCCAAGTGTTCGTGTTCTTCATCCTGACTGTGGCTGCAGCCGAATCGGCCATCGGCCTCGCCATCCTGGTGCTGCTGTTCCGCAACAAGTCCAGCATCAATGCGGAAGATCTCAACACCCTGAAGGGTTGAGTCGCCGGTCTTAGCAAGGTCCAGAAGAATGAGTCAAACCCTCTCTGCATCCATGCTCCTGGCGGTGCCTTTGGCACCGCTGGCGGGCTCCGCATTGGCCGGTATCTTTGGTACAGCCTTTGGCGGCAACAAGTTCGGACGCGGTGCCAGCCGTTCGCTCACCATCTTGGGTGTGCTGGTGGCATTCGTGATTTCCGCGATGACGTTCCAGTCGGTCGTTTTCGACGGCGCCACCTTCAACCAGACCATTTACGAATGGATGACGGTGGGCAGCCTGAAGATGGAGATCGGCTTCCTGATCGACAGCCTGACGGCCATGATGATGTGCGTGGTGACCTTTGTGTCGCTGATGGTGCACATCTACACCATGGGCTACATGGAAGAAGACGACGGCTACAACCGTTTCTTCTCCTACATCTCGCTGTTCACCTTCTCCATGTTGATGCTCGTGATGAGCAACAACCTGCTGCAGCTGTTCTTCGGCTGGGAAGCGGTGGGTCTGGTGTCGTATCTGCTGATCGGTTTCTACTTCAAGAAGGAATCGGCCATCTTTGCGAACATGAAGGCCTTCCTGGTCAACCGCGTTGGTGACTTCGGTTTCATCCTGGGCATCGGCCTGATCGCTGCCTACACCGGCACGTTCAACTACTCGGAAATCTTCGCCAAGCTGCCCGAGATCCAGAACACGCTGCTGCCCGGTACGGCCTGGCTGCTGGTGACTGTGACGGCCATCTGCCTGTTCATCGGTGCGATGGGCAAGTCGGCCCAGTTCCCGCTGCATGCCTGGCTGCCGGATTCGATGGAAGGTCCCACCCCCATCTCCGCGCTGATCCACGCTGCCACCATGGTGACCGCCGGTATCTTCATGGTCTCGCGCATGTCGCCGTTGTATGAGCTGTCGGACACCGCGCTGAACTTCATCCTGGTGATCGGCTCCATCACAGCCCTGTTCATGGGTATCCTGGGCATCATCCAGAACGACATCAAGCGCGTGATTGCGTATTCCACGCTGTCGCAGCTGGGTTACATGACCATTGCCCTGGGCGTGTCGGCCTACTCGGTGGCCACGTTCCACCTGATGACGCACGCGTTCTTCAAGGCGCTGCTGTTCCTGGGTGCCGGCTCCGTCATCATGGGCATGCACCACAACCAGGACATCCGCTGGATGGGCGGCGTGCGCAAGTACATGCCCATCACCTGGATCACCTTCCTGCTGGGTAACCTGGCACTGATCGGTACACCGTTCTTCTCGGGTTTCTACTCCAAGGACGCCATCATCGAAGCGGTACACGCTTCGCACCTGCCCGCGGCTGGCTTCGCCACCTTTGCGGTGCTGGCGGGCGTGTTCATCACGGCTTTCTATTCGTTCCGTCTGTACTTCATCGTGTTTCACGGCAAGGAGCGCTACGACCAGAACCCCGATGCACACCATGACGACCACCGTGCCCACGACGACCACCACGGCCATGGCCACGATGCCAAGCCGCACGAGTCGCCATGGGTGGTGACCGGCCCTCTGGTCCTGCTGGCCATCCCGTCGGTGGTGATCGGTGCCATGGCACTGATGCCGATGCTGTTTGGTGACTTCTTCAAGGGCGTGATCTACGTCGACGGCACCAAGCACCACGCCATGGCCGAACTGGCTGCGGACATTCACGGCTGGCTGCCCATGGCACTGCACGGCTTCCAGACCGCGCCTTTCTGGCTGGCCCTGGCAGGTGTGGTGGTGTCCTATGTGTTCTACATGGTCATGCCTGCCATCCCCACGGCCATCAAGTCGTTCTCGCAAAAGATCGGCCTGTACCAGGCGCTGGAAGGCAAATACGGTGTGGACTGGGTCTACGAAAACATCTTTGCACGCGGCTCGCGTTGCCTGGGTACCGGTTTGTGGAAGGTGGGTGACCAAACCTTGATCGACGGTGTTGTCGTCAACGGTTCCTGGAAGCTAGTGGGCAAGATCGCTTCGGTGGTCCGCTGGTTCCAGTCGGGCTATATCTACCACTATGCATTGGTCATGATCCTGGGCATCTTCCTGCTCATGACTTATTTCGTGTGGCTCAACAAGTAAGGAAGTAGAAAAATGGGATTGTTGAGTCTTGCCATTTGGACACCGATTCTTTTTGGTGTCGTGCTGCTGGCACTGGGGCGTGAAAGCCAGGTCCGTGCCGTGCGCTGGCTGGCCCTGATCGGGGCCATCGCCGGCCTGCTGGTGACCTTGCCGCTGCTGTCCGGCTTTGACACGTCGACTGCCAATATGCAGTTCGTGGAAAAGTCGCTGTGGATTGAACGTTTCAATATCCACTACCACCTGGGCCTGGATGGCCTGTCGTTCTGGTTCGTGCCGCTGACGGCCTTCATCACGGTGATCGTGGTGATCGCTTCCTGGGAGAACATCACCGAGCGCGTGAACCAGTACATGGGCGCGTTTCTGATCCTGTCGGGTCTGATGGTCGGTGTGTTCTGCGCACTGGACGGCCTGCTGTTCTACGTGTTCTTCGAAGCCACGCTGATTCCGATGTACCTGATCATCGGTATCTGGGGTGGTCCGAACAAGATCTACGCTGCGTTCAAGTTCTTCCTGTACACCTTGATGGGCTCGCTGCTCACCCTGGTGGCGCTGATCTACCTGTACAACAAGTCGGGTGGCAGCTTTGACATCCAGACCTGGCACCAGCTGCCGCTGGGCGGCACGGCCCAGACACTGATCTTCTTTGCCTTCTTCGCTGCGTTTGCCGTGAAGGTGCCGATGTGGCCGGTGCACACCTGGCTGCCGGACGTGCACGTGGAAGCGCCTACCGGCGGTTCCGCCGTGCTGGCTGCCATCATGCTGAAGCTGGGTGCCTATGGCTTCCTGCGCTTTTCGCTGCCCATTGCTCCGGATGCTGCCCGTGAATGGGCCTGGCTGATGATCACGCTGTCGTTGGTCGCCGTGATCTATGTGGGCATGGTGGCCCTGGTCCAGAAGGACATGAAGAAGTTGGTGGCGTATTCGTCCGTGGCCCACATGGGCTTCGTGACCCTGGGCTTCTTCATCTTCAACGACCTGGGCGTGGCCGGCGGTATCGTGCAGATGATTGCCCACGGCTTTGTGTCGGGCGCGATGTTCCTGTGCATCGGCGTGCTGTACGACCGCGTGCACTCCCGTGAAATCGCCTCGTACGGTGGCGTGGTCAACACCATGCCCAAGTTCGCTGCGTTTGCCCTGCTGTTTGCCATGGCCAACTGCGGCCTGCCTGCCACGGCCGGTTTCGTGGGTGAGTGGATGGTGATCCTGGCTGCCGTGAAGTTCAACTTCTGGGTGGGCATGGGCGCTGCCACTGCACTGATGTTTGGTGCTGCCTACACCCTGTGGATGTACAAGCGCGTCTACCTGGGCCCTGTGGCCAACGACCATGTGAAGGAGCTGCAGGACATCAACTGCCGCGAATTCCTGGTGCTGGGGGTGCTGGCCGTTGCCGTGCTGTACATGGGTATCTATCCCAAGCCCTTCACGGACGTGATGGATGTGTCGGTGGCGCAGCTGCTGCAACATGTGGCACAGAGCAAGCTCCCCTGACAGGACAGAACTGAGAGATTCGAGATGATTGACAACATCAGCTGGCTTTCGATCTACCCCGAGATCGTGCTCCTAGTCATGGGATGCGTGATCGCCCTGGTAGATCTGGGTGTCAAAAGCCCACGCCGCACAGCGACCTATGTGCTGACCTTGCTGACGCTGGCCGTGGTCGCCGTCATGCAGGCCATGTATGCCTCCAGCGGCAATACTTTCTACGGCTGGGGCAACATGGTTGTCTCCGACGCCATGGGTAACTGGCTCAAGTGCTTTGCCACCGTCGCCATGATGGTGACCCTGGTCTACGGCCGTCCCTACGCGGGCGACCGCGGCATGCTGCAAGGCGGCGAGTTCTTCACGCTGTCCATGTTCGCGCTGCTGGGCATGTTCATCATGATTTCCGGCAACAACTTCCTGCTGATTTACCTCGGCCTGGAATGTCTGACGCTCTCCAGCTACGCGCTGGTGGCGCTGCGCCGCGACCATGCTACGTCCACCGAAGCGGCCATGAAGTACTTCGTGCTGGGTGCCATGGCTTCCGGTTTCCTGCTGTATGGCATGTCCATGCTCTACGGTGCCACCGGTTCGCTGGACATCGGTGAAGTCTTCAAGGCCATCAACTCCGGCCAGATCAAGCACCAGGTGCTGGTCTTCGGTCTGGTGTTCATCGTGGCTGGCCTGGCCTTCAAGCTGGGTGCCGTGCCTTTCCACATGTGGGTGCCTGACGTGTACCAAGGCGCACCGACGGCCATCACCGCCATGATCGGTGGCGCGCCCAAGCTGGCCGCTTTCGCCATGGTAATGCGCCTGCTGGTGGACGGCCTGCTGCCGCTGGCCATCGACTGGCAGCAGATGCTGGCCGTGCTGGCGATTGCTTCGCTGCTGGTGGGTAACCTGGCTGCCATCATGCAGACCAACCTCAAGCGCATGCTGGCGTACTCGACCATCGCGCAAATGGGTTTTGTGCTGCTGGGCCTGCTGTCCGGCGTCGTCAACGGCAACGTGAACCCAGCCAACGTGGAAAGCGCATACAGCTCTGCCATGTTCTATGTGGTGACCTATGTGCTGACCACCCTGGCTGCGTTCGGCGTGATCCTGCTGCTGTCGCGTGAAGGCTTCGAAAGCGAAGAAATCTCCGACCTGGCTGGCCTGAACCAGCGCAGCCCGCTGTATGCCGGCGTGATGGCCGCCTGCCTGTTCTCCATGGCCGGTATTCCTCCGCTGGTGGGCTTCTACGCCAAGCTGGCCGTGCTGCAGGCTCTGGTGGCCTCCGGCCAGGCGCTGTACATCGGTCTGGCCGTGTACGCGGTGGTGATGTCGCTGATCGGTGCTTTCTACTACCTGCGCGTGGTCAAGGTCATGTACTTCGACAAGCCGCTGACTGCAACCAGCGTGTCCGCTCCGTTCGATGTGCGTGCCGTGCTGACCGTCAATGGCGCCCTGGTGCTGCTGCTGGGCATCTTCCCCAGCGCGCTGATGTCCCTGTGCGCCGATGCGATAGTGCGCGCCCTGGCGTCATGAGGCTTTAAAATAGAAGCGTGACCCAAACTGCTTCTATCTGGCTTGTGATATTGGCTGCCCTTGTGGCAGCCAATTTGCCTTTTCTGAATGAACGCTGGCTGTTGGCCGGCCCCGTGGCCCGCGGCCACGCCAAGCCCTTCTGGGGGCGACTGCTGGAACTGTTCCTGCTGTACCTGCTGGTCGGAGGCTTGGCACTGGCGCTGGAAAAGCGTGCCGGCCAGATCTATCCGCAGGGCTGGGAGTTCTATGCCGTGACCGGCGCGTTGTTCCTGACGCTGGCGTTTCCTGGCTTTGTCTACCGCTATCTGGGACAACGCCGCCGCACCCTGGCCTGAGCCGGCCTGCGTGTGCTGAGGAGGAGGGCGATATGAAGGTCCTGGATCTGCGTTGCGAGCAAGGCCATCTGTTCGAAGGCTGGTTCGGCTCGGAAGACGATTTCCAAAGCCAGCTGGCCCGGGATCTGATTGCCTGCCCCGTGTGCAGCAGTGTCCGCATCCACAAAGGCCTCAGTGCACCGCGCCTGAATCTGGGCGCAGCGACCGCCTCCAGCGCGCCAGGCGCACCGGCAGCGCCGGCTGCTGCGGCGTCATCCATCCCTCTTGTCCCGGAAGACCGCCTGCGGGCCGTGCAGGCGGCCTGGCTGCAGATGAGCCGCCGTATCGTGCAGCAGACCGAGGATGTCGGTGCCCAATTCGCCGATGAGGCGCGGCGCATCCACCGGGGCGAGGTGGAGGAGCGCGGCATCCGCGGCCAGGCCACACCCCGCGAAGCCCTGGAACTGCTGGAAGAGGGCATCGGCGTGCTGCCGCTGGCCGTGCCGGATACGTCCAAAGAGACCTTGCAATAGGGCCTGCAGTCCGCATTGCGGGTTCCACTGTGCAAAACGCTCCCTTGGTGGAGCGTTTTTTATGCCCGCAGCGCGCAGGAAAGCTGCGCCGGGCTGTGCTAACTGACAAAAAGCTGCCGAACTTGTGACTGGGCGACAGAGGATGCAGTTCCGTTGGTGCTTGTAAATTTTTCTAACGTATTGTATTTGCAGTGAATTTTTAATTTTTTGGGTGTCTAGGGTTTGTGCTTAGGTTGTAAGTCTTACGCATTAGCCCCAGTGCGGTGACAGAGGGGCCTACGTAGGATGCGCTGCAACATAAGAACATGGATGGTGCGGCCTGGAGACAAGCCACAAGCCGCACTATCCCAACCTTGAAGTGGGACTGCAGCGATGAGCGATGTCATTCTCGAAACCCGGAACCTGACCAAGGAGTTCAAGGGTTTCACTGCCGTGAGCAACGTCAATCTGGACGTCCAGCGCGGCAGCATTCATGCCCTGATCGGGCCCAACGGGGCAGGCAAAACCACGTGTTTCAACCTGCTGACCAAGTTTCTGGTGCCCACCTCGGGCTCCATCAAGTTCAACGGCGTGGACATCACCCGCGAAGCGCCGGCGCAGATTGCCCGCCGTGGCGTGATCCGCTCGTTCCAGATTTCGGCGGTGTTCCCACACCTGACGCTGATGGAGAACGTGCGCATCGGCCTGCAACGCCAGCTGGGCACGGAGTTCCATTTCTGGCGCAGCGAGAAGTCCCTGGACAAGCTCAACACCCGCGCCATGGAACTGCTCACCGAAGTGGGCCTGGAAGACCTGGCCGATGAAGTGACGGTGAACCTGCCTTACGGCCGCAAGCGCGCGCTGGAAATCGCCACCACCTTGGCCATGGAGCCCGAGTTGATGCTGCTGGATGAGCCCACCCAGGGCATGGGCCACGAAGACGTGGACCGCGTCACCCAACTGATCAAGAAGGTCTCGGCGGGCCGCACCATCCTGATGGTGGAGCACAACATGAAGGTGATCTCCTCCATCGCCGACCGCATCACCGTGCTGCAGCGCGGTGCGGTGCTGGCCGAAGGCCCGTATGAGGAAGTCTCGAAGAATCCGCAAGTGATGGAAGCCTATATGGGCACCACCGACGGCCAATTGCAGGGCGCGCACTGATGGCTGCCATGCTGCGCCGCTTCGCGCCTACTCCCCAAGGGGACTGCCGTGGTGCGGCAGAAGGTGCCTTGCGCGACGCCACGCCGCTGGCACGTGCCGGTTTTGCACGCCGCGCCCGGTGCGCGGTGCTTTGAAGAGATACGCAATGACGAACAACACAACAACTCCGGCGCTGGAGATCCGCGGCCTGGAAGCCTGGTACGGCGAATCCCATGTGCTGCACGGTGTGGACATCGTGGTCCAGCCGGGTGAAGTGGTGACGCTGCTGGGCCGCAACGGCGCGGGCCGCACCTCCACCATGCGTGCCGTGATGGGGCTGACGGGCAGCCGCAAAGGCTCGATCAAGATCAACGGCCAGGAAACCATCCACCTGCCCACCCACAAGATTGCCCACCTGGGCGTGGGTTACTGCCCCGAAGAGCGCGGCATCTTCTCCAGTCTGTCGTGCGAAGAGAACCTGATGCTGCCGCCGCCGCTGAAAACCGGCGAAAAAGGCATGAGTGTGGAGGAAATCTACGAGATGTTCCCCAACCTCGCCGAGCGCCGCCACAGCCAGGGCACGCGCCTGTCGGGGGGCGAGCAGCAGATGCTGGCCGTGGCCCGCATTCTGCGCACCGGCGCACGGCTGCTGCTGCTCGATGAAATCTCGGAAGGCCTGGCGCCCGTGATCGTGCAGGCGCTGGCCCGCATGATCACCATGCTGCGCAGCAAGGGCTACACGGTGGTGATGGTGGAGCAGAACTTCCGTTTTGCCGCACCGCTGGCCGACCGCTTCTATGTGATGGAGCATGGCTCCATCGTCGAACGTTTCGAATCTGCGCAACTGCAGGAAAAGATGTCCGTGCTCAATGAGCTGCTGGGCGTATGAGTGTTTCTTGCACCGCAAGAGGCTATGTAAAAAGAGAGCTGCCAAGCGCGTGAAGAGCGCCGAGCAGCCTGAAATCAGCATAAATACAAGGAGACCGCATACCATGCAGAATTTTTCGATGAAAGCCCTCGCTCTGGGTCTGGCCGCTGCAGGCCTGCTGGGGGTGAACGCCCAGGCGCAAGAGAAGGTGAAGATCGGCTTCATCACCGACATGTCCAGCAACTACGCGGACGTGGACGGCAAGAACGGTGCCATCGCCATCCAGATGGCGATCGATGACTTTGGCGGCAAGGTGCTGGGCAAGCCCATTGAACTGCTGACCCAGGACCACCAGCACAAGCCCGACATCGCCGCCACCAAGGCGCGCGAATGGATTGACACCCAGAACCTGACCATGCTGCTGGGCGGCACCAATTCCGGCGTGGCTCTGGCGCTGGCCAAGGTGGCCAACGAGAAGAAACGCGTCTACATCAACAACGGTGCCGGCGCCTCGGCACTGACCAACGAGCAGTGCACCCCCTATACCGTGCACTACGCCTACGACACGGTGGCCCTGGCCAAGGGCACGGGCGCAGCCGTGGTGGAAAACGGCGGCAAGAGCTGGTTCTTCCTGACGGCGGACTATGCCTTCGGCCACTCGCTGGAAGCCGACACCGCTGCGGTGGTCAAGGCCAAGGGCGGCCAGGTGCTGGGCCAGGTGCGCCATCCGCTGAATGCGTCGGACTTCTCCAGCTTCCTGTTGCAGGCCCAGAATTCCAAGGCCCAGATTCTGGGTCTGGCCAACGCCGGCGGTGACACCGTCAACGCCATCAAGGCGGCGCGCGAGTTCGGTATCAACAAGACCATGAAGATGGCCGGTCTGCTGGTGTTCCTGACCGACATCCACAGCCTGGGCCTGAAGAACACCGAAGGCCTGCTGCTGACCACCAGCTGGGACTGGAACCTGAACGACGAAACCCGTGCCTTCGGCAAGAAGTTCATGGCCAAGACCAAGCGCATGCCCACCGACGTGCAGGCCGCCAACTACTCGGCCGTCACCAACTACCTGAAGGCCCTGGAAAAGTCCGGCACCACCGATGCCGACAAGGTCATGGCCACTCTCAAGAGCACGCCGCTGAAGGACTTCTACGGCCAGGGCGTGATTCGTCCCGATGGCCGCTATGCCCACGACATGTACCTGATGCAGGTCAAGTCGCCCAAGGAATCCAAGGAAGCCTGGGACTACTACAAGGTGGTTACCAAGCTGTCGGCCGACCAGGTGTGGACCACCAAGGCAGACAGCAAGTGCGCTCTCTGGAAGTAAGGCCCACGCGCCGGACCGTCTGAAGGACGGTCCGGCAGCGGGCGCAGTGTTCGATCGGTAGACCCCTATGAGGAGACAGGCGATGAAGCACAAGCTCGGTAAGTTGGCATTGGCGCTGTGCGCCGCAGGTGTGGCAGTGGGCGCGGCGGCGCAGGAGAAGGTCAAGATCGGTTTCGTGACCGACATGTCCAGCCTGTACGCGGACGTGGAAGGCAAGAACGGCGCGCTGGCCATGCAGATGGCCATCGACGACTTTGGCGGCAAGGTGCTGGGTCAGCCCATCGAGCTGATGAGCGCCGACCACCAGAACAAGGCCGACATCGCTGCCTCCAAGGTGCGCGAGTGGGTGGACACGCAAGGCATCACGCTGATCATGAGCGGCACCAACTCGGGCACGGCCCTGGCGGTGGCGCAGGTGGCCAACGAGAAGAAGCGCGTGCACATCAACAACGGCGCGGGCTCCTCGGCACTGACCAATGAGCAGTGCAATCCCTACACCATCCACTACGCCTACGACACGGTGGCCCTGGCCAAGGGCACCGGCGCGGCGGTGGTGGAGCGGGGCGGCAAGGACTGGTTCTTCCTGACGGCGGACTATGCCTTCGGGCAGGCGCTGGAAGCCGACACCACCAAGGTCGTGCAGGCCAAGGGCGGCAAGGTGCTGGGTTCGGTCAAGCACCCGCTCAATGCCTCGGACTTCTCCAGTTTCCTGCTGCAGGCGCAGAACTCCAAGGCCCAGATCCTGGGCCTGGCCAATGCCGGTGGTGACACCATCAACGCCATCAAGGCGGCGCGGGAGTTCGGCATCAGCAAGTCCATGAAGACCGCCGGTCTGCTGGTGTTCCTGACCGACATCCACTCGCTGGGCTTGAAGAACACCGAGGGACTGCTGCACACCACCAGCTGGTACTGGGACATGAACGACGCCTCACGTGCTTTCGCCAGCAAGTTCATGGCCAAGACCAAGCGCATGCCCACCGATGTGCAGGCGGCCGACTACTCGGCGGTGATGAACTACCTCAAGGCCGTGCAGGCTGTGAAGACCACCGACCCGGACAAGGTCATGGCCTACCTGAAGAGCACGGAGCTGAACGACTTCTACGCCAAGGGCCGCATCCGCCCTGACGGTACCTATGCCCATAACATGTACCTGGTGGAAGTGAAGGCGCCCAAGGACTCCACCAAGCCTTGGGACTATCTGAAGGTGCTGCAGACCCTGCCGGCCGACCAGGTGTGGACCACCAAGGCAGAAACCAAATGTGCGCTCTGGAAATAAGCCGCAGCCGCCGCGCCTGAGTGCCTAGGCACCCAGGCTGCGGTCCGGTTCTGTGCCCTGTGGGCGCGGGGCCGGCGCCACCAGAGCATCCCCCTCTTTTCCCTTTTGTGTCGTTTCCCATGGAAATCTTCGGTGTGTCATTGCCGGGCCTGATGAGCCAGCTGTTGCTGGGGCTCGTCAACGGCTCGTTTTACGCGATCCTGAGCTTGGGCCTGGCCGTGATCTTCGGTCTGCTCAACGTGATCAACTTTGCGCACGGCGCGTTGTTCATGCTCGGGGCGATGGTCACCTGGATGGCCATGAACTATTTCGAGATCAACTACTGGGTCATGCTGATCCTGGCGCCCTTTATCGTGGGACTGATCGGCATACTCATTGAGCGCTTCCTGCTGCGCTGGATCTACAACCTCGACCACCTCTACGGCCTGCTGCTGACCCTGGGTCTGTCGCTGCTGATCGAAGGCGTGTTCCGCTCCGTCTACGGCGTCTCGGGCCTGGGTTACGACACCCCCGAAGCCCTGACCGGCGCCACGGACCTGGGTTTCATGATGCTGCCCAACTACCGTGCCTGGGTGGTGGTGGCCTCGCTGGTGGTGTGCGTCGCCACCTGGTATGTGATTGAGAAGACCCGCATCGGCGCCTACCTGCGCGCCGGAACCGAAAACCCGCGCCTGGTGGAAGCCTTCGGCGTCAACGTGCCGGTGATGATCACGCTGACCTATGCCTTCGGCGTGGGCCTGGCCGCCTTTGCCGGCGTGCTGGCCGCACCGGTCTACCAGGTCACGCCGTTGATGGGGCAGAACCTCATCATCGTGGTGTTTGCCGTGGTGGTGATTGGCGGCATGGGCTCCATCATGGGCTCCATCCTCACCGGCCTGGGCCTGGGTGTGATCGAAGGCCTGACCAAGGTCTTCTGGCCCGAAGCTTCGTCCACCGTGGTGTTCTTCATCATGGTCATCGTTCTCCTGATCCGCCCCGCCGGCCTGTTCGGCAAAGAAAAGTAAGCAGGGGCCAGCCACATGAACTCCAAGAAACTCGCTTTTACCGGCTACGGCCTGCTGCTGCTGGGCCTGATCGTGGCCCCCTTCTTCGGGGCCTACCCGGTGTTCGTGATGAAGCTGATGTGCTTCGCACTGTTCGCCTCGGCCTTCAATCTGCTGCTGGGCTACACCGGCCTGCTGTCCTTCGGCCACGCTGCCTTTCTGGGTGGTGCGGCGTATGTGGCCGGCTATTCCATCAAGGCCTGGGCGTTCACGCCCGAGCTGGGTCTGATCCTGGGCACGCTGGCAGGGGCCTTCATTGGTCTGGTGGCCGGCTGGCTGGCCATACGCCGCCAGGGCATCTATTTCTCGATGATCACGCTGGCGCTGGCGCAGATGCTGTTCTTCGTCTTCCTGCAAGCCAAGTTCACGGGAGGGGAAGACGGCCTGCAAGGCGTGCCGCGCGGCAAGATGTTTGGCGTGATTGACCTGTCCAGCGACCTGACCATGTACTACGTGGCCCTGGTGATCGTGGCGCTGGCCTTCCTGCTGATCGTGCGCACCGTGCATTCGCCGTTTGGCCAGGTGCTCAAGGCCATCAAGGAGAACGAGCCGCGTGCCATCTCGCTGGGCTATGACGTCCACCGCTTCAAGCTGCTGGCCTTTGTGTTGTCGGCCGCGCTGACCGGTCTGGCCGGTGCACTCAAGACCGTGGTGCTGGGCTTTGCCACGCTGTCGGACGCGCACTGGACGACCTCCGGCCACGTGATCCTGATGACGCTGATGGGCGGTCTGGGCACGCTGTCCGGTCCCATCGTCGGCTCGGCGGTGGTGGTGGCGCTGGAAAACAAGATCGGTGACTTTGGCAGCTTCCTGGCCAAGCTCACCGGTGTGGAGTGGTTCTCTACGTTGGGCGAGTCGGTGACCATCGTCACCGGCCTGATTTTTGTGATCTGCGTGCTGGCCTTCCGCCGCGGCATCATGGGCGAAATCATTGCCTGGCTGACCCGCCGCAAGAACGGGACGGCGTGAGGGACTGAAACCCTGCTGAAAGGCCTGCGGGCCTTGCGCGAACAACGCCACGCACCCAGGTGCGTGGCGTTTGTTTTTGGGAAAGTGTTCCGGCCCCCTGGGGGCTGGATGCGGGGGGCAGGGCAGGCGGCAGTGCATGCCCGCGCATGGAGGGCTACCGCCTCCGTTCCGCGTACAACCGGCCAAGGCCCTTACATCTTCAGCCGGCTGGCATACCCCGTCATTTCCAGGTAGCCCCGGCCCACCAGCGGCAGCTGGTCGTCGAGTGCATCGCCCCCGGGGGGCAGTTGCAGCAGATCGCTCAGCCCCTCCCAGTACACAGCGCCGGTGGTGGCGCGGCTGTCCAGTTCCTGGGCGGCAACCTGGGCGCGCACCACATAGCGCCGGCCAGGCGTGTCCACGCGCCAGCGCACGGGGTAGCGGGCGTGGCTGGCCGGGCTGGTCCACCAGACCAGCGGGGTGAACTGCACCTCCTGGTCTGCAAACACCTGCGGGCTGGCGCCGGGTGCGCGCAGCGAGCCGCCGCCCCACAGGGCCGAACCATCGCGCCGGCGCAGGTGAAAGGCGGTGAGGGCGCTGCCGTCGACCAGGTTCATGCCGATCCAGTCCCAGCCTTCGGCCTCGGGGTGCATCAGCGCCGTGCTGCATTCGTGGTCCAGCCAGGCGCGGTTGTGCAGCGCCGCAGTGGCGTTGGCGGGCACGAGGTCGATGGCCAGTTTCTGGCCGCGCACGGTGATGTGGCCGGTCACGGCCAGCTGGGGTTGGCTGTAGTAGTAGCTGGCCTGCTCAGGCAACGGGCCTTTGCGGGACAGGCCGCCCCGGCCCTGCAGCAGCACCGGCTGGGTGGTGGCCAGTTCGAGTTCCAGTGCGAAGTCGGCGGCCTGCAGGCGGGCGCTGTAGCGGCTGGCCTGGGTGGCGCTCTGGCCGGGGACAGGCTGGCGGGCCAGGCGCCAGTCCTGGATGTGTACGCCCGTGTCCTCCAGCGCCGCCTCGGCCAGGCCGAAGCCGGCGCGCGCCATGCGCTGGTCGTGCAGCAGCACCTGGCCCTGCACATCACACAGCGCCACATGGGCGAACAGCAGTTGCCGGGCCGCAAAGGCGGAGCGCAGGCCCTGTGCCGCATCCACCCGGCTGCGGAAAAATGTCAGCTGAAAACCCCAGGGCCGGCCACCGGCCTGCACATGGCCGGTGATGTACCACCACTCGGTGCCCAGGTCGGGGTGGCTGCCAAAGTCGCGTGGAAAAGCCAGTGTTCTGGACGGCAGGGCCCACGCGTTCGACAGGGGCAGCAGCGCGCCGGCGCTGCACAGCAGGCCCAGGGCTCCCAGGCCGCCCAGCGCATGGCGGCGGGACAGGGGGGGAGAAAACGGGAACGTGCTCATACCCAGCGCTGCACCTGGCCCTGACGGTCCAGCACCTGCTGCAGCTGGGCCAGCGCCGGCGCCACATCGCCCAGCTGCTGCTGCACCCACTGCGCATCGTGGTAGGTGCACAGATAGCGTTCACCGGCATCGCACAGCAGCGACAGGATGGAACCTTGTTCACCGCGGTCGCGCATGTCACAGGCCAGGCGCAGCATGGCCACCAGATTGGTACCGGTGGACGGGCCCACGCGCCGCCCCAGCAACTGGCCCAGCAGCTGCATGGCGGCGATGGACTCCAGATTGCCCACATCTTCCATGCGGTCCACCAGCGAGGGAATGAAACTGGGCTCCACGCGCGGGCGGCCAATGCCTTCGATGCGCGATCCGCAGGCGGTGAGTGTGGCATCCCCGGTGCGGTGGTAGGCGGAAAACACGCTGCCTTCGGGGTCGGCCACGCAGACCTGGGTAGAGAGGCGCTGGTAGCGCACCCAGCGGCCGATGGTGGCGCTGGTGCCGCCCGTGCCGGCGCCCACCACAATCCAGCGCGGCACCGGGTGGCGTTCGCGCTGCATCTGGCTGAACATGCTTTGCGCGATATTGTTGTTGCCGCGCCAGTCGGTGGCCCGCTCGGCATAGGTGAACTGGTCCATATAGTGGCCACCCGTGTCGTGCGCAATGGTGCGGGCCGCGTCATAGACCTCGGCCGCGCTGTCCACAAAATGGCAGCGTCCGCCGTGGAATTCGATCTGTGCCACCTTTTCGGCCGAGGTGCTGCGCGGCATGACCGCCACAAACGGCAGATCCAGCAGCCGGGCAAAGTAGGCCTCGCTGACGGCGGTGGAGCCGCTGGAGGCTTCCACAATCGTCGCGCCCTCGCGTATCCAGCCATTGCACAGCGCATACAGAAACAGCGAGCGCGCCAGCCGGTGTTTGAGGCTACCGGTGGGATGGGTGGATTCGTCCTTCAGATACAGGTCGATACCGCAGCGGGCAAAGCCGGGCAGGTTCAGCGGGATCAGGTGGGTGTCGGCGCTGCGCTGGTAGTCGGCCTCGATGCGGGCAATGGCGTCGTGGAGCCAGCTGGTCGGGATGGGGAGTGCGGCTTGCATGGTGCCCATTGTGCAATGGGCGGCGGCCCGATCCGCACCAGACCGTTGGTGCAGTGCCGTAGTGCGGCATGACGTGGCCCTATTGCGGACGTACTACCATGGTGTGCGGCCGCACAGACCGGCGGCATGGTCACCGATAGCGAAGAAAGGATATGGACATGGCTTTTACCCTGCATGCGGGCAACCCGCCGCTGGACCCCCGGCTGGCACAGGTGCTGGAGTACTGGTTGGGCGCCGAGCAGCCCACCGACACCACGGCACTGGCGCGCAAGCAGCTGTGGTTCAGCAAGGATGAAGCCGTGGACGAGGAAATCCGCCACCGCTTTGGCGCGGTGATGCAGGAGGCCCTGACCGGCCGCCTGAACGGCGATGCCGCCACCCCGTTGGGGCGATTGGCGGTGATCATTGTGCTGGACCAGTTCATGCGCAACGCCCACCGCGGCACGCCCAAGAGCTTTGCCGGCGACCCGCTGGCGTTGCAGCTGGCGCTGGACGGGGTGGCCCAGGGGCATGACACCGACGACAGCATTCCACCGGTGGCGCGCATCTTTTTCTACCTGCCGCTGGAGCATGCCGAAGACCTGGCCATGCAGCAGCACAGCGTGGTGGCCTTTGAGCAGCTGGCGCAGGAGGCCGGGCCCGCCACGCGCGATTTCTTTGCCGTCACCGCCGATTACGCCCACCGCCACCGCGACGTCATCGAGCGCTTTGGCCGCTTCCCCCACCGCAATCCCATTCTGGGACGGGCGAGCACGGCCGAGGAAAAGGTCTACCTGGCCCAGCCCGGCGCGGGTTTCTGAGCAGGGCCCTGCATCGCACGTCTCGCAAGGGGCCGCCGTGGTGCCGCAGGCGGGTGGATCCCCGCGCTGCGCTGCCTGGGGCGCTTGGCGCCACGTCTGCGGCATCTGGCTGTGGTGTGCCGAGGGGAACTCCGCCCATGGTGTGCTCCGGGGGCGGCACGCGCACAATGACAGCGGTTGGGTCCCCGGCAGTCGGTGCAAGTGGATGATTTGAAAGTGTTTTGTGTTGTATCAACCACCCCGGCCGCACCTCGGGAATGGGCTGCCATGGCGGCCATTGCTGGGTAAGATGAAACCGCAGCCCAGGTCAGTCTGTCCTTGGAATGCACCCGGGCCTGCACACCACCCCCCTCTCGCCGATCCAAGCAAAGGAGTGATGATGTTTCCTGAGTTTCGCGAACAGATTGCGGACATGCGCGCCAACGACCGCCATTTCAGCCGCCTCTTCGAGCAGCACAATGCGCTGGACCATGAGATCAAGAACCTGGAGGACCGGCGTACGCCCAGTCTGCACACCCAGATTGAAAAGCTCAAAAAGGAAAAGCTGCTGATCAAGGAAAGGCTCTACACCATGCTCAAGGGCTGTACCAACGGCACTGCGCCTGCGTGAGATGGTGTAGCGCCTGTACGCTGGCGCTGCGTGTCTGGTGTCCTCGCGTGCACCGCGATGCACAGGTGGGCAAAGGACACGGCCTTACGACGGCGCTGCCTTGGCCCGGTAGCCAGAGCTGGAGGCCCGTCTCCCAGCATCCGCCCCAGCGCAAGCGCAAGCGGGTCAACGCCCCATGAAAAAAGGCAGCTTTCGCAAGAAAGACTGCCTTTGCGTTACCCGGTGCCCCGTCCGGTGAAGGAGGGCGCTCAGCGGCCGCGCGGAGCGGTTTCCAGGGCGTTGGTGGTCTTCACCGTGCCCGCGTCGGCAGCCGTCGGTGGGTTACCCTGGGGTATGGCATCGCGGCGGCGCAGTGCCCAGCGTTCGATGGTGTAGAACGACAGAGCGGCAAGGGCCGTGGAGATGACAAAACCCAGCACCAGGGTGACCGGCCAGGCGAATTCCGCCCGCAGCCAGCGCACCACCGGGTAGTGCCACAGGTAAATGCCGTAGGACAGCTTGCCGATGTAGACCAGCCAGGGCGCGGACAGCATGTCGTAGACCAGTCCCTGGCCGGGCAGCACGGCCACCAGCACTACCAGAGCGGCCATTTCCACCACCGTCAGTCCCCACACCATGGGGCCCATATCGCCCCATTCCATGGCCATCAGCAGCGGCACGGCCAGCGGAATCCACATCAGGCGCGGCAGGTGCTGCTGCAGGCGCTCCAGCAGCGGGTGGCGGTCCAGCACCAGGGCTGCCAGCAAGCTGCCCAGCAGCAGACCGGTGGTGCGGGTGTCAAAGCGGAAGAACACCGCATAGAACTCCTGGCCCAGCAGCACCCACAGCACGCGCCAGGCCCAGCCCAGCACGAACAGGGCGGCAATTGCACGCCACAGCGTGCCCGGGCTGCTGCGGCGGGTCAGCCACAGCAGGGCGATGGGCCAGACCAGGTAGAAATGTTCTTCCACCGACAGCGACCACATGTGCAGCAGCGTGTCCGGGCTGTCGAAGAAGGCAATGCCGTAGTCGGCCAGGTACAGCAGAGACACCAGGGCATCGCTGTACACATCCTCCAGATCAGGCCAGACCAGGGGGGCCAGCAGCGCGTAGGCGGCCAGAAACACGGCCAGCGGCGGCATCAGCCGGTAGAAGCGCCGGCGGTAGAACTGCCAGAAGTCGACGCGGCCCGTAGCCTGTATTTCCTTGAGCAGCAGCGAGGTGATCAGATAGCCGCTGAGCACGAAGAACAGGTCCACGCCAAAGAACGCGCCGTCGAACATGGGCGCATGGGCATGGGAGAGGATGACCAGCAGGATGGCGACCGCACGCAGTCCATCCAGTGCGGGGTTGTAGGCCAGCTTCAAGGGGTTCTGGGGCAAAACGCGGCACCTCCTCGGATCGGGCACCGGGCCCGGTGTGCAAACAGACAAAGTGCAGTCCTGCGCAATGCGCGCCATGGACTGCAGCGTGGCGCCAGGGAAGCGGCGCGCAAAGCAAGGTGTGGGAGTCCTGGTGCAGCCTGTTCCGTACCCAGGGGCAGACAATCTGGACCGGTCCGTGTCCCTGCGCAGCGGCAGCAGATGGACGTCCCACAGCAAAAGCGGGGCCTGGGCGGATCGCGCCAGGAGGCTTTCACGGCATGCAGACTGAGTGCATGCGCAGCCCTGAAGTTCCGCTGTCCGGTCTCCGGCACAGCCCGCAGGGGTGGGCGCATTCTAGCGGCAGCACCCTGGCAATGTCGCTGGACTGTACGCAATGTGACAAACGAGACATTCTCGCAAGATGTGCTTGCAAGTGGCTGTGCCGCAAGAGATCGCCAGGCAGCCAGGTCCCTGCTTGGGTCCCATCCCCGGGCACTGCGTCGGTACCCGGGGATGGCCTGCGGCCGGCGTTGGCGCAGGCATGGGCTTTGCCGTTCCAAGGTTCGCGCCGTCGAACCCGGGGCAGGAGGCGCTGTCAGCGCGCCAGCGGCAGCTGCAACTGTTCCAGCGGCGTGTCGTCAGGCTGGGCCAGCATGCGCTTGAGGGTCTCGCCCATGGGCAGGTTCAGGTTCACGTTCTTCGGCGGAATCGGCTGGGTGAACCACTTGGCATAGAGCTGGTGGATCTCGCCGTTCTTCATCATCTGGCGCAAGGCAGCGTCTACGGCTTTTTTCACTTCCGGGTCACGCCGGGTGAACTGGATGGCAATCGGCTCGGCGCCAATCACCTCGCCCACAATCTTCCAGCCCTGCGGGTTCTTGGACTGGGCGATCACGCCCGCCAGCAGGTTGTCGTCCAGCACAAAGGCATCGACGCGGCCGGCTTCGAGCTGCAGCATGCTTTCAAAATGGTCCTTGCCCATGCGGGTGTCGAACTGGATGCTGTGTGCATCGGCGTACTTGCGCAGAATCTGCACGGCCGTAGTGCCGGTGGTGGCAACCACTTTCTTGCCGTTCAGTTGCTGGAAGCTGGTGATGGACGAGCTGGCCGGCACAGCCATGCGCACCTCGCTCACATAGGTGGTCAGACCGAAGGCCACCTGCTCCTGGCGGCGCAAGGTGTTGGTCATGCTGGCACAGTTGAAGTCGGCCGTGCCGTTGTCGATCAGCGGCATGGTGTTCTGGGCCGTCAGCACCATGTATTTCAACCGGGCCTTGGGCGCGATGGTATGGATCACCTTCTGGCACAGCTCCAGGTGGTATCCGGTGAAGGTCTCGTTGGCGTCCAGCGTATAGACCATGGGGGAGGCGCTTTCGCGCACCCCCACCACCACGGTGCCGCCGTCGCGCCATTTCTGCAGGGTGGCCGACGGGGCGGCATGGACAGACAAGGCACTGGCCGACAGGGCCAGCAGGGCAACAGACCCGGCAAACACACAACGCATGGCAAAAAAAGGAGGCGCTACCGCGGCAGCGCCTCTCAAAGGAAGTTGGGGGAGAGCGCCTATTCTTCCAGATGCTTCATGCCTTGCAGTGGAATGCTTATGCCCCTGGCCGCGCCGTCGCTGCGGGGGGGGGCTGGCGACGCTGCCGGGAAATCACACATCTATGGATGGCAGGCGCTGCAGCGGCCTGCGCGGCCCGTGGATGCCCCGGCAGCCGTGGCGCTTCAGCCGGGTTGCCGTGCCACGGCCTGCTGCAGCTGCCGGTGCGCCGGGCTGTGCAGATCGGCGGGCAACTGGTGTTTGGCCTGCAGGTAGTGGTGGGTGTAGACCTCCAGATAGGCCTCCAGCGCCTGGCCGGCGCGCTGGTCGTGCGGGTGGCCGCTCAGCTCCAGGCACAGGGCTGCCACTTCGCTGGTGCAGAAATGGTCGTCGCGTTGTGAGCGGCGCAGGCGGTAGCGGCTGATCTGCTGGGGCTGCAGCCCCAGCACCGGAAAGCGATCCAGATAGGGGCTTTTGCGGAACATCTTGCGCGCTTCGGGCCAGGTGGCGTCCAGCAGGATGAACAGCGGCCTTTTGGCTGCAGCCACACCGGCGGCTTCGCCGGTGTGGCCGGAAACCGGAGCTGCTGGAGCGGGTGGCAGTGCCTGCACGGCGCGTTCGGGCGGCTGCACATATTCGCTGGGGAAGACCACATAGGGCTGCCACTGCGGATCGGCCAGCAGTGCCTCCAGGGCTGGATCGATGGCGGTGCGCGCCCAGCCGAAGGCCCAGGTGGACTGCACCACATCGGCGATCAGCCAACCGGTGTTGCTGGGCTTGAGCGGCTCGGCGTCATGCATCAGCAGACAAAAGCCGGCGTGGGTGGGCAGATCGGGGCGCAGCGCGCAGATGCAATGGCTGGGCCGCAGGCGGCAGCCCTCGCAGCGTTCGCCCTTGGGGCCGCCCCGTGCCAGAAATGGTCGGGTGCTGCGCGCCAGTCGGGCGTCGCGCAGGCGGGCGACCGCATGGGGGTGCACCAGTGGTGGCGTGGTAGTGGAGGGGCAGGCGTGCGGGGACGCCATGCAAGAGGACGGGTCAGAGGAAAACGGCACGGTCGCGATTGTCCGCGCAAAGCGGGCCGCACCGGCGCGCATGGGCATGGAACAGTGCAGAGACCTCCACCGCAGCCGGGAATGCCGCGCCAGGCGCAGACGCGGGTGCCCCGCTGCGCCGCAGCGCGGCAGTCCCCGGCCACGGGGCATGCATGCCAGGGAAAGCAAGGGATGGGGCGTTCAGCCGCCCAGGCATTCCAGCTCGAACAGCGGCAGTTCGGCCTGGCGGCTCAGCCACACGCCGCCGCCCAGTTCCTTGCAAAAAGGCTGCAGGCCACGGCGGTACAGTTCGGCGCGGTGGCGGTACAGGCGGGGGTCGGTCAGCTCTTCGTCGATGATGTCGCGCTCATAGTCTTCACGCGCCACGGCCTCGATATAAAGGCCGCCGCGGGTGAGGCGGCCCAGATTGGCCAGGGCCTTCTTGAGGTCGGCCGGGCTCAGATAGGGCAGCACGCCCTGGCAGATCACCAGATCAAACGGCTGGCCGTCGGCCGGCTGCCAGTCCACCACCGAGCCCTGGGCCCAGCCATAGCGTTCGCACAGATAGCTGCTGAACTCCACGCCCTGGTAGCTGGCGCCGGGGAAATGTTGCTGCACCGCATCCCGCCACAGGCCGATGCCGCAGCCCACATCCAGCACGCGGTGCACGGGTACGCGCAGATACGCCAAGTACGAGCAGACAAACGCCCCCAGCCGCCGCGCGTGCTCGGGATCGATCACGCTGGTTTTCTTGTCGAAGTAAAAGCGCTGGTAGTACGCCTCGTCAAACCACTCGCCGCTTGCTGATTGCACGCAGTCTCCTTTGCTGAAGCGCCCATGCGCTGTGGCGGCCGAGTATGGCTCAGGCCGTCTCCACGCGTGGGGTGCTGCGGTATTGCGCGCGGCACTGCCGGTGCACGCTGCCGGGGCAATGAAGGAAGGCATGAACGGCCCCGGGATGGGGCAGATGGTCAGGCGGCCGACCGGGATGCACGGGTTTGCCCGCAAATGGGGCAGGGCGGCGGGTCAGGCAGGCCTGCGCAGACCGCAGGGTTCTGTCACAAAGAGCCACTTGTGCGCAGGTTTTGTGCATATTTGAAAAACAGTCTGCACGATTATATAGACTACCATAAAAACATTATAAATTCAATTTGATAAATACCTATGCGCATTTCTGGAATGGAGAATGAAGCAGGTAATTTATTCAGCAAAATCAGCCATCTGCCTGCACTGGGTACTATTTGATTTATTGAAATTTGAATAATTTGAATATTCCCTGGAAGGCCCCGCCATTCAAAACCCCAAGGATATTCAACATGGTTTCTCGTCGCCAATTCCTGGCCGCCGCAGCATTGCCAGCCGCCTTGCCGCTGGCACCCACGGCCTGGGCCCAGTCCAATGTGGTGCGTCTGGTGGTGGGCTTTGCCGCCGGTGGTGCGGCCGATTTTGTGGCCCGCCAGCTGGCGCAGAATCTGCAGGCCGAACTGGGCGCCACCGTGGTGGTGGACAACCGCCCTGGTGCCGGAGGGCGCATTGCGGTGGATGTGGCCAAGAACGCCAAGCCCGATGGGTTGACCCTGCTGGTCACGCCCGGCTCGATCCTCACCATCTACCCCCATGTCTACGACAAGCTCAGCTACCAGCCGCTGCGCGACCTGGTGCCGGTGGCCAATCTCTGCGCCGTGCCCTATAGCGTGAACATCGGCCCCGGGGTGCCGGCTTCGGTCACGACGCTCAAGGAATTTGGCCAGTGGCTCAAGGCCCATCCACAGCAGGCCAGCTACGGATCGCCCGGCGCCGGCACCACGCCGCACTTTCTGGGCGCCATGTTTGCCGCCAGCGCGGGCGTGGATTATCTGCACGTGCCGTACAAGGGTGGCTCGCTGGCGCTGCAGGACGTCATGGGCGGCCAGCTGACGTCCAGCTTCAATGTGGTCAGCGAGGCCGTGCCCCATGCCGCCAGCCCCAAGCTGCGCGTGCTGGCGGTCTCCAGCCCGCAGCGCATTGCCCAGTTGCCCAAGGTGCCGACCTTTGCCGAACTGGGCATGAAGGAGCTGACCAGCCAGGAATGGATCGGTCTGCTGGCCCCCAAGGGCACCAAGCCCGAGGTGGCGGCCCGCCTGCACGATGCCGCCAACCGCGCCTTTGCCCAGCCGGCCGTGCAGAAGGCCCTGGCCGAAATGGCGTTTGGCGTGACCACCGGCACCCAGGCCGAATTTGCCCAGTTGCTCAAAGGGGACCTCGACAAATGGGGCCCCGTGGTGCGCAGCACGGGCTTCAAGGCCGAGGCCTGAGACCCTGGCGCGCAGCAACGGAGCGGCTGTATAGACAGAAAAGCAGGTATGACTTGCATGAAATATGCAGCATGGTTATAATTTGCTCCGTTGTTTGCGCAAACAATGCTGATCTCACGCCAGCACGTCGGGCACCCGACGAGAAAAATACAAGTGACAGCTGCAGAGACGTTCTGCCGTAAAACGGTGATCGCGTAAGAGTCATCGTCCAATACTGAAAGCCCGCACCGGTTCGCCGCTGCGGGCTTTTTCACGTCCGAAACTTCGATTTCGATTTCGATTTCGATAGCGGCCTGCGCTGATCTCGCCGACAAGAGCAGGCTAAAAGCGCCGCAGTTCTGCTGGGTGCCGGCTGCGCAAGAGGGTGGAGAGGTGCGACGTAAAGTTGTGTGAATTGCGCTGTGAACGGTGTGGAAGGTCTTGAAATTTATCTTTTAAAGATATATCTTAGATGCATCTTAACCAAGGAATTCACCATGCATCCCCATCACCACCACCATCCCCACCACGCTTTCCACAGCCCGCGTGGCATGCACCATGACGGCGGCGAAGGCGGCCGAGGCCACGGCCGTGAACATGCCCACGGCCATGGCCGCCCGCAGCATGGCCCGGGCGCGGAGCGCCAACGCCGCGAGCGCATGTTCGAGGCCGGCGGCCTCAAGCTCATCGCCCTGTACCTGATTGCCCAGCAACCCAGCCACGGTTATGACGTGATCCGCGCCATTGGCGAGCTGGTCGGCGGCGACTACCAGCCCAGCCCCGGCACGATCTACCCCACCCTGAGCTATCTGGTCGACATGGGCCATGCGACGGCCACCGAAGTGGAAGGCGGCCGCAAGCGCTACGCCATCACAGCCGAAGGCCAGGCCGCGTTGCAGGAGCAAGATGGCGCGCTGCAGCAGCTGCTGGCCCGCCTGGCCCACGGCAAGGACCGCGAAGCCCGCCAGCGCCCAGCCGGCCTGGTGCGTGCCATGGAAAACTTCAAGACGGCGCTGCGCCTGAAGACCCACGGCCAGCCCGGCGTGCCGGCGGCGCCGTTGACTGACGCCCAGGTGGCGGCCATCGCCGCGATCCTGGACGAAGCCGCGTTGAAGATCGAAAAAGCCTGAAAGCCCGGCCAGGTCGCCGGCCAGTCCGGACGCGGTCCGGTTGGGCATTCCCGCTACCGCAAGGGCTGCGGCCTATTGCCGCTCTGCCCAGGGCTCGTTCGGCAGGCAGGTCGCGACATAGTCGATGAACGCCTGTACCCGCGCCGGGCGGATGCGCCCCGGTGGGGTGAGGATGTGCAGCGCAATCGGGTCGGCCTGCCAGTCTTCCATCGCCACCTGCAGCTGGCCTGACTGCAGCAGCGGCCAGACCAGGAATGCCGGCTGCAGTGCCAGTCCCATGCCGGCCAGCAGGGCGGGGGTCAGCGCCTCGGCATTGTTGGCGTGCAACTGGGCATGCACGACCTGGGTGAATTCGCCCTGCTGCGCATGGCGGAAGTGCCAGGGGCCACCATGGGGCGTGTGGCCATAGTGCAGGGCGCGGTGCTGCCGCAGGTCGCTGGGGTGCCGGGGGTGGCCATGGCGCTGAAAGTACGCAGGTGCCCCGACCAGCAGCAGCCGCACCCGGCACAGCTGGCGGGCCAGCAGGCTGGAATCTTCCAGGTTGGCAATGCGCAACGCCAGGTCAAAGCGCTCGGCAATCAGGTCCACCTGGGCATCGCTGAACTGGACCTGCAGATCCACGTCCGGATGCTGCAGCATGAAGCCTGGCAGCAGAGGGGCCAGCCGCGAGATGCCGAAGGTCATGGGGGCCGCCACACGCACCTGCCCGCGCAGGCTGGTGGCATGGTCCATGACTTCGGTTTCCACCGATTCACCTTCCTGCAGGATGCGGGTGGCGCGCTCCAGTGCGGCCTGGCCGGCATCGGTCAGCGCCACACGCCGCGACGTGCGGTGCAGCAGCATGGTCTTGAGGCGGCTCTCCAGCCGGGAGATGGCTTTGGACACCGTGGCCTGCGACAGCGACAGCTCTTGCGCCGTGCGCGCAAATGAACCCGTTTCAGCCACTTTGGCAAAGATGGCCCAGGCTTCCAGATCGGGCAGTTTTTTCATGGGGTGGTAAGTCGCTGTAGGCCGTCGCACTGTAAGACTGCAGGCCTCTGGATAGGGTATCGAAAAGTGAAAGCCAGATATTCGATAGCTGTCATCTCAGTGCACATGCAGGGCAACTAGACTTTGCTCCACCATCGCTTCAGCAAAGGATGACACATGATTGAGCGTCGATCGTTGGACAGCCTGGGCGGGGCCAACCATGGCTGGTTGGATGCCAAGCACCATTTCTCGTTTGCCGACTACCACGACCCCCGGCGCATGCACTGGGGCAGTCTGCGGGTCTGGAATGACGATGCCATCCAGCCTGGCAGCGGCTTTCCCCCGCATTCGCACGGCGACATGGAAATCATCACCTATGTGCGCCAAGGTGCCATCACGCACGAAGACAATCTGGGCAACAAAGGCCGCACGCCGGCGGGGGATGTGCAGGTCATGAGTGCCGGCAGCGGCATTACCCACGCCGAGTTCAACCTGGAGCCGGGTGTCACCCGCATCTTCCAGATCTGGATCATTCCCGACCGCCGGGGCGAGAAACCGAGCTGGGGTAGCCAGGCCTTCCCCAAGGGTGACCGTGCAGGGGCATTTGTCACGCTGGCCAGCGGCATGGTGGGGGACCACGATGTGCTGCCACTGCGCACCGACGCACGTGTGCTGGGCGCCACCATCCAGGCCGGGGACAGCGTGGAATACCACTTTGCCCATGCCGACCGCTATGGCTATCTGGTACTGGCCACGGGGGCGGCCACGGTCAACGGCGTGGACTTGCGACAGCAGGATGGCGCGGCCATTCACGGCGAAACCCGCATCCGGATCACCGCCAGCGAAGACACCGAAGTCGTGCTCGTTGACGCCGCCCCGCTGCCCTAGCCACAGCCCTGGCGCTTTCGCTTGCGCCGCCCATTTCTCCTTCAACCCCGATTCCCTCAACCCGGAAGGCCTTGCCATGTCCCATCGCAATTACCTGGAAGTTCTGACCCCGCAAAACAGCCAGCTCATCTTCATCGATCAGCAGCCGCAAATGGCATTCGGTGTGCAGTCCATCGACCGCCAGACGCTGAAGAACAATGTGGTGGGCCTGGCCAAGGCGGCCAAGGTGTTCCATATTCCCGTAACCCTCACCACGGTGGAGACGGAAAGCTTTTCCGGCCACACCTACCCGGAGCTGCTGAGCGTGTTCCCCGATCAACCGCTGCTGGAGCGCAGCTCCATGAACTCCTGGGACGACCAGAATGTGCGTGATGCGCTGGCCGCCAACGTGGCCAAGGGGCACAAGAAAATCATCGTCTCGGGCCTGTGGACCGAGGTCTGCAACACCACCTTTGCGCTGTCGGCCATGCACGATGCGGGCTACGAGATCTACATGGTGGCCGACGCGTCGGGCGGCACATCGCTGGACGCTCACAACTACGCCATGCAGCGCATGGTGCAGGCGGGCGTGGTGCCGGTGACCTGGCAGCAGGTGCTGCTGGAGTGGCAGCGTGACTGGGCCAAGCGTGACAGCTACAACGCCGTGATGGACATCGTGCGCGAACACTCCGGGGCCTACGGCATGGGCGTGGATTACTGCTACACCATGGTGCACAAGGCACCGGAGCGTGTGCAGCATGGCGGCACCATCGGCCCCAACCCTGCCCAGCCATAAAACCCCGGCGGTTGCTGCACCACCACCATCTTCTCCTGCACCCTGAAGGGTGCAGGACACCGATTCTCGTCAGCACCGGCCCGGGCTGGGTGCAGGGAGGCCCCTCCATGAAACTCTATGTGCTCTCGCTGGCAGCAGGTTTGCTGGTCGGTGTGGTCTACAGCCTGCTCCAGGTCCGCTCGCCTGCGCCGCCCTTGGTGGCCCTGGTCGGTCTGCTGGGGATTTTGCTGGGCGAGCAGATCGTACCGGTAGGCAAGCAACTGCTGGTGGGCACGGCGTTCGGTACGGCATGCACCGCATGCAAGGCCGATGACCATGTCCTGGGGCAGCTGCCCGGCAAAAGCCGACCGGCGGCCACTGCCCAGCCGCACGACACCCACCCAGATTCCTGACCCATTCCCTTTCATGACCACGCGCCGCAAAGTCATCACCGCCGAAGCAGGCCTGGCGGTGGGCGGTATGCTGGGTTGCCGTTCGCTCCCCCCATTCTTCGCAAGGACCCGCTATGCCCTACAGCCCCCCCGACGTCATCTTTCACAGCGGGCGGATCACCACGCTGAACAAGGGCCAGCCTGTGGCCCAGGCCGTGGCCGTCAAGGATGGCAAGTTCACCGCGGTGGGCACGGATGCCGAAGTGCTGGCCCTGGCGGGCAGCGGCACACGCAAGATCGACCTGCAGCAACGCAGCGTGCTGCCCGGGCTGTGCGACAACCACACGCATGTGATCCGTGGCGGCCTGAACTACAACCTGGAACTGCGCTGGGACGGCGTGCGTTCGCTGGCCGACGCCATGGCCATGCTCAAGGCCCAGGTCGCCAACACGCCCGCGCCGCAATGGGTGCGGGTCGTCGGCGGTTTTACCGAACACCAGTTTGCAGAAAAGCGTTTGCCCACGCTGGCGGAAATCAATGCGCTGGCCCCCGACACGCCGGTGTTTCTGCTGCACCTGTATGACCGCGCGCTGCTGAACGCTGCCGCATTGCGTGCCGTGGGCTACACCCGGGACACGCCCGAGCCGCCCGGTGGCGAAATCGTGCGCGACGCCAACGGCAACCCCCTGGGGCTGCTGCTGGCCAAGCCCAATGCCACCATCCTCTACAGCACGCTGGCGCTGGGGCCCAAGCTGCCATTCGACTACCAGCTCAATTCCACGCGCCACTTCATGCGTGAGCTGAACCGCCTGGGGGTGACGGGCGTGATCGATGCCGGAGGGGGCTCACAGAACTATCCCGACGATTACCGGGTCATCGAGCAGCTCGACAAGGACGGTCTGATCACCGTGCGCTTGGCCTACAACCTGTTCACGCAGAAGCCCAAGCAAGAGAAAGAGGACTTTTTGCAGTGGACGCAGAGCGTTCGCTACAAGCAGGGCAATGACTACTTCCGCCACAACGGTGCGGGTGAAATGCTGGTGTATTCGGCCGCAGATTTTGAAGATTTTCGCCAGCCCCGTCCCGACATGCCGCCCCATATGGAAGGCGAGCTGGAAGAGGTGGTGCGCATCCTGGTGCAGAACCGCTGGCCGTGGCGCCTGCATGCCACCTATGACGAGACCATCAGCCGTGCGCTCGATGTGTTCGAGAAGGTGCACCAGGAGTCGCCGATCAACGGACTGAACTGGTTCTTCGACCATGCCGAAACCATTTCGGACCGCTCCATAGACCGCATTGCAGCGCTGGGCGGTGGCGTTGCCGTGCAGCACCGCATGGCCTACCAGGGCGAATACTTCATTGAGCGCTACGGCGCCAGGGCCGCCGAAGCCACGCCGCCGATCAAGAAGATTCTGGAAAAAGGCGTCAAGGTGTCCGCCGGGACCGACGCGACGCGGGTAGCCTCGTACAACCCCTGGGTGTCGCTGTCGTGGATGGTCACCGGAAAGACGGTGGGCGGCACCCCGATGTATCCCCAACGCAACCTGCTCGACCGCGAAACGGCCCTGCGCATGTGGACCGAGAACGTGGCCTGGTTCAGCAACGAAGTGGACCAGCGTGGCCGCATCCAGGTGGGCCATTTTGCCGACCTGATAGTGCCGGACAAGGATTACTTCCAGGTGGCGGAGGAAGAGATTTCCTTCCTGGTGTCCGACATGACGGTGGTGGGCGGGCGTGTGGTTTATGGCGCAGGCAACTTCCAGCAGCACGATGACAACCCGGTCCCCCCGGCCATGCCTGACTGGTCGCCGGTGCGCCGCTATGGCGGGTTCGCCGCCTGGGGCGAACCGGAAGGCGCAGGCCAGAACTCATTGAACCCCGTGCGCTACCGCCAGATGGCTGCCGCCTGCGGCTGCGGCACCAGCTGTGGCATGCACGGGCACCAGCACGCGAATTCCTGGGCATCGGGCGTTCCCACATCCGACCCCAAGAGCTTTTTTGGGGCGCTGGGGTGTTCCTGCTGGCTCTGACCAGATGTGCCGTGCCGACGCCGGCCGGTTTCAGCTTCGGCTTTTTGTATGGCCCGCCGGGCCGGGAGAGGCGATGAACAGTTCGAGAACTTGCTGTGCCGATTCACCTGCCCGCCGGGTGGAGCCTGCGGAGGGCGGGCGGCACTTGAGGCCACCGTCGGTACCGGCATCAGCGGTTCAGGCACGCTCTGCGCTCACGCGCATGGCAGGCCTGGTGCTGCGGCCCGATGGCGCAGCCGCGGCGGGAGCGGCGCCTTATTCCTTTTCTCCACATTCGGGTCTGGCGGGTGGCATGGTGCCGCTCGCCGGGCTGTATCTGCACAGGCAACCATGAACGCTTCCATTCCCCCCAGCCCCACACCGCCTGCGGCCAGTGACAGCAGCTTTGCACCGTTGCGGCAAAAACTGTTCGCGGTGCTGTGGGTGGCCACTGTCATTGGCAACACCGGCAGCTTTGTGCGCGATGTGGCCAGCTCGTGGATCATGACCGATCTGTCTCCCTCGCCCACGGCCGTGGCGCTGGTGCAGGCCGCCGCGTCGGCTCCGGCGTTCCTGCTGGCGATTCCGGCCGGTGTGCTGTCGGACATTCTGGACCGCCGCAAGTTTCTGATCTGCATCCAGCTGCTGCTGGCCAGCGTCAGCATCGCGCTGATGACCCTGTCTGCGCTGGGCATGCAGACCGTGTTCTCGCTGGTGGCGTTCACGTTTCTGGGCGGCATTGGCGCGGCGCTGATGGGGCCGACCTGGCAGGCCATCGTGCCGGAGCTGGTGGGGAAGAAAGACCTGAAATCGGCGGTCGCGCTCAACTCGCTGGGCATCAATATCTCGCGCGCCGTGGGCCCTGCGCTGGGGGGCATGGTGCTGGCGGGCCTGGGCGCTTCCGTCGCCTATGGCGTGGATGTCATCAGCTATGTGTTCGTGGTGGCGGCTCTGTTGTGGTGGCCGCGTCCCAAGTCCGGGCAAGACGATCTGACCGAGCGTTTCGCGGGCGCCTTCCGCGCCGGCCTGCGCTATGCGCGTGCCAGCCGTGAGCTGCATGTCGTGCTGCTGCGTGCATTCCTGTTCTTTGCGCTGGCCAGTTCGGTCTGGGCGCTGCTGCCGCTGGTGGCGCGCCAGCTGCTGGGCGGCGGTGCAGGCTTTTACGGCATCTTGCTGGGCGCGGTCGGTGTGGGTGCCATCGGCGGTGCATTCCTGCTGCCCAAGCTGCGCGCCCAGTTCTCGTCCGACGGCCTGCTGCTGCTCTCGGCCTGTGTCACTGCGGCGGTCATGGCGTTCCTGTCCACCGGCCCTGCGCAATGGGCGGCAGCGGTCGCCTTGCTGCTGCTGGGCACCGCCTGGATCACGGCGCTGACTACGCTCAACGGCGTGGCACAGGCCATCCTGCCCAACTGGGTGCGCGGCCGCGCACTGGCCGTGTATCTGACGGTTTTCAACGGCGCCATGACTTTGGGCAGCCTGGGCTGGGGCTTCACGGCCAAGGCCATCGGCGTGCCCTCCACCTTGCTGGCCGGTGCGGCCGGCCTCGTTGTGATGGGCCTGATTGCGCACCGCATCAAGCTGCCTCAAGGGGAGGCAGACCTCGTGCCATCCAACCACTGGCCCGAGCCGCTGACGGAGGCCGAAGTGGACAACGACCGGGGACCGGTGATGATCCAGATCACCTACCACGTGGAGCATGCCCAGCAAGCCGCCTTCTTGAAGGCGCTGGCCCGGCTGTCTGCCGAGCGCCGCCGCGATGGCGCCTATGCCTGGGGCGTGGTGCAGGATGCAGCGGCGCACAACACCCTGGTCGAGTGGTTCCAGGTCGAGTCCTGGGCCGAGCACCTGCGCCAGCACCAGCGCGTGACGCACCACGATGCCGATGTCCAAGCCGATGTGCTGCAGTACCACAGCGGCAGCGAACCGCCGGTGGTCAAACACTACCTGGCCATCAACCACCCTGCGCAGGGGCGCGTCTGACGGCCCAGGTGGCTGCGGTGTGCAGCGCCTGACCGGGTGGAGGCCGCGTCAGGCCTTGGGCGGACGGTGCAGCAGGCAGACCTTGTTGCCGTCGGGATCGCGCAGATAGGCCAGGTACATGGCGCCCTTGCCCTCGCCGCGCCAGCCGGGCGGGTCTTCGCAGGTCACACCGCCTGCCGCAACGCCGGCTGCGTGGGCGGCGTTGGCCTGTTCAATGGATTCGGCGGCAAAGCCAAAGGTGCTGCCGTTGCCGATGGTCGCGGGCTCGCCATTGATGGGTTGGGTCATGCTGAACGTGCCGCCAGCATGGCGCCAGAACAGGCGGTGGCGGTCCAGCACCCCGGGCTTGGCGCCCAGCGTGCCCAGCAGGGCGTCGTAGAACTTCTTGGCAGCATCCAGGTCGTTGGTGCCGAGCATGATGTGGCTGAACATGGTGGTCTCCTTGGTTTTTTAGCAAGCCCGAACCCGGGCAAGATACACAATCAGCAAGCCATCGTACTGGGCTTTGCGGGTGCCAGGCGCTCGCTCCTGTCGCCTGGATTCCTCGCCAGAAAACCCGTCCGTGTCACCCCGGCTGCGCCGTGCACAGGCTCCTGTCTGCGCCACCACGGCAGGTCCGCCATCGTCGCGGTTCTGCACGTGGGTCTGTGCACATGGCGTTGCACCGGGCGAGCCGGTCCAGGTGGGCCGGAGCCTGCGGTGACAAGGAGGGCCGAGGCCGCTCCCCCACGCTCCATCACGTCTGCCAGCCCCCCTATGTCACGGACCGGTGCAGACCGCTCTGACGGACTCGCGCCGTGGCGGCTTGGAGGGTGTTGTGTCCCTTGATTTAGACTGCGGCATTGGCCTACAAAGCGGCAAGCCAATGCCTGCTAGCGCAATGTTTCTGCGCAGGGCAGTGATTTCTCTCATCCTCCTCCCCGTGAAGTGATAGGCGATGGCGCAAGAATTTTTTGATCCCGTACTGTTCATCAAAGAGGATGCGGCCGCTGTGGTCGACCTGTCGCAGACCCCTTTTTTCTGCAATGTGGACGGGTATCCCTCCTACTGTGCGACGCCTGGCGATCTGGAGCTGCTGGAGACGGCCGCCAGCAATCCTGACGTGGTGCTGGGCAAGGAATACGACGTCCTCTCGGCGGTCACCTCCTACCCCCAGCCGCAATACGGCAACCAGACCCGGATGGAGTTCCGGGCCCATACCGTCGAGTATGAAGCCGTGGAGGCCACGCCCCAGGCGGCTGAGGCATTCGGAATGACGCTGGTGGCCCCGGGGCAGGCCATTCGCATCACCAGCCCCCAGCCGCATCTGGCACTCGTGGACTATGAGTACGGCATGTTTGCCGGGCACCAGTCGCCTTATCAAGGCACGGGCTCACGCCTGCTGGGCACGGTCTGCACCGACCTGGAACACCATGACTTCCCGCACGTCTTCACCTCGCTGGATCCCCATCTTCCGCTGGTGATTTCCGTCGGCAAGTACTGGCCCGAGCGCAAGAAGATCTACTTGGCCGATCTCTGGGTGCCGCGCGGCCGGGCCTTGTACGTGCCGCCGCGCCCCCCCAACCAGGGGCTGCCCTTCATGGACCTGCATGGCAACCGCAATTCCGCCCTGGCCTGCTGGCGTGGAATCGGGCGCAGCAGTGTCAGAACCCAGACCTTGCTGCAGACCGAAGGCGGCTATTTCTACTGGTTCTGGAACCCGTTGCCTTCGGTCCACCCCCTTCTTGATCTGGCAGGACCACCCCATGTTTGAAGCGCGACCCCGCCTGCGCACGCTGGAGCCCGACACCGACAACGGCCTCTACCAGACCTTGCTGGAATCCACCCTGGCGATTCCGTTCAAGATTGACTGGGCGAGCCAGAAGTACGTCTACGTCGGACCCCAGATCGAAGAGCTGCTGGGCTGGACGCCGGATAGCTGGCAGACCGTGAGCGACTGGGCGCAGCGCATCCACCCCGACGAGCGCGAGCGCACCGTCACGCGCTGCGTGGAACTCTGTCTGGCGGGCGTGGACCACGAGGCCGAATACCGCGCGCAAACCAGCGACAACCGCTTTGTCTGGGTCAAGGAAGTCGTGCATGTGCTGTGCGACGAACAGGGCGAGCCGACGGCGTTGATCGGCTTCACTTTCGACATTTCGGAGCAGAAGAAAAACGAGCAATTGCGGGCCGAGCTGGAGGCTGAAAAGCTGGCTAACGCGCGCCTGCAGGAGCGTCTGTCCTTGACCCACGATCTGCACGACGGCCTGGGGGGCGAGCTGGTCCACATGATTGCTTCCGTCGAGCAGGGCGGCGACAGCCTGAACAAGGCCCAGGTGCTGTCCATGCTCAAGCTGATTCGCAACGACCTGCGCCAGAGCATCGACAGCAATGCCTCGGATCAGGTGCGCGTGTCCTCCACCCCGCAGGAATGGCTGGCGCCGTTGCGCCGCCGCTTCAACGACCTGTTCGAAGCCCTGGGCATCCACGGTGACTGGCAGTTTCCGTCACGCTGGAACACACCCCCTAGCGCAGCCCAGTACCTGGCGCTGACGCGGTTGATCGAAGAGGCGCTGACCAACGTGATCAAGCACAGCCAGGCCCGTCAGGTACGGCTGACGCTGGCGCAGCCCACGCCGGAGGCGCTGTGGCTGACGATCGAAGATGACGGCGTGGGCTTTGATGTGCAGGCCGTCGAGGCATCGGGTCTGGGCATCGGCATGCGCTCCATGGCGGTGCGGGTCGCACGGGTCGGTGGGCAGCTGGGCATCGCCTCGCAGCCTGGGCGGACCGCCTTGACGGCACAGTTGGCCTTGGCGGCGGAAGTTGGAGCGTGCCCAGCGGCGCAAGCGCTGGTGTAGCCAGTGCGGGCAGCGACCGGAGCCTGCTGCCCCGGATAGAAAAAAGCCCCGCAAGGCGGGGCGGGTGTGGATGGGCCGCGGCGCGACGTAACCCAGCGCCTGGTGTCAGCCGCGTTCCACCGGACGGCTGGTGTCTGAGCACCATTCGCTCCAGCTGCCGGCAAACAGCCGGGTGGGGGCATAGCCGGCCACTTCCATGGCAATCAGATTGGGCAGGGCGCTGACGCCGCTGCCGCACTGGTGGACCACGCTGGCCGGGTCTCGGCCTTGCAGCAGTTCGTCGAACTCGGCACGCAGCAGGTCCTTGGGCTTGAAGCGACCGTCGGCCGCGATATTGGTGGTGAACGGACGGTTCAGTGCGCCCGGGATGTGGCCGGCCACCGGGTCCAGCGGTTCCACTTCGCCGCGGTAACGGGCCGGGGCACGGGCGTCGATCACGGTTTGCACGGCGGGCTGGCCCAGGTCACGCAGCACGTCGGCGGCCGTGCTCAGCGTGCGCAGCGGCGGGTGCAGCTCGAAATTGCTCTGGAAGCGGTTGGGCTCCTCCCCTTCTGCCACGGGCAGGCCTGCGGCTTGCCAGTGCTGCAGGCCGCCGTCCAGCACGGCCACGGCATCGTGGCCCGCCCACTTGAGCATCCACCACAGGCGGCCGCAGTAGTTGGCGCCGTTGCGGTCGTACACCACGGCTTGCATGCCATTGGCAAAGCCCACACTGGACAGCCAGGTGGCAAAGCGTTCGCGGCTGGGCAGGGGATGGCGGCCGCCGGAGGCGGGCTTGCCGCTTTGCTCCACGGCCACATTGCCGTTGTGGTCCGGCAGCCCGTGCTTGGCGCTGAGGGCCTGGTCCAGGTCCGCAAAAACGGCACCGGGGATATGGGCTTGCAGATACTGCTGGCGGCCGGCGGCGGGCTGGGCCAGGTCGAAGCTGCAGTCAAACACCATCAGCGGCTGGCCTTGGGCCTGCAGAGCCTGGAGCTGGGCGGTGGTGATGAGGGTGGTGTAGGTCATGGGCGGTGGCACAGTGCAAACAACAATGCTGCATTGTGCAACAGCCCGCAGGCCCAGCGCTGTATCCGCTGGTGTGCAGCGGGGAAGATGGGCTGGGGTCTCAGTGGTTGCTGGAGGGCATATCGGCGCCCGGCGCCGAAGCCGGAGCGGGGGCCGGCTGTGTGGCCCCGCGGGCACGGAAGATGGAAGCAGCAATGCCGCAGAAGGTGATCAGCACCATGCCGGTCCAGCCTGCGGCGCCCAGGTGGTCGCCGAACAAAAAGATGCTGTAGAGACTGGCGAACACAATGCCCGAGTACTGCAGATTGGCGGCCACCAGCGTGCCCTTGCGGGTCTTGGCGCTGGAGTAGGCCTTGGTCAGCGTGATCTGGCCGCCGGCGGCCAGCACGCCGATGGGCAGCAGCCACAAGGCCTGCTGCCAGCCCGGCCAGTCCGACACCCCCATGAAGGCCATGCCACCCAGGCCCATCAGCGCGGAGCCCAGGCCGAAGTAGAAGACGGTGCGGCTTTCCGGCTCGCCGATGCGGGCCAGGGCGCCCAGCTGCATATAGGCCAAGGCGGAGAGCAGACCGGAGGACAGGCCGATCAGCGCAGGAGCGGTCTGGTCCTTGGCGAAACTGGGTTGCAGCATCAGCACCACGCCGGCAAAGCCGATGGCGATGGTGATGACCAGCGGAATGTTCAGTGCCTGGCGCTGGCCCTGGTAGCTGGGGCGCAGCGTCCAGGCAGCACCGGCCAGCATGATCACGGCGATCCACAGGCTGCTCATGTAGTTCAGCGTCATGGCACTGGCCAGCGGGATCTGGGTGAGGGCGTAGAACCAGCAGCCCATGGAGGTGACGCCCACGGCACTGCGCCAGACATGCATCAGCGGGTGCCTGGTCTTGAGACTGACACCCTGCGAGGACGACAGCCCCCACAGGATGAGCATGCCCATCAGGCCCCGGTAGAAGACGATCTCGGCGGTGTTGAAGCTGTCCGACGCATATTTGATGCACACCCCCATCGTCGAGAAGAGGAATGTACTCATCACCATCCACAGCACTTGCATTGGGTCCGCCAGTCAGAACGAAAAAAAGCTGCCTGCGCTGACAAATTCAGCGCAGGCAGCTTGGGGATGCTAGCAAAAAACTCAAGATCGCGGGACGTGCTCACCCATCGTGGATCGATACCACTCGTGGAAATGCTGCATGCCGTCTTCCATGGGGCTCTGGTAGGGACCCACTTCGTTGTCGCCGCGCGCCAGCAGGGCACGGCGGCCCGCGTCCATGCGTTCGCCGATCTCGTCGTCCTCGATGGCGGTTTCCATGTAGGCGGCTTTTTGCGCCTCGACGAATTCCGGCTCGAAAGCCGCAATTTCCTCGGGATAGTAGAACTCGACCACGTTCATGGTCTGGGTCGGGCTGACGGGGTGCAGCGTTGAGACGGTGAGCACGTGCGGATACCACTCCACCATGATGTGGGGATAGTAGGTCAGCCAGATCGCGCCGCGCTCGGGCAGTTGGCCGTTGCGGTACTGCAGCAGCACCTCATGCCACTTCTTGTACACATCCGAACCGGGGTTGCCGAAGCTGGGTGCCACGCCCACGGTCTGCACCGAGTATTCCTTGGCGAATTCCCACGTCAGATCGTCGCAGGTGACGAAATTGCCCAGGCCGGGGTGGAAGGGGCCGACGTGGTAGTCCTCCAGATAGACCTCGATGAAGGTCTTCCAGTTGTAGTTGCAGGTGTGCATTTCCACATGGCTGAGCACAAAGCCCTCGAAGCTCAGTTGTTCCTTGAGCTGCATGCCCGCCAGGTCGGCGTGCACGTCGCGGCCATCGGCCTCGAACAGCAGACCGTTCCATTCCTGGAGCGGGTAGTTGTTCAGGTTCAGGCAGGGGTCGTGGCTGAAATGGGGCGCGCCCAGCAGTTCGCCGCCGGGGCTGTAGGTCCAGCGGTGCAGCGGGCAGACGATGTTGCCGCCGGCGTGTCCCTTGCCTTCTTCCAGCAGATTCCCGCGGCCCTTGAGCATGATGGCCTGACGGTGGCGGCAGATGTTGGAGACCAGCTCGACCTTGCCGTTGGCATTGCGCACCAGGGCGCGGCCTTCGTTTTCCTGCGGCAGGGCGTAGTAGTCGCCCACATGGGGGACAGAGATGGCGTGGCCCACATAGCGTGGTCCTCGCTGGAAGATGGTTGCCATTTCGCGCTGGAACAGCGCTTCATCGAAATAGCTGGAAACTGGTAGTTGGCTGGCGGCCTGCTGCAGTTGAAGACTTAAATCAGACATGGGTGACCTGACCTAAAGACTCCCCACAGGGAGGGTGCGCGTGCGCACGCGATGAAAAGAAAAACCGGCCATGCGGCTGGCAGGAAGCGGACAGCGCCTTTGCCGGAAAGCTTCCGGAGGCTGGAGTCCGCCTGACTGCACAGGCTGTGGGGCCGGTTCGACGGGAATGGGATTATAGGTGGTGGGGTTATTTCCGTTCCTCCTGTATGTGTATTGGCATTTCTGGCTAATGCCAAGCGCTTTGTAAGGGCTTTGTAGCCCGGCTGGGCCGTCCGGACCGGCCCTGGCAGGGGCAGGCTGCACCAGCGCGGGGAATCTGTGGACTTGGGCGACGGCGGGAGGGAGGTGCTGCGCCTAAAATCGATGGTTTTCTTTCACCCGAGCGTTGCCATGCCCAAAAAGGCTTCTCCTGCACCCGATCCGATTGAGACGCCCGACAGCTACGAAGCCGCCGTTGCCGAGCTGGAGCAGCTGGCGGTGCGCATGGAGTCGGGCCAGTTGCCACTGAACGACATGCTGACCGGTTACCGCCGTGCCTCGGTGCTGTTGGCCTATTGCCGCGAACAGCTCGATGGGGTGGAAGCGCAGATCAAGGTATTGGACGGCGAGACCCTGAAGAAATGGGCCCAGGAGTGATAGAAGCAATGAGTGAGGACGTGACGGCACAGGCATTCAATCTGAACGCCTGGAGCCAGGTGCAATTGCAGCGCACGGAGGCCGCGCTGTCGGCATGGGTGGGTGTGAATGCGCCTGCCGGCCTGGGCGAAGCCATGCGCTATGCCGTGCTGGATGGCGGCAAACGGCTGCGCCCGCTGCTGGTGCTGGCGGCTTGTGAAGCCGTGCAGGGCAATGCCGAAGCAGCGTTGCGCGCGGCCTGCGCCGTGGAGCTGATCCATGCCTATTCGCTGGTGCACGACGACATGCCTTGCATGGACAACGATGTGCTGCGCCGGGGCAAGCCCACGGTGCATGTGGCGTTTGGCGAAGCCCGCGCGCTGCTGGCCGGCGATGCGCTGCAGGCGCTGGCCTTCGAGCTGCTGACGCCCGAAAGCGAGACCGTGCCCGACGCCATGCAGGCCCGGCTGTGCCGTCTGCTGGGGGCTGCGGCGGGTGCGCAAGGCATGGCGGGCGGTCAGGCCATCGACCTGGCCAGCGTGGGCCTGCCTTTGAGCGAAGACCAGTTGCGCCAGATGCACCGTCTGAAAACCGGGGCCCTGCTGGAAAGCAGCGTGCTGATGGGCGCAGCCTGCGGACAGGTCGGTACTGCGACGCTGCAGGCACTGAAAGACTACGGCGCAGCGCTGGGCCTGGCATTCCAGGTGGTGGACGATGTGCTGGATGTGGTGGCCGATTCCGCCACCCTGGGCAAGACCGCCGGCAAGGACGCCGCCAACGACAAGCCTACCTATGTGTCGCTGATGGGTTTGGATGGCGCCCGCCGCCATGCGGCAGCATTGCTGCAAGAATCACTGGCGGCCCTGGACCGCAGCGGCCAGCGCGATACGCAGGCGTTGCGGGCCCTGGCCCATATGGTGGTGGACCGCTCGCACTGATACTGCCTGCTGCACGCTGCCCACCGGGCTGCAAAGCCCGCCCTATTGATGAAAAACAGCTGCCGAGGCGCCCTGCAAGCGCCGAGGCAGCCCGTAAAAAAAGAGCTGATGACCACCAACGCCTACCCTCTGCTGCAGAAAGTGAATGCGCCTGCCGACCTGCGCGCCATGCCGCGTGGCAACCTGAAGGCACTGGCGTCCGAGTTGCGCAACTATGTGATCGACAGCGTCTCCCAGACCGGCGGTCACCTGAGTTCGAACCTGGGTACAGTGGAGTTGACCGTGGCGCTGCACGCGGTGTTCGACACGCCGTATGACCGCATCGTCTGGGATGTGGGTCACCAGACCTACCCGCACAAAATCCTGACAGGCCGGCGTGAGCGCATGTCCACGCTGCGCCAGCTGGACGGGATTTCGGGCTTTCCCCTGCGCACCGAAAGCGAGTACGACGCGTTCGGCGCCGGGCACTCGTCCACCAGCATCTCGGCTGCACTGGGTATGGCCCTGGCCGCCAAGCAAAAAGGTGAAAACCGCCGCGCCATTGCCGTGATCGGCGATGGGGCCATGACGGCCGGCATGGCCTTTGAAGCGCTGAACAACGGCGGTGTGGCGGATGCCAATCTGCTCGTCATCCTGAACGACAACGACATGAGCATCAGCCCGCCCGTGGGCGCGCTGAACCGCTACCTGGCCCAGCTGATGAGTGGCCAGTTCTACGCCAAGGCCCGGGATGTGGGCAAGAGTGTGCTCAAGCAGGTCCCGCCCTTGCTGGAGCTGGCCAAGCGCCTGGAGCAGCAGGCCAAGGGCATGGTGGTGCCAGCCACCATGTTCGAGCAGTTCGGCTTCAACTACATCGGCCCCATTGATGGGCATGACCTGGATTCGCTGATCCCCACGCTGGAAAACATCAAGGGCCTGAAAGGCCCGCAGTTCCTGCACGTGGTCACCAAGAAAGGCCAGGGTTACAAGCTGGCCGAAGCCGACCCCGTGGCATACCATGGTCCGGGCAAGTTCGACCCGGCCGTGGGCCTGGTCAAGCCGGCCGCCCAACCCAAGCAGACGTTCACGCAGGTGTTCGGCCAGTGGCTGTGTGACATGGCCGCCAAGGACCAGCGTCTGGTGGGCATCACGCCGGCCATGCGCGAGGGCTCGGGCATGGTGGAGTTCCACAAGCGCTTCCCCGGCCGCTACCACGACGTGGGCATTGCCGAGCAGCATGCCGTGACCTTTGCCGGCGGCATGGCCTGCGAAGGCGTCAAGCCGGTGGTGGCGATCTACTCCACCTTTTTGCAGCGTGCCTATGACCAGCTGATCCACGACGTGGCGCTGCAGAACCTGCCGGTGGTGTTTGCGCTGGACCGCGCGGGCCTGGTGGGTGCCGACGGTGCCACCCATGCCGGTGCCTATGACATCGCCTTTGTGCGCTGCATTCCGAATATGAGCATGGCCTGTCCGGCCGACGAGCGTGAAACCCGTCAGCTGCTGAGCACGGCTTATGCGCAGAACCACCCCGTCTGCGTGCGCTATCCGCGCGGTGCCGGCGTGGGCGTGACGCCGCTGGAAAGCCTGGACGGCCTGCCGTTCGGCAAGGGGGAAATCCGCAGCAGCTCGGCCACCAAGAAGATCGCCATCCTGGCTTTTGGCAGCTTGCTGTATCCCGCCCTGGCGGCGGGCGAGGCGCTGGATGCCACCGTGGTCAACATGCGCTGGGCCAAGCCGCTGGATGAGGAGCTGCTGCGCCAGGTGGCGGCCGAGCACGATGCGATCGTCACCGTGGAAGAGGGCTGCGTCATGGGCGGAGCTGGCTCCGCCGTGGGCGAGGCGCTGGCTGCCGCCGGCATCACCAAGCCGCTGCTGCACCTGGGCCTGCCCGACCAGTTCATTGAGCATGGAGACCCCGCCAAGCTGCTGGCCCTGCAAGGCCTGGACGCGGCGGGCATGGAAGCTTCCATCCGGGCGCGCTTCATGGCGCCATGACGCCCAACTGCGCTGCCTGCCGGCATCACGCACCAAGCCGCCTTCGGGGCGGCTTTTTTTGCGCCATTGCTTCGCATACCGGCGCTGGCGCGCCGCACGCATGACGCTGACACAACACTGAAGACGGGTGCGGGCTATCCCCTGGTTTCGGGGTTAACCCGCGCGGGTCTGGCGTTTTTCCATTCCTACAATGCCGCACGCTCCGCTGCTGTAGCCGGTGTGCTGCAGTGTGTGTAGCCGAAAGTGCAATCTTAGGAGAGAAAATGGACCGTCGTTCCCTTATCAAACAGGCTGGCTTGGCTGGCGTACTGGCTGCCGGTGCAGCCCCCGCCGTGCATGCCCAAGCGGCTGTGCGTTGGCGCCTGGCTTCGAGCTTCCCCAAGTCGCTGGACACCATCTTTGGTAGCGCGGAAAAATTCTCTCAGACGGTCAAGGCCCTGTCGGGCGGCAAGTTCGAAGTTTCGGTGCATGCCGCAGGCGAGCTGATGCCCGCCTTCGGCGTGGTGGATGCGCTGGAAAACAGCACCATCGAAATGGCGCAGACCGCGCCTTACTACTTCACCGGCAAGAACTCCATCTTCGCCTTCGGCTGCGCTGTCCCTTTCGGCCTGACCGCACGCCAGATGGATGCCTGGATGGAGCACGGCAATGGTCGCAAGCTGTTCGATGCCTTCTGCGCCAACTACAACATCAAGAGCTACAGCGCAGGCAACACCGGCACCCAGATGGGCGGCTGGTACCGCAAGGAAATCAAGTCCGTCGCCGACCTGAAGGGGCTGAAGATGCGCCTGGGCGGCGGCCTGTTCGGTGAAGCCATGGCCAAGCTGGGCGTGGTCTCGCAGAACATGCCTGCTGGCGATGTGTACCAGGCTCTGGAAAAGGGCACGCTGGACGCTACCGAGTTTGTGGGCCCCTACGACGACCAAAAGCTGGGCTTCAACAAGGTCGCTCCTTACTACTACTACCCCGGTTGGTGGGAAGGCGGTGCGGAGCTGGAGTTCTTCGTCAACGCCAAGGCCTATGCGGCGCTGTCGGCCGAGAACAAGGCCATTGTGGATGCGGCCACCCGTGTGGCGGCCCGTGACATGACGTCCAAGTACGACGCCTTCAACCCCGTTGCCCTCAAGAAGCTGGTGGCGGACAAGACCGTCCTCAAGGCCTTCCCCAAGGACGTGATGGACGCCGGCTACAAGGCCTCGATGGAAGTCTTTGCCGAGCACGAAGCCAAGTCGCCCGAGTTCAAGAAGATCCACCAGGACATGCGCGCCTTCCAGCGCGACCAACTGCTGTGGGAGCGCTTCTCGGAGTTCCGCTACAACAGCTACATGGCGTCGATCAAGCTCTGATTGGCGTTCCATGCTGCAGCCCGTTCCCCCAGGAGAAGGTTGCAGCATCCCCTGCGAGCCGGCATTGCCATCCGATGCACATCGGATGATGGCCGGCTTTTTTGTTCCCTGAATCCGCCGCAGAAGCGGATCAATTTCCCGTAACTTGCGACAACACAAGGAGAGGTCAATGGATCGTCGTTCCGTATTGAAGAATGCCGGCATTGCCGGCGTGCTGGCTGCCGCCGCAGCCCCGGCCGTGCATGCACAACCCGTGGTGCGCTGGCGCATTGCGTCGAGCTTCCCCAAGTCGCTGGACACCATCTACGGCTCGGCCGAAGTGTTTGCCCAGTCCATCAAGGCCATGTCGGGTGGCAAGTTCGAAGTTTCCGTGCACCAGGCCGGCGAGCTGATGCCCGCTTTCAACGTGGTGGACGGTGTGCAGAACGGCACCGTGGAAATGGCCCACACCGCGCCTTACTACTTCTTCGGCAAGAACGAAGTGTTTGCCATCGGCGGTGCCATTCCCTTCGGCATGAACTCGCGCCAGCTGACCTCCTGGATGGTGGATGGCAATGGCTCCAAGCTGATGACCGAGTTCTACGCCAAGTACAACATCGTGCCGCTGCCAGGCGGCAACACCGGCGCGCAGATGGGTGGCTGGTTCCGCAAGGAAGTGAAGAGCACCGAAGACATCAAGGGCCTGAAGTTCCGCGTGGGCGGCTTTGCCGGCAAGGTGCTGGAAAAGCTGGGTGCCGTGCCGCAGAACATCCCGGCCGGTGAAATCTACCAGTCGCTGGAAAAGGGCACCATCGATGCGGCTGAATGGATCGGTCCGTACGACGACCTGAAGCTGGGCCTGAACAAGGTGGCTCCGTTCTACTACTACCCTGGCTGGTGGGAAGGTTCGCTGAACCTGTCCTTCTACATCAACGACAAGGCCTTCAACAGCCTGACCAACGAGCAGAAAGCCCTGGTCAAGTCGGCTGCCTACGAAGCCCACGTGACCACCCAGGCCCGCTACGACGCCCGCAATCCCGGCGCGCTGAAGCAGCTGGTGGCGGCCAAGGCCAAGGTGCTGCCGTTCCCGCAGACCGTGATGGATGCGTCGTTCAAGGCCACCATGGAGCTGTACGCCAGCCTGGACAACAGCAATCCGGACTGGAAGAAAATTTACGCCGACTACCGCAACTTCCAGCGCGACCAGATTCTGTGGTTCCGCTTTGCCGAGTCGCGTTTCGACAACTTCATGTCGGCGCAGAAGATGTGAGCACGCGCAGCGCTGCATACACAAAAAAACCGGGCCATGGCCCGGTTTTTTTGTGTAGCAAGGCGGGAGTGCTGGAACTCCCGCTCCGGTCAGTGCTGCAGGCGGTGGCGCACCGCATAGCCATACAGCAGGCCCAGCACGGCGGCTGTGGCTGAGGCGCCCAGAATGCCCAGCTTGGCGGCGGCCAGCAGATCCGCCTGGGCAAAGGCCAGGCCGCCCACAAAGATGGCCATGGTGAAACCGATGCCCGCCAGCATGCCCACCAGCACCACGCCAGGCCAGGTCACGCCCTGGGGCATCTGGCACAGGCCGGTCCTGACCGCCAGCCAGGTGGCCAGAAACACCCCGACGGGCTTGCCCAGAACCAGGGCCACCATCACGCCCAGTGCCACGGTGGCGGGGCCGGAGGCGGCCAGGTCCACTCCGCCGAACTGCACCCCGGCATTGGCCAGAGCAAAGATCGGCATCACACCAAACGCCACCCAAGGGTGCAGCAGGGGCGGCAGGCGGAACACGGGGGGCAACAGGTCACGCTGCGCTGTGGCGGCCACGCGCAGTTCATGGTGCAGTAGCTGCACATTCAGACCTCCGGCCTGGGCCTGGATCTGCACGCGCGACAGCGCTTGCTGCGCCACCTCCAACTGGTGGCGGGGGGCAGGGCGCAGGGCCACAGGGGTCATCAGCCCCAGCACCACGCCGGCCAGGGTGGGGTGGGCGCCGGTTTTCAACAGACCCCACCACAGCACGGCACCGGGCAGCAGGTACAGCCATGCACTGGCCACGCCCATGCGGTTGAACAGCAGCACCAATAGCAGGCCGAGGAAGGCCACCGCAAAGCCGCTGTAATCCAGTCCGCCCGAGTAGAAGAAGGCAATGATGAGCACGGCCATGATGTCGTCGATGATGGCCAAGGCCAGCAGGAAGATGCGCAGCGGTCCCGGGACGGATTTGCCCAGCAGTGCCAGCACGCCTATGGCAAAGGCAATGTCGGTGGCCGTGGGGATGGCCCAGCCGTTGAGCAGCTGTCTGTCGCCAGCCGCAAACACCACATAGGCCAGCGCAGGCACGGCCACACCGCCGATGGCGGCGATCACGGGCAGGCTGGCCTGGCGGAGGCTGGAGAGCGCGCCGTTGTGGATTTCGCGGCGGATTTCCATGCCCACGACCAGAAAGAAGATGGTCATCAGCACATCGTTGACGATGAAGTGCAGATCGGTGGTGACGGACCAGGGGCCGACCGTCAACGCCAGGGGGGCGTGCCAGGTGTCGACGTAGCTTTGCGCCCAGGGCGAGTTGGCCCACAGCAGTGCCACGGTGGCGGCCAGCAGCAGCACGATGCCGCTCATGGCCTCGATGTGCATGAAGCGGCCGAGGTGGCTGAGCGCACTGTCGGTGGCCTGCTGCACCCGGGGGATGCGGGCTGAGGGCGTGGGGAAGTCCGGGTGGAGCGGAACTTGGGCAGGGGGCGCAGACGAGCGCGCCTGGCCCATGGGGTCATGGGGGTGCACGGTAGACGGACTTTCGGCAGGGTGTGCGCTGGCGGCCCGACCTGCGCATGAAGATTCACCTGCCGTCACCACTGCATGTGGTGGGCACCCGCAGCCAGTGTACGCGGTGGGCGGGAATTGGGTGCAGATGACCGGAGTGCAGGCTGGAAATGCTTGACAGACTGGACAGGGCCCATGGCGGCACTGTGGCGTTGAATTTTCAAAAATAGTAGCGACTTGAGTAAGCCAGATATGGCTTCTGAAGCAGGATTCCTGGGTGACTGATTCGCCATGTGCTGGGCGAGATCCTGCACGGGATGCGGCCGCTGTGGCATCGGCCACAAAAAAGCCCCTGGGCCGTAGCGCAGGGGCTGGTGGTGTGCGGAGCACAGCAGCTTATTTGGGCTGTTCGTTCTTCATCGCGTCTTCCATGGCTTTCATGGGGTCGTCTCCGGCCGGGGCGGCGGGGGCTGCACCGGCATCGGGGGCACCGCCTTCCAGCGTGGGGTTCTCGAAGTCGATGGGCGCCGGCATATCGGCTTCCATCTGTTCGCGCACCTTGTCCAGGTCGTAGTCCTGCTTTTCATCCAGGCCGCTGGAGACAATGCCCGGGAAGGCAATGATCAGGCCCACCATGAACAGCTGGATGCACAGGAAGGGGATGGCACCCATGTAGATCTGCGAGGTGGTCACCGGGGCAATGCGCTTCTTGGTCACCTTGTCGGTGTATTCCTTTTCAGGGGCCACCGAGCGCAGGAAGAACAGCGCGAAGCCGAAGGGCGGATGCATGAACGAGGTCTGCATGTTCACCGCCAGCAGCACGCCGAACCACACCAGATCGATGCCCAGCTTGTCGGCCACTGGGGCCAGCAGGGGCACCACGATGAAGGACAACTCGAAGAAGTCCAGGAAGAAGGCCAGCACGAACACCAGGACGTTCACGACGATCAGGAAGCCCAGTTGGCCGCCCGGCAGTCCGGCCAGCAGGTGTTCCACCCACAGCGGACCGTCCACGCCCTGGAAGGTCAGGCCGAACACGGTGGCGCCGATCAGGATGAACAGCACAAAGCACGAAAGCTTGGTGGTGCCAACCAGGGCCTGGCGCAGCAGCGTGTAGTTCAGGCGCTTGCGCAGCAGGGCCAGGATGATGGCGCCTAGCGCACCCATGGCGCCGCCTTCGGTGGGCGTGGCAATGCCCAGGAAGATGGTGCCGAGCACCAGGAAGATCAGCAGCAGTGGCGGGATCAGCACAAAGGTGACCTTCTCGGCCACATGCGACAGCAGGCCCATGCGGGTGATGCGGTTGACGGATGCGGCCACGAAGGCAAGGGCCACGCCAAAGCACATGGCAAAGACGATGGTCTCGTCGGTTGCCACTTTTTCCACCACTTCACCGGTGAACCAGGTGTGGATGGTTTCCATGTGGTGGGCGGCGAACAGGGACACGCCCACGCACAGCACGGTCAGGGCCAGCAGGGACGGCAGGCCGCTGGAGCCATTCTTTTCCTTCAGGCTGCGCGCTTCGGGCGGCAGGGCCGGTACCATGGCGGGCTTGAAGATGGCCAGTGCAAAGATCAGCAGCATGTACAGGCCCACCAGCATGAAGCCGGGGACGAATGCACCCTTGTACAGGTCACCCACGCTGCGACCCAGCTGGTCGGCCAGCACGATCAGCACCAGGGAAGGCGGAATGATCTGCGCCAGCGTGCCGGAAGCGGCAATCACCCCGGATGCGATGCGGCGGTCATAACCGTAGCGCAGCATGATGGGCAGCGAGATCAGGCCCATGGAGATCACGGACGCGGCCACGACGCCAGTGGTGGCGGCCAGCATGGCGCCCACCAGAATCACGGCAATCGCCACGCCACCGCGGATCGGGCCAAACAGCTGGCCCACGGTGTCGAGCAAGTCCTCGGCCATGCCGCTGCGCTCCAGAATCAGCCCCATCAGGGTGAAGAAGGGAATCGCAAGCAGCGTTTCGTTTTGCATGATGCCGTAGATGCGCAGCGGCAGCGCCTGCATCAGGGCTTCGGGCAGCACGCCCAGCTCGATGCCGACCACGGCAAAGAACAGGCCGCAGGCACCCAGGCTGAAGGCCACGGGGAAGCCGATCAGCAAGAAACAGATCAGCCCCGCGAACATGATCGGGGCCATATTGTTGGCAATGAATTCCATCGCTGTGTCTCCCTCGATCAGACGCGCTTGGCGCCGGTGCGCTCAGCTTCTTCTTCGGCTTTGCGGATGGCTTCTGCCAGCTCTTCTTCCGCGGTCTTGTCCACGATCTTGACCGTGGGGTCGTCGATCAGGCCGGCCAGGAAGGCAATGCGCTTGATGAATTCGGAGATGCCTTGCAGCAGCAGCAGGCCAAAGCCCAGCGGCATCATCAGATAGACCGGCCAGCGGATCAGGCCGCCGGCGTTGCTGGACATTTCACCGGTGCGCAGCGCCTGCAGGAAGAAGGGCGTGCCGTAGTACAGCACGATCAGGCACATGGGGGTCAGGAACAGCGCGAAACCCATCACGTCGATCCACACGCGGGTGCGCAGCGAGAGCTTGGAGTTGATCACGTCCACCTTGACGTGTTCCTTCTCCAGCAGCGTGTAGCCGGCGGCGAGCAGAAAGGAGGCTGCAAACAGGTACCACTGCACTTCCAGGAAGGCATTGGAGCTGGTGTGCAGCACCTTGCGCACGACGGCGTTGACGCTACTGATGATGGTGGCGCCCAGGATGAGCCAGATGACGTATCTGCCGACCAGCGCGTTGAGCCGGTCTATTCCTCGTGAAAGCTTGAGTAAAGCCTGCATGTTGTCTCCGTGTATTGGCGAAGCGTAGGTTCGCCTGACCGGGTGTTCCTGTGGCGGTGTGCACGGGCAAACAAAAGGTCAGCGGACTCTTACGAAGGCGCGATTCTACGGAGCACTTTCTACCGTTTCTGACGGCAGTGTGACGGTGAATTCCCTAGGTGTTGCTTGTGTCTATTGCTATTAATTTTGTAGCAATAAGGGTTAACGCGAAGGCTTGATGCAGGTCATTTGGCGCTCTCGCCCGGGGTGGAGTCGGGCCGTGGCAGCTGCGGGTGCAGGCGGGCCAGATGGTCCAGCACGCCATCACAGGCATCTTCCACCAGGTCCAGCACTTTTTCAAAGCCGTTGGTGCCGCCGTAGTAGGGATCGGGCACGGTGGCACTGCGGTGGCGGCTGCAGTAATGGGTCAGCAGCTGCAGCTTGTGCTGCAAGGCGGGCGGGCATTGCTGTTCCAGCCGGGCCATGTTCTCGTGGTCCATGGCCAGAATCAGGTCGTGGCGGCGAAAGTCTTCGGGCTGCACCTGGCGTGCGCGCAGATCCGACAGGTCGTAGCCCCGGCGCTGCGCATGCTGCCGGGCACGCTGGTCGGCCGGTTCGCCCACGTGGTAGGCGTGGGTGCCACAGGAATCGACCCGCACCCCATCCTGCCAGCCGCGTGCCGCAATGCGGGCACGCATCACCCCATGGGCCGTGGGGCTGCGGCAGATGTTGCCCATGCAGACCATCAAAATGGAAATGGAGGGCGCGCTGTCCATGGGGCTCATTCCAGATCGAAGGCCTGCAGCAGTGCATCTGCAAAGGCGGAGCGGCCGGTGAGCGTCAGCGTCAAGGTCACGGTGCCGGTTGCAGGCAGGGCTGCATGCTGCAGCGCCAGCGGCTGGCCCTGTACCACCGCACGCAGATCGCGGCCGGTGCTGTCGCCCAGGCTGATGTCGAAGTCCCAGGTGGCGCCTTCGTCGAGTGCGCCGCGCTGGCGGGGAAATTGCTGTTCGGCCCAGTGCAGCACCCGCAGCACTTCCGCCTGCAGCGCTGTCCAGCGGTCTGTGGTGACGGTGGCCATGGCATCCCAGGTGGCGCTGCCTTCCTCGTCTTCGCTGTAGTCAAAAATCAGATAGTCCAGGGCGGTGCGCATGGTGTTCGGTGGTGGGGGAGACGGCTGTTATTGTGGAGCAGGCGGCCATCTGTTTTCTAGAATGTGCCGCTGCCCTGGTGCTGTGTCGGCGCTGCGGCACTTTCATGCCGGCCCGGTGGTGGCGGCTCCCGCTTCTCTTGCCATTGCTCTGTGTCCATGCCTTCTCCACTCGATTCCACCCCTTCCCGCCAGTTGCAGGTGCAGGCTTTGCTGCTGGGCCATGGTGCATGGCAGCTGTGCCGGGACTGGAGCCATGCCTGGACGCCGGGTCTGCATTTGCTGCGCGGTGGCGACGGTGCTGGCAAAAGCAGCCTGCTGCGCGCGCTGGCCGGGGCGCAGCCGCCACACGCGGGGACGGTGGTGTGGTCCGACCGGGCGCTGATGCCGGGCGATGTGTTCTGGGTTGATCCCCGTTTTCCGGAGCAGCAGGGTGCCACCACCGGCACACCGCTGCAGTGGGCGGTGCTGCAGGCCCGGGTCTATCCGCGCTGGGATGCGGCGCAATGGCAGGCGCACATCGCACAGTGGCAGCTGCAGGCGGATGTGGCCAAGCCCTGGCATGCCCTGTCCACCGGTACGGCCCGCAAGCTGTGGATGGCGGCGGCACTGTCCAGTGGCGCGCATCTGGTGCTGATCGATGAGCCGGTGGCAGGGCTGGACCGGCCTTCCATTGCCTATCTCCGCCAGGCGCTGGCACAACGTGCACAGGGCGCGCAATGGGTGCTGGTGGCCCACTTTGACGATCTGCAGGGGCTGCCCTGGGACAGCGTGCTGGATCTGGAAGACCTGCCGCAATAAGGGGCGCGGAACGCAGTTCCGCAAAAACGGCTCAGTGGCTGGCGCGGTTGCGCACGAATTCGAGGTTGAGCAAGGCCGCTTCAATGGAGGCCGCCGTGGATTCCGGCTGCTCCATGGGGAACAGGTGCGTGCCGTCCTGGATGCTGATGCGCCCCTGGGTGATGCGCTGGGTCAGGTCCATGCCGACTTGCTTCATTTCGCGCGAGGAGCGTCCGCCGATGAAGGCGACCGGGCAGCGCAGCGGGTTGCGCGACAGCCAGCTGCCCAGGTTGTGCGGCAAGGTGTTGTAGATGGTGGTTTCCACTTCCCGGGTGAAATGCAGGCGCAGCTGCCCGTCTTCATCGTGCGCCAGCCCGTGGGTCAGGTAGTCTTGCAGCACCTGGGGGTGCCAGCGCGTGAACAGGCGCTTGCTGTGGAAATAGCTTTGTGCCTCGTCCATCGTCGGCCACTGCGCCCGGCGGCGGGCACTGACCTTGCCGGGCGAGACGCTGCCCACCAGCTGGGTGCGTTTGGCCACGCCCAGCGTGGTGGCACGCCAGCCGCTGATCAGCGGCGAATCCAGCATCAGCACGCCGCGGGCCAGTTCCGGGTATTTGGCAGCCGTCATCACGCTGACGAAACCGCCCAGCGAATGCCCCACCAGGTAGGGGGGCTCACTGCCTTCGGGCGTCTGGCTGCGCACGAATTCCGCCAGTTGCTCCACCAGGTGCGGCCAGTTGTCGCTGACGGGAAAGCGGGGGTCGTGGCCCAGCCGGTCCAGTGCCTGTACCGCCATGCCGCGCCGCTCCAGCAACTGGAACAGCAGCGAATAGGTACCGGCCGGAAAGCTGTTGGCGTGCGAGAAGATGACGGGCAGCATGGCAGGCACTGTAGGCAAGATGGCTTACACCAGCTTTTCGGACGGTGCGGTGATCTTCTTCAGTTGCGGGGCACGGGTGCTGTGCACGCGCAGCGGGGTGGTGGTTTTCTCGCCTTCCCAGGCCGGGTCTTCGATGCTGTCGAACACATGGCGCAGGCGCTCGCCCCAGCTTTCGTGGAGCATGCGGTAGTAGGGGTTGTACTCGTCGATGCACACCACCTTGTCCGAGCGGAAGCTGCCGGTCTCGTACAGCACCAGATCCAGCGGCAGGCCCACCGACAGATTGGACTTGAGCGTGCTGTCCATGGACACCAGCACGCATTTGGCGGCCTCGTCCAGCGGGGTGTCGGGGGTGATCACGCGGTCCAGCACGGGCTTGCCGTACTTGGATTCGCCGATCTGGAAGTAGGGCGTCTCGTACGTGGCTTCGATGAAGTTGCCGGCCGCATACACCTGGAACAGGCGCAGGCCTTCACCCTTGATCTGGCCGCCAAACACCATGGAGACATTGAAGTCCACGCCGGCGCGCTTCAGTGCCACGCCATCGCGGTCGTACACATGGCGCACGGCGGCACCCAGCACGCGGGCGGCATCGAACATGCTGGTGACGTTCCAGATGGTCAGGATCTCGCCGGTCTGCTCGTCGCGGATGTGCTGGGTCTGCAGGATTTCACGCACCGATTGCGAGATCGACAGATTGCCCGCCGACAGCAGCACCATGAAGCGGTCGCCCGTCTTCTCGTAGACCATCATCTTGCGGAACGAGCTGATCTGGTCCAGTCCGGCATTGGTGCGGGAGTCGGACAGAAAAACGAGCCCGGCGTTGAGTTTGACGGCGACGCAATAGGTCATGGTGGAAAAGTGAAACGGCGAAAGGCACAAGTGTAGTGCGCCCGCAATGTTGGGGGGCTGCGTGGGGGAAGCCAGCGACGGGCCCGCACGGCGGGTGTCCAGGCTGGCGGCTGCTTACATGGCCTTGAAACGGTGGGCGTAGAGGCGGCTGACCGCCAGGCGCTCCGGGCGCTGGCGCAGCTGCAGTGTCAGGCGGCCGCTGGCATCCCGGCTGGCGCTGGCAATGGCGTCGGCGCGCACAACCGTGCCGCGGTGCACCTGCCAGAACTGTTCCGGGTCCAGACAGGGCAGCAGTTCCTTGAGCGGGGTGCGCACCAGGTATTCCTGGGTGGCGGTGCACACGCGCACGTATTTGTCGGCGGCTTCCAGGTACAGCACCTCCGCCACGGCCACCATGTGGATCTGCATGCCCTGGCCGGCTTGCAGCATCTGCAGCCGCGCAGGGGCTGCGGCGGGCAGGTCCAGCAGCGCCCGCAGCTGGGCCAACGTGGCGTCCATCTGGGAGGGGGCCGCGGGTGCGGTCACCCGCTGCTGCAGCCGCTGTACCGTGCGCCGCAGCCTTTCGGGCTGTACGGGCTTGAGCAGATAGTCCGCCGCCTGGGCCTCGAAGGCCTGCACGGCGTACTGGTCGTAGGCGGTGATGAAGACCAGCGCGGGAAATGGACGATCGGGCGGCCAGGCATCTGCCAGTTCGGCGGCTGCTTCCAGCCCGCTCTGGCCCGGCATGCGGATGTCGAAGAACAGCACGTCGGGTTGCAATGCCAGGGCCTGCTGCACGGCGGTGATGCCGTCCAGCGCCAGGGCGGAGGTGTCCAGTTCGGGCCATGCCTCGGCCAGGGCATGCTGCAAGCCCAGGGCCAGCAGGGGCTCGTCTTCGGCAATCAGGGCGCGGAAGGTCATGGCGAAGGTGCGGTGCCGGGTAACGGAAATACGATGGTAGCGCGGGTGCCGCCTGCGGGAAGGGCGCGCAACTCCAGGGTGGCCGCACTGCCGTACAGGCTGGTCAGCCGTTCCCGCACCTGTTGCAGGCCAAAGTGCCGATCGGGCAGGGTGGGCGCATGGCCTGCCTGCGGGGGAAAGTCCGGCGGCAGGCCGGCGCCGTTGTCTGTGACCTGCAGCTGCAGCCGGGTGGCCGCACCCTGCCCCAGCTGCAAGGCCTGCACCGTGATCTGGCCGGGGTCCGGCTGCGGCTCCAGCCCATGGCGGATGGCGTTTTCCACCAGCGGTTGCAGCAGCAGCGGTGCCACAGGGATGCCGGCCAGCGCAGGCGGCAGTTGCAGCTGGTAGTGCAGGCGTGGACCCATGCGCACGGCCATCAGCGCCAGATAGTCGTTCAGCCGGGCGAATTCGGCCTCCAGCGTGTGCCAGGGCTGGCGGGCAGCGCCCAGGGTGGCGCGCAGATAGGCGATCAACTGGTCCAGCATGGTCTGTGCGCGCGCCGGATCGGCGGCAATCAGCACCCGCAGATTGGCCAGGGTGTTGAACAGCATGTGCGGCTCCAGCTGGCTTTCCAGCAGCTTGAGCCGGGCTTCGGCCGCGTCGCGCTGGACGGCGGTCACCTGGTTTTCCAGTGCATGGGTCTTGCCGCCGAGGTAGAACAGCAGCGAGGCAATGCCATTGGCAACTGCCGTGGTCACCAGGGTGGATACCAGCATGTCGCCTTGCAGCAGTGGGTGGCCGAGGACCAGGCGTGTCGTGATGTCCCCCACCAGCAGCCCCACCGCCATGCCCAGCATGACCAGCGCAGGGCCGCGCCAGCCCGCTGGCCAGGGATAGGGCTGGCCGCGGCTGAGCCACAGCCGCCCTGCGTCGATCACCAGCCAGCTGGGGATGCCGATGGCCAGCGAGCACCACAGGTTGGGCAGCCAGTCGGCAGGCGCCAGGGCGCTGCGCAGCATGGTGATGCCCAGGCACAAGGCCAGCACCAGCGGCGCATGGCGCAGCAAGGGCGCAAACAGGGGGGCAGCCGCGGTGGACGACGTGGACGAGGTGGCAAAGGGCTGCATGCGGGCTCAGCCTTGCGGGTGTTGGGCTTGCAGCCGTGCTCGTTCGCGGGCGACCAGGCGCTCCATCCCGGCGCTGCCGGGCTGCATCCAGAAAACGGCCAGACCATGCAATGCCAGACCCAGGCCCCAGCCCAGGGCCGGGAACACGGCCCAGTGCCGGCCCTGGTGCCAGCTCAGAGCCAGCAGCCCCAGGTTGACGATCAGATAGACGGTGGCGTGGCTCCACCAACCCAGCCTGGCGCGCACCCGGCGGCGGGCCAGGCGATCCAGGGTGGCGGGGGAGTGCGGTGTGGCGGGCGTTGGCATGGTCAGAGCATCCTTCAAGGCACGGAGCCTGTGGTGGGGAATGGCCGCAGATTACCGCCCGCACCGTTGCACTGCCAGCGGGATGTGACCAGTTGCGGCCGAAGCGCCGCGAAATGCAGCCGGACAGCGCCAATGGCGGATGTGCCCAGGCACAGCGCCCGCAGGCAGCGGGCGCTGGCGGATAGAAATCAGCGGGTCACACCTGCGAGAGCTTTTTCAGCTGGTACAGCGCCTCCAGCGCTTCGCGGGGGCTGAGCGCGTCCGGGTTGATCTGGGTCAGGGCCGCATCCACCGGGCCGGCGCTGGGGCCGGATTCGGCCGCCGCAGGCGCTTCGAACAAGTCCACCTGCAGGCGGTCCTCGCTGGCGCGTTCTTCCAGTGTGGCCAGCGCGTGGCGGGCGTGGTTCAGCACCCCGGCCGGCATGCCGGCCAGCTTGGCCACATGGATACCGTAGCTGCGGCTGGCCGGTCCGGGCTGGATTTCATGCAGAAACACAATGTCCGTGCCGGCCTCGGCGGCACCCACGTGCACATTGATGGCCGCCCTGGCTTTGGCGGGCAGATCGGTCAACTCGAAATAATGGGTGGCAAACAGCGTGAAGGCCTTGGTCTTGTCGTGCAGCTGCGAGGCAATGCCGCTGGCCAGGGCCAGGCCGTCAAAGGTGCTGGTGCCCCGGCCGATTTCGTCCATCAGCACCAGGCTGTGCGGTGTGGCGGCATGCAGAATCTGCGCGGCCTCGGTCATCTCCATCATGAAGGTGGACTGGGCGTTGGCCAGGTCGTCTGCCGCACCGATGCGGGTGTGAATGGCGTCGATGGGCCCCAGCAGGCAGCGCGTGGCGGGCACATGGCTGCCCATGCTGGCCAGCAGTGTGATCAGGGCCACCTGGCGCATATAGGTCGACTTGCCGCCCATGTTCGGGCCGGTGATGATCTGCATGCGCGTGTTGGTGTTCAACTGCGTGTGGTTGGGAATGAAGCTGCCGCTTGAGGTTTCGGCCATGCGCGCTTCCACCACCGGGTGGCGGCCTGCTTCGATCTCGATGCAGGGCAGGCTGCTGAATTCGGGGGCGCACCAGTTCAGGGTCAGGCTGCGTTCGGCCAGCGTGCACAGCACATCCAGTGCGGCAATGGCCTGGGCCACGCGGGTGAGGCCGGGCACATGGGGTTGCAACTGGTCCAGCAGCTGTTCGTACAGGAACTTCTCGCGCTGCAGCGCGCGTTCCTGGGCGGACAGGGCCTTGTCTTCAAAGGCCTTGAGCTCGGGGGTGATGTAACGCTCGGCGTTCTTCAGCGTCTGACGGCGGCGGTAGCGCTCCGGCACCTGGTCGCGGTAGCTGTTGGTGATCTCGATGTAGAAACCGTGGACCTTGTTGAACTGCACACGCAGATTGGGAATGCTGGTCAGCAGCTTTTCCTTGGCTTCCAGTTCCAGCAAAAAGCCGTCGCAGTTGTCCTGGATGCTGCGCAGCTCGTCCAAATCGGCGTCAAAACCGGTGGCGATCACGCCACCGTCACGCACCAGGGCGGCGGGCTCTTCCTGGACGGCGCGCTCCAGCAGTTCGGCGCAGCCTTCCGGGGGCTGCAGGTCGGCAAAGATCTGGTTCAGATAGGCCGAGGGCGCTGTCCCGGAGCGGGCCAGCAGCTGCGCTTTCTGCAGCGTCTTGCCGAGGGCCACCAGCTCGCGCGGGCGCACCTGGCGCAGCGCGGTGCGGGCGGTGATGCGCTCCACATCGCTCACGCCCTTGAGCGCATCGCGCAGCGTCTGCCAGGGCGCCGTGCCGCTGCCCTGGCCGCGCAGCACCTGCGTGGCCTGCAGGCGGGCGGTGGCATGGCTGCGGTCACGGCGGGGCTCCAGCAGCCAGTTTTTCAGCAGGCGGCTGCCCATGCCGGTCATGCAGGTGTCCAGCAGCGAAAACAGCGTGGGCGCGTCTTCGCCGCGCAGTGTCTTGACCAGCTCCAGGTTGCGGCAGGTGGCAGGCGGCAGCGCAATCAGCTCATCGTCGCGCTGCACCTGGATGCTGTGCAAATGCGGCAGGGCGCGGCCCTGGGTGTGTTCGGCATAGCTGAGCAGCGCGGCGCAGGCAGCGTGGGCCAGCGGCAGGTCTTCGGCGTTCCAGGCGTTCAGGTTGGCGCTGCCCAGCTGTTCCAGCAGCTTGCGCTTGCCCAGGCCGCTGTCGAACTGCCAGTCCGGCCGGGGGGTCAGCGGTGCGGTGAAGGTACTGGACTGGCGCAGGGCATACAGGTTCTTTTCGAAACGCTCGGTCACGCCGGCGCTGTACAGCACTTCGCTGGGACTGATGCGCGCCAGCCATGCGCCCAGTTCGTCGGCGCCGCATTCGGCCATGTGGATGCGGCCCTGCGTCACGCTCAGCCAGGCCAGGCCGCAGCGCTGGCGCCCGGCGGTGTGCAGGGCCAGCAGCATGGCTTCCTGCTTGTCGTTCAGCAGCTCGCTATCGGTGATGGTGCCAGGGGTGACCACGCGCACCACCTTGCGTTCCACCGGGCCTTTGCTGGCTCCGACTTCGCCCACCTGTTCGCAAATCGCCACCGATTCGCCCATCTTGATCAGGCGGCCCAGATAGCTTTCCAGCGCATGGAACGGCACGCCCGCCATGGCAACGGGAAAACCGGCGGACTGGCCGCGTGTGGTCAGCGTGATGTCCAGCAGGCGCGCGGCCTTCTCGGCATCGCCCCAGAACACCTCGTAGAAGTCGCCCATGCGGTAGAGCACCAGCGTGTCCGGATAGTGGGCCTTGATCTGGACGTACTGCTGCATCATGGGCGTATGGGCCGCCAGCGGTGCGTCCAGAGGCGATCCGCTGGCGCTGGATGCGCCCGGTTCGGGGACCGGTGTGGCTTCGGGGGATGCGGTGGTGGAGGGGGTAGCCGGGCTCTGCAAAGTCAATTCCTTGTGTGCTGCGCGGCGCAAGGCGGCTGCACAGGGGCCGCGGCACCCTGCGCCGGCAGGGATCAGCCGGCAATTATCCCGGATGGGCCGGCGGCTCTCCGCGGCGGGATGCAGTTCATGCCGGCGCACCAGGGCCTTGCGTACCTGCCTCGGCAAGGCCTGGGGCAGGGTATGGGGTGCTCAGTGGCCCAGGCTTTCCAGGCGCTGGCGCAGCTGGCGCACTTCTTCCATCAGGTCGGCGGTCATGGCGGCCAGCTCGGGGTCCGCGTCGAACATGCGTTCCAGATCGGCAATGCGCCGCGCGCGGATCACCGTCTGGGTGCTGAAGCGCCACTGCTGCGGTGTCTGGTCATCGGCGGCCGGGTCGCATTCCAGCACGCCGGTGGTCACGCGCTGGACGATCCAGGCGGTGTCGGTGCGGCAGGCCTGGGCCAGCTGCACCAGGCTCAGGGCCTGGGCATCCAGCAGTTCGGGTGGGGTGTAGAAGGGGATGGTCATGGGGCATCTCCGGTGCGGGTGCGCAGATCGGCGTAGGCAGCGGCCAGTGCTTCGTAGGCGGCGCGCTGGGCAGCGGTATGGGCTTTGGGCACCTGCAGCTGCAGCACCAGGTACAGATCCCCCGGCGTGCTGCTGGGCAGGCCCTTGCCTTTGATGCGCAGCTTGCGCCCGGGCTGGCTGCCGGCGGGCACATTGATCTCCAGCGGTCCGGCCAGGGTGGTGAATTCCACCGGGCCACCCAGTGCCGCTTCCCAGGGCATCAGGGGCAGCTGCTGATACACGTCCTTGCCTTCGGTGTGCCAGCGCTTGTCGGCGCGAAAACGCACCTCCAGCAGCAGGTCGCCGGCTTCGCCGTTGCCCAGGCCGGGGCTGCCCTGGCCTGCCAGGCGGATCATCTGACCTTCGCGGACCCCCTTGGGAATGGTGACCTGCAGCTCGCGCACGGTTTCATGGGCGTGGCCCTGGGCGTCCAGCTGCACGCCGCGCAGCTGCAGGCGGTGCATGCCGCCGGCGTAGCTGTCGGGCACATCCAGCTCGATGACGGAGTGCTGGTCCCGGCCGCGCACATCGGGCGGCGGGCCGGCCTGCTGGCGCTGGCGGCGCTGCTGGTGTTGCTGGCGGTGGGCCTGACCAAACAGCTCTTCGAAAAAGCTGCTGTAGTCCTCGCCATGCATGCCGCCCATGCCACTGGCGCCATCGCTGTCGCGGAAGTGGAATTCCTGGTGGTTCCACCCCGGGGGCGGGGTAAAGCCCTGGCCTTGTGCGCCCTGGTACTGGCTGGGGTCGCCCAGTTCGTCATAGGCTTTGCGTTTTTCCGGGTCGGACAGCACGTTGTAGGCCTCGTTGACCTCGGCCATGCGCTGCTGGGCATCGGCCTCCTTGCTGACATCCGGGTGGTATTTGCGCGCCAGCTTGCGGAACGCTTTCTTGATCTCGTCGGCGCCGGCGTCTTTGGCCACGCCCAAAGTCTTGTAGTAGTCCTTGTAATCCACTGCAGGCCTCCCTAGGGGCAGCGCGGTCGAAAGCGGCGCTGCATGCCCGGCCATCATGCGGCATGCCGGCTGACAAGGTCGAGGGTTTTTTCCATATGTGCACCGCAGCATGCGGGCATGCAAAAGCCGCCGGGCCCGGGAAGGCTGCGGCGGCTTGGCGTGGCTGCATTGGGCAGCCAGGGCGTAGGAGGCCGGTATCAGGCTTCTTGCGCGCCTTCGCCAGCGGTGTCTTGCTTCAGCGCGGCTTGCACGCCCATCTTGTCGTCCACACCGGCAAACTTGCTGTACTTGCCCAGGATTCCGACCAGTTGGCCATAGGCGCGGGGGTTGCCGGCCAGCAGTTCGCGCTGCTCCAGGAAGTCGGCTTCGCCGGTGAAGTTGCCCACCAGACCACCGGCTTCGGTCACCAGCAGGCTGCCGGCAGCGATGTCCCAGCTGGACAGGCCGGTTTCAAAGAAACCGTCGGTAAAGCCGGCGGCCACATAGGCCAGGTCCAGCGCGGCAGAGCCAGGGCGGCGCACGCCGGCCACGCGCTCGGTCACGTCGGCGAACATGCGCAGGTAGTGGCGCAGGTTGTCACCGGGGCGGAAGGGGAAGCCGGTGGAGACCAAGCAGTCCTTGAGCTGGGTGCGCTTGGACACGCGGATGCGGCGTTCGTTCAGGAAAGCACCACGGCCACGGGTGGCGGTGAACAGGTCGTTGCGACTGGGGTCGTACACCACGGCGTGCTCGATCTTGCCCTTGTACGACAGCGCAATGCTGACGCAGTACACGGGGAAGCCGTGGATGAAGTTGGTGGTGCCGTCCAGGGGATCGATGATCCAGATGTGGTCGGAGTTCTTGTTGCCGTATTCGCTGCCGGACTCTTCGGCCAGGATGCCGTGCTGGGGGTAGGCACCCAGCAGGGTCTCGATGATGATGCGCTCGGACGCCTGGTCCACTTCGGTCACAAAGTCGTTGACCTGCTTTTGCGCCACGCGCACGTTCTCCACATCAAGGGCGGCACGGTTGATGACAGCGCCAGCGGCGCGGGCGGCCTTGATGGCCACGTTGAGCATGGGATGCAGGTTGGTCGACATAGATTGTGTAAGCGTTGGGTGCTAAACCACAGGCGCGCGCATGCTGTACCTAACGCAACTTCTCTCAGACAACAACCAGCATGACACACCGCCCGCAGCGGATGAAGAACTCTTTCAGGCGGTCGGACCCGGTGCAATGGCAGTGCAATGACCGGGTTCCCGCGCTCTGCGCACGTCCGGCGATGCGGACAGCGACAATAGGGGCGAGATTCTAACTGGCTTCGCCATTTTTTGCTGCCCGCGGTTTCACGCTGGGTATGACATTTTCATGAAAACCCGTTTTGTACTGATAGAAACCAGCCATGCCGGCAATGTGGGCGCTGCCGCCCGCGCAATGAAGACCATGGGCTTCGACGATCTGGTGCTGGTGCGGCCGCGCTGGGCCAATGTGCTGCGCAAGGAAGAAACCATCCAGCGCGCCAGTGGCGCCTTGGATGTGCTGGGCAATGCCCGCATTGTGGAAACGCTGGACGAAGCCCTGGACGGGATCAGCCATCTGTGTGCCACGGCCATGACGCCGCGCGACTTTGGTCCGCCCACACGCACGCCGCGCCAGCATTTCGAAATGCTGATGAAAGGGGAGCTGGATGTGCGTCCTGCAGACACGGCACAGGCGGTTCAGGGTTTGGCTTCCGGCGTGGCCGCTGCGGCCGAATCCGCGCCTTCCGCCACGTGCAACCAGACCGGTGTGGGCCTGCTGTTCGGCTGCGAGCGCTTTGGCATGAGCAACGAGGATGTCTATCGCAGCGATGTGGCGCTTTCCATTCCATCCAATCCGCAGTTCGGCTCGCTGAACCTGGGCGCGGCCATCCAGGTGGTGGCCTATGAATGGCGCCAGGCACTGGGCGGTTTCCCGGTGGTGGAGCACACGCCCCAGCCGCAGCGCGCCGATGTGGCGCAGGTGGGCGGCATGCTGCAGCATTGGGAAGAGGCGCTGACGCACATCGGCTTTCTGGACCCGGCCGCGCCCAAGAAGCTGATGCCGCGCCTCAACCAGATGTTCAACCGTGCCCAGCTGACGCAGGAGGAAATCCACATCCTGCGCGGTGTCGCCAAACGCATGCTGATGAGCGAGGCGGCAAGCCGCTAGACTGGCGACCTTTTCTTCCACTTTGTAACACCTGATGCTTTCCCGCCTGCGCTCCGACATCCAGTGCATTCTTGACCGCGACCCCGCGGCCCGCAGCACCTGGGAAGTCGTCACCTGTTACCCCGGCCTGCATGCCATCTGGCTGCAGCGCTTGGCGCACTGGTGCTGGACGCATGGGCTCAAGTGGCTGGGGCGTTTCATCTCGCACCTGGGACGCTGGCTCACGGGCATTGAAATCCACCCCGGTGCGGTGATTGGCGAGCGTGTGTTCATCGACCACGGCATGGGTGTGGTGATCGGCGAAACCGCGGTGGTGGGCGACGGCTGCACCATCTACCACGGCGTCACGCTGGGTGGCACGTCGCTGTACAAGGGCAGCAAGCGCCATCCCACATTGGGCAAGAACGTGGTGGTGGCCGCCGGCGCCAAGGTGCTGGGCGGCTTTGAGGTGGGCGACAACGCCAAGATCGGCAGCAACGCCGTGGTCATCAAGCCGGTGCCCGCCGGTGCCACGGCCGTGGGCATTCCGGCGCGGATCATTCCGTCCAAGGAAGGCGCCAGCGCCGATGTGACCGATGCCGTGGACCTGCCGCCCGTGGTTCAGCCGGCCAGTGCGGCACCGTCGGCCGCCGCTAACGCCGACTGCGCGAGCCAGGAGGGGGTTTTCACCGCCTATGGCGTGACGCAGGAAGACGACCCGCTGTCCCAGGCCATGCGCGGCCTGGTCGATGGTGCCGCCTGCCACGAGGAGCAACTGGCCAAGCTGTGGGAGGTGGTCGAAAAACTGTCGGTGCAGATGTCGGCCCGCGACTGCGTGCCGTCCGAAGCCGAGCGCGGCCAGCATTTCGAGACCGAGAAGATCAAGCAGATCCTGGGCAAATAAGCCCTCATGGACTGACGAAGCGCTTTGCAAGGCGCAAGTTGGAAAAAGGGCCTGCCAAGGCCCTTTTTTCCGCGCGTCGGTAGCGCTTTCAGTGTGGGCACGCTGTGGTGCGCGGCCCTTGCTGGGCATTTCTGGGCGGGAAGCTGGCTTGATCTGCGTCACCTAGGTGGCGCTGGCAGGCACCAAGCTCTTGTACGCTTGGCGCTTTGTTCCACCTTTGACCTGCAACAGGACCGCTATCCATGGATGTGACCCAAGCCCTGCGCGAACGCCGTTCGGTGCGCGCCTTCACCGAGCAAGTGCCCGCAGCCGATCTGGTGCAGCGCATCATGCAAGATGCCGCCGCAGCCGCTTCCGGTGGCAATATGCAGCCTTGGCGCGTGGCCGCCATCTCCGGACAGCCGCTGCAAGCCATGCTCGCCGATGTGGCGAAGACCCCTGGCGAAGAAAACCCCCAGCATGTCTCATACCCACCCAATCTGTGGGAGCCCTACCGCACCCGCCGCTTTGCCAACGGTGAAGACCTGTACGCCAGCATCGGTGTGCCGCGCGAGGACAAGGCCGGCCGCCTGAAGCAGCTGGCCAAGAATGCCCAGTTCTTTGGTGCACCCGTGGGCGTGATCATGTTCACCGAAGAGCGCATGGGCCCGGTGCAATGGATCGACCTGGGCATCTACCTGCAGGCCTTCATGCTGCGTGCCACCGAAGAAGGCCTGTCCACCTGCGCCCAGGGTTTCTGGCGCCGTTACGACGCCGTGGTCAAGCAGCACCTCCCGGTGCCCGAAGGCTATCTGGTGGCCTTCGGCATTGCCCTGGGCTACGAAGACAAGGCGGCGCCGATCAACACCATGCGTGCCACCCGGGCCGAGTTTGCCGAGTGGGGGCAGTTGCAGGGGTTCTGAACCCCAGTGGCCGTTGCGCCGCTGAGGACTGTCGAAAAAGGGGCTGACAGCCCCTTTTTTTCTGGGGGCGATATGCGGACCATGTGTGGGTCCTGTGGGCCATGCGGGCCGGCCTTGGAGGGCTTGGCGCCGGCCCGTGGATCAGAGAAAGAGCAGATCCGGTGCCGTTTCCAGCTGCCACAGCTGGGACGATATAGCCTGCAGCCGCTCTGCCCCCAGGGTGGCGGTGGCCAGCTCTTCCAGCTTGCTCTGCAGATCGGCATCGGTGAGCGGCATGTCCGGGTCGCCTTTGCGGGTGGGCTGCACAAAGCGCAAGGTCTGGCCGCTGTGCAGGCGGATGGTGACCTGGGCTGCGCGCTGTCCCGGGAACTGGCGGTCCAGATCCGGGTGCACCGCCAAGGTCACTTTCTCCATCAGGGCGCGGGTGTCGGGGTGGTGCAGCTGCGCCGCATCGAATGCGGCCAGGCGCACACTGCCGCACCGCAGGGCGGTGCTGACCACATAGGGAATGCTGAAGCGCGCTTCGGCGGCGGTGCGGGGGGCGGGGTTGCCGGCGACCGCCAGTGCCGGGCCGTAGGTGGCAATCTCGATGTGGGCAATCTCTGCGGAAGTAAAACCGTGGGTGCGCTGCAGTTCCAGGGCGCCATCAATGGGCGCGAAAGTGTGGCCGCAGCAGGCGTGGTTCTTGAAGGTCATTTCGGTGATGTTGAAGACCTCGCCCAGATCGGCCAGCAACGGCGCCCAGTCCGGCGTGTTGCTCATGGCCACGCCCATCCCCATCTTGCCTTCCAGCACATCCAGTGAGCCGGTGATGCCCTGCCGGGCCATCGATGCGGCCGCCACGCCGGCTTCGGCCGCGCGGCCGGAATGCAGGGGCTTGGACATGGAGTCCATCTGAAAGGCCTGCTGCAGACCTGCGGCGAACGTGGCCGAGGTGCACAGCGCATGGGTGAACTGCGTGGCATCCAGCCGGAGCAAACAGGCCGCTGCCGCGGCCGCGCCGAACGTGCCCACGGTGCCGGTGTTGTGCCAGTACTGGTAATGCGCACGTCCCAGGATCTGGCCGATGCGGGTCGAGATTTCGTAGCCGACGATGACCGCCTGCAGGAATTCACGGCCGGAGGCATTCACCTGCTGGCCCACCGCCAGGGCGGCCGAAATCGTCGGGGCGCCCGGATGGTAGATCGCGTGTTTGAAGATGTCGTCGACTTCTGCCGTGTGGGAGGCTGTGCCCTGGATCAGGGCGGCTGCCTTGACCGTGGCTGGGCGCCCCAGTGCCAGCCGCGCCGGTCCTCGGTCCAGGTCGTCCGCCATGGCGGCTTCGAGCAAGGGCATAGGGTGCATGGGGTAGCCGGCAATCAGGGCCGCATACCAGTCCACGACGGCACGCTTGGCATGGTGCAGCACAGAGGGGCTGACGGGCTGGGTCTGGAAGCGGGCACCGAACTGGCCCAGGGTTTCGCTGACGTACATGGTGGCAGACACGATGGAGGGGGAGTGTGGGAGAGAGGGGTGAGGGCAATGGCCCCCGGAATCTGCAGGATAGGCCGGCAGCCAGGTATCAGTCATTTCCTTAACTCATATCTTGTGGCGCAATTGGAAGACCTTGCCAGGAGCGGGCGGGCAGATCATTCGGACCATTGTTCAACCCTGCACGATCGCACCATGGATTTCACCCTTTCCGAAGAACACCAGGCATTCGCCGACAGCGTGGCCCGCTTCGCCCAAGACAAGCTGGCGGCCGGCGCGCTGGAGCGCGCACATGCCTCCCACTATCCCTGGGAGACAGCGCAGATCCTGGCGGAGCAAGGCTTGCTGGGGATCGCCTTCCCGGAAGAAGATGGCGGCCAGGGCGGCTCGCTGATGCACGCCGTGCTGGCCATCCAGCAGGTGGCGCTGGTCTGCCCCAAGAGCGCGGACATTGTGCAGGCCGGCAATTTCGGCCCGATCCGCACCTTTGTGGAGTACGCCACGCCCGAGCAGAAGGCGCGCTTTCTGCCGGATCTGCTGGCTGGAAAAAAGCTCATTTCTTTGGGCATGACCGAGCCGGATGCCGGTTCGGCGGTGACCGAACTCAAGACCTCGGCCGTGCTGGACGGGGAGCGCTACGTCATCAACGGCAGCAAGGTGTTCTCGACCCACAGCCCCGACGCGGAGCTGTTCCTGATCTATGTGCGCTTCGGCCCCGGTGTGGACGGCATCGGTTCGGTGCTGGTGGAGCGCGGTACCCCCGGCTTCGACGTAGGCCAGCCGTCGAACTTCATGAACGGTGAGCAGTGGTCGCAGCTGTATTTCGAGAACTGCCGCATTCCCAAGGCCAATCTGCTGTTGGGCGCCGGGGGCTTCAAGAAGCAGATCTCCGGCTTCAACGTGGAGCGTCTGGGCAATGCCTCGCGTGCGCTGGCACTGGGCCGCCACGCCTTCAACCTGGCACGTGAGCACGCCATGGTGCGCAAGCAGTTCGGCCGCGAGCTGTGCGAGTTCCAGGGCCTGCAATGGAAGTTTGCCGAGATGTGGATGAAGCTGGAGCAGGCGCAGCTGTTGCTCTACAAGGCCGCGCTGGAAGGCGAGCACGGCCTGCCCAGTGCGCAAAGCACGGCCATGGCCAAGCTGGCCTGCAATCTGGCTGGCTGGGAAGCTTCGAACGAGGCCATGCAGGTCATGGGGGGCATGGGTTTCAGCCAGGAAGCGCTGGTCGAGTACTGCGTGCGCCGCACCCGTGGCTGGATGATCGCCGGCGGTTCGATCGAAGTGCTGAAGAACCGCATTGCCGAAGGCGTATTTGGTCGCACGTTCTCGCAACGTGCTCCCAAGCCATAAGCGCCGGCATCGCATAACAAGGAGACAAACCATGCAACGTCGTACATGGGTGGCCGCCGCTGCGGCCATGGCAGGCCTCGCCCTGTCCAGCACCGCGCTGGCGTCGGACGCCTATCCGGCCAAACCCGTCAAGATCATCGTCGGCTTTCAGGCCGGAGGCCCTACCGATGTGGTGGCGCGTCTGGTGGCCAAGGCTTTGCAGGATGAGCTGAAAGGGGCTTTCATCGTGGAAAACAAGGTGGGTGCCACCAGCAACATCGCCTCGGAAATGGTGGCTGCAGCCCCGGCCGATGGCTACACCTTGCTGCTGGCTGCTGCACCGTTGACGATGAACAAATACGTGTTCCCCAAGCAGAAGTTCGATCCGCTCAAGAGCTTCGAGCCGGTCTCCAAAGTCTCTTCGGCGCCAGGGGTGCTGGCCGCCAGCCCCAAGCTGAATGTCAAAACCTACAAGGAGTTCGAGGAGCTGGCCCGGAAAAAACCGGGTGAGCTGAGCTATGGCACCACGGGCGCGGGCGGCTCGCAGCACATGGCGACGCTGCGGCTGGAGCAACTGACGGGGGTCAGGATGCTGCATGTGCCGTATTCCGGTGGATCGGGCGTGCTGAACGACCTGATTGCGGGCGTAGTTGATGTCGCTTTTATGACATCCACCGGTGCCATGCCCAACCTGGAAGCGGGCAAAGTACGGCCTCTCGCGGTGGCTGGTCCCAATCGCCTGCCGGGCCTGCCCCAGGTGCCGACGTTCGGTGAGCTTGGCTTGCCCGATATGGTGTCCGACTCGTGGAACGGTCTGCTGGCGCCGGCGGGAACGCCCAAGGCCATTGTCGACAAGCTGTCTGCCGCCGTCATGAAAGCGGTCAAGTCCAAGGAGTTCAAGGATGTGCTGATTCCGCAGGGTGCCGTGCTGATCGGCAATTCGCCCAGCGAGTTCAAAACCCAGTTGCAGACCGAGGTGGGCCACTGGTCCGAGCAGTTCAAGAAATTCAAGATCGAGAAGTAATCCACGCCATGACCGCATCCCTCGCCGCTATGCCCTCCGTCTGCCAGACCCTGCTGTACCCCCGAAGCATTGCTTTGGTGGGCGCATCGGATGACGTCAAGAAAACGGGTGGCCGTCCGCTGCAGTTTCTGCGCCACTCAGGCTTCGCAGGGACGATCTATCCGATCAATCCCAACCGGGCACACGTGCAAGGCGAGCAGGCATGGCCCAGCCTGGCGGCCTTGCCGCAGGTGCCGGACCATGTGTTTGTGCTGTCGCCCACCGAGACCGTGATCGACACGGTCAGGGAATGTGCGCGCCTGGGCGTTCCGCTGGTGACCATTCTGGCCAGCGGCTTTTCGGAGTCGGGCGCTGAAGGCGTCCAGCGTGAAGCGGAGTTGCGCGCCATTGCCCGCAACTCCACGCTGCGCATTCTGGGGCCCAGCAGCCTGGGGGTGGTCAACCCGCACAACGGTCTGGTGCTGACTGCGAATGCCGCATTTGCAGAGCCCGATGTGCCCAGGGGCAAGGTGTTTGTCGCCTCGCACAGCGGCAGCATGATCGGGGCCCTGGTGTCTCGCGGCAAGGCGCGCGGCGTGGGGTTTGCGGGGCTGGTGTCGGTGGGCAGCGAAGTGGATCTGAGCATCGGGGAGATCTGCGCGGCGACCTTGGACGATCCGGCCATCGAAGGCTATGCGCTCTTTCTGGAAAGCCTGCGCCACGGCGACCAGCTGCAGGCATTTGCCCGCGAAGCCGCACGCCGCGGCAAGCCGGTGATCGCGTACAAGCTGGGCCGATCCAGCGCCGCAGCGGAAATGGCGGCCACCCACACTGGCGCACTGGCGGGTGAGGACGATATTGCCGATGCCTTCCTGAAAGACCTGGGCATCGTGCGGGTGGACATGCTGGAGACGCTGTTCGAAGTCTTTCCCCTGGCACAGAAAGTACCGCTGCAGTCCCATTCCATGGCCGGCAAACGCATCGGCGTGGTGACCACCACCGGCGGTGGCGCTGCCATGGTGGTGGACCAGCTGGGGCTGCGCGGCATCACGGTGCAGCCCGTGTCGGACGCGACCCTGGCCCTGCTCAAGGCGGCCCAAGTGCCGGGCAGTGCCGGCCGGGTGCTGGACCTGACCCTGGCGGGTACCCGGTATGAGGTAATGAAGAGCGTGCTGGACATCATGCTGGAGGCCCCGGAGTTCGACATGGTGGTGGCGGTGGTGGGCTCCTCGGCGCGCTTCCAGCCCGATCTGGCGGTCAAGCCCATCATGGACAGTGCCGGCCACGCCAAGCCTCTGGTGACCATGCTGGTGCCGGATGCCCCTCAGGCCCTGGCAGCCCTGACCCAGGCCGGCATGCCCTGCTTTCGCACACCGGAAAGCTGTGCCGATGCGATTGCGGCCGTGTTGGCACGCCGTGTGCCGCACACACCGGGCCAGAGCGTGGCGGCGGCACAGGGTACGGGTGCTGCACTGAGCGAGGCGCAGGCCTACCAGTTGCTGGACCGTCTGCAGGTGCCCCATGCGCCCGCGGCCACCTTCGCGCTGGACGGCCTGCCTGGGCCGCTGCCGTTCGACTTTCCAGTTGTGGCCAAGGTGTGCTCGCCCGAGATCCCGCACAAGACCGAAGTGGGCGGTGTGGTGCTGGGGATCCAGAACCAGGAGCAGCTGGGGCAGGCGTTCGCCACGCTGCGCGCCAATCTGGCAGCCAGGGCGCCCGGTGTGGCCTGCAGCGAGGTGCTGGTGCAGCCCCTGCGCAAGGGACTGACCGAGGTGCTGCTGGGCTACCGCATCGATCCCGATGCTGGCCCCATCATCATGCTGGCCGCTGGCGGCATCTGGGCCGAGGTGATGCGTGACCGCAGCATCCGGCTGGCCCCGGTCAGTGTGGACACCGCGCGCGAGATGATTGCCGAGGTCAAGCTGCTGCAGACCGTATCGGGTCTGCGTGGCAAGGCCAGAGGCGATCTGGAAGCGTTGGCCCAGGCCATTTCCGATCTGTCGCAACTGGCGCTGCAGCCCGAACATGGGGTGCTGGAGGCGGAAGTGAACCCGCTGATGGTGATGCCCGAAGGGCAGGGGGTGCTGGCGGTGGATGCGCTGGTGCTTCAGGCCCGATAAGGCCGGCGCAGCATGGACGGAGAGGACAGCGCAGCGCAGCTGCTGGGGGCACTGGAAGCCCACGCCCGCCACCACCGGGTGCAGGCCTGCGGCATCACGCTGCATTGGCGCGAATGGGGCCAGGGCCAGCCTCTGGTGCTGCTGCATGGCGGCCATGGGTCCTGGATGCACTGGGTCCGCAATATCGGGTGCTTTGCCCGCCACTACCGGGTGCTGGTGCCGGACCTGCCGGGCTTTGGTGCATCCGAAGACTTTGCCCTGCCCGCCCATGACGGGCAGCGGCCGGCGGCATTGCTGGACGCGCTGAGCGACAGCGTGGTGCAACTGGTGGGTGCGCAGCCGCTGCACCTGGCCGGATTCTCCTTTGGGGGGGCGGTGGCCGGCATGCTGGCCGCACGCCTGCCGCAGGTACAGCGGCTGGTGCTGCTGGGGACGGCCGGCCATGGCGGCTCGCGCAGGGAAACCGAGGCGCTGCTGGATTGGCGGGTCAGCGATCCGGCCGAACGCATGGCGGCGCTGGACCAGAACCTGGCGGTGTTCATGCTTTCCAAGGAGGCCGCGGCCGATGCGCTGGCCCGGCACATCCATCGCCATTGCTGCGAAGCCACGCGGTTTCGCAGCAAGGCCATGTCGCGCAGCAGCCGCCTGCAGGCGGTGCTGCGCGACTATGCCAGGCCGATTCTGCTGGTGTGGGGCGAGGCCGATGTGACGGCCGTACCCATGGTGGCGGCCGAAGCCCTAAAACAGGACCGCCCCGAACGGGACTGGACCATCGTGCCCGGCGCTGGCCATTGGGTGCAATATGAAAGCGCGGACGCGGTGAACACCCTGGTGATGCGCTGGTTGCAGACGTGATGCCAGGCCGGGCCTGCGCGACAGCGCTGCGCCACACAGGCTTCTAGAATGGCGCGCATGGCCCTGAAGATTCCTCCGCTCAATCCGCTGAAAGTGTTTGAGGTGGTGGCGCGCACCTGCAATCTGACCCTGGCCGCCAAGGAGCTGCACATCAGCCAGTCGGCGGTCAGCAAGCAGCTTCATGTGCTGCAGGAATACCTGGGGGTGGAGCTGTTCCGGCGCGAGCGCCATGGCATCAGCCTGACGCAGGCCGGCCAGCGCTACGGCGATGCCATTGCGCCGGCCTTCGAGAGCATAGGCAAGGCCACGGGCGACATCATGCGCAGCGGCTCGGACCGGACCCTGCGCATCCAGACCTACACCACGTTTGCGGCCAAGTGGCTGATCCCGCGCCTGCACGATTTCCATACCCGCTACAGCGACATTGCGGTGGTCATCACCAATTCGGTCAAGGACGTGGACTTTGACCGTGACCCGGTGGACATGGCCATCCAGATGGGCAACGGTGCCTGGCCGGGGACGGACACGGACTTTCTGTTCGAAGACGTGATCGAGCCGGTGTGCAGCCCGGCGTTCTTTCGCAGCAATGCGCCCGAGTCCGCCTATCCGCAGGCCCTGCTGCGCACGCGGTTGCTGGTTTCGCACTACCGGCAGAAAGACTGGCAGACCTGGGCCCGGCAATGCCGGTACGAGGCGGAGATCGACAGCGTGGAGAGCATGCGCTTCAGCAGCTCGGTGCTGACCTGGCAGGCCGCGGCCGATGGCCTGGGGATTGCCATCGGCCAGACCGCCCTGCTGGTGGACGATCTGCGCAGTGGCAAGCTGGTGGCACCATTTGGTCTGCCGGTGCGCACCGGCGCTTCCTACTATCTGGTGCGCCCGCAACTGCAGCGCCACTCGCACAAGGTGCAGGTGTTCCGGGACTGGCTGGCCGAGCAGATCGCGTCCCAGGGCTGAATCCGTGGACCTCGCCCGGTGCGAAGGCGATATCAGGGACCTGGCGGCTCAGTGGCCGGCGGTCTTGGAAAACAGATTGATCACCAGCACACCGCTGAGGATCAGGCCCATGCCGATCAGGGCCGGGATGTCGAGCTTCTGGTTCAGAAACACCCAGGCGATACCCGAGACCAGCACGATGCCCGCACCCGACCAAATGGCGTAGGCCACGCCGGTGGGCACGGTGCGCAGCGTAAGCGACAGGAAGTAAAACGACAGCACATAGCCCAGACCCACGAGCACGCTGGGCCCCAGGCGGCTGAAGCCTTCGGTGCTTTTGAGAAGCGAGGTGGCGGCCACTTCGCAGACGATGGCGATGCCCAGAAACCAGTAATTGCTCATGCCGGCGACTGTAGCGCCAACCGAACCGCTGGCGTGGCGGGAGGCGTCCAATGGCCCGAGGCAGGCCAGGCCCTTGCTTGACGCCCGGTTCCGGTTTGTGCGCACGGGCCAAGGCGCCCGCGCAGCGCTCGGCTCAGGGCGCCGGGTAGGCTCCGGTGCCTTCGGGCCAGGGGGTGAGCACCTCGTAGCCGGTGGCAGTCACGGCCACCATGTGCTCCCACTGGGCAGACAGGGAGCGGTCGCGGGTGATCACGGTCCAGCCGTCGTCCAGCTCCTTGGTGGCTGGCTTGCCGACGTTGACCATGGGCTCGATGGTGAAGATCATGCCTTCCTGCAGCGTCATGCCCTGGCCGCGCTGGCCGTAGTGCAGTACCTGGGGTTCGTCATGGTAGGTCTGGCCGATGCCGTGGCCGCAGTAGTCGCGCACGATGGTGAACTGCTCGCGGTGGGCCACGGTCTGGATGGCATGGCCGATGTCGCCCAGCGTGGCACCGGGCTTCACGGCACGGATGCCGGCCACCATGGCTTCGTAGGTGGTGTCGATCAGGCGGCGGCCCAGGGCCGAGACCTGGCCTACGGTGTACATGCGGCTGGTGTCGCCAAACCAGCCGTCCTTGATCAGCGCCACGTCGACGTTGACGATGTCACCGTCCTTGAGGATTTCCTTGGTGGACGGAATGCCGTGGCAGACCACGTGGTTGACCGAGGTGCACACCGTCTTGGGATAGCCGTAATAGCCGATGTTGGCGGGGATGCACCGCAGCTCGTCCACGATGAAGTCGTGGCACAGCCCGTCCAGGTATTCGGTGCTCACGCCGGGCTGTACATGGGGGGTGAGCATTTCCAGCACGCGGGCGGCCAGCATGCCGGCTTCGCGGGACTTGGCAATGCCGGCGGCGTCGTGGATGGGAGGAAGTTTTTTGCGCATGGTGTGGGCAGCACCGAAGGTGGCTGCATGGGGCAGCGGGCAGGCTGCGGATGCCGCCCATTATCGGCATCTGTGCGGTGGGGCGCAGACCGCAGGGGCGCAATGGTGTGGGCCGTGCGGTGGCTTTGCGCGGGCTGTGGTGCGCCGGATGCGTGCGGTTCAGTGCCCTGGAACGCCGGACCGGTGGTGCCTTCTGCGCCGGCCGGCAGGCCGTGAAAAGGCCTGGGCAAATCGGAAGCAGTTACCAGGTGGTTACTAAATTTTTAGTCTTCTATTAGATATAAAACACAGTTGAAACCGTTGTCTGTATTGAATTCAGTGCTATGAATATTGGTGCACAATGCGCCCCTTGCGCACAGGGCTGCTGGTGGACTGCGGGGAGAGATACCAGTGGAATGGTGGCAGCCTTGTGCCTCTGATTCTTTTTTCTGCCAACACCACAAAGGAAGTCGCCATGGGCGAAGAACGCAGCACCGCATCGCAGCCGGCCCGGATTGTCGTCGTAGGCGGCGGCGTGGCGGGCCTGGAAATCGCCTCGGCCCTGGGCAAGCGCCGCGATGACGGCCTGATCGCCAGCGTGACGCTGATCGACAGCGATTCCGCCCACGTCTGGAAGCCCATGCTGCACACCATTGCTGCAGGCACGCGCGATCTGGCCCAGCAGCAGACCACCTATCTGGCCCAGGCGGCCGATGCGGGCTTTGCCTACCAGCCCGGCGAGATGTGCGCCCTGGACCGTGTGGCCAAGGAGGTGCTGCTGGCGCCGATCACCGCGCCCGATGGCCGCGAAGTGGTGCCAGGCCGGCGCATTGCCTATGACAAGCTGGTGCTGGCCATTGGCAGCGGTGCGAATGACTTTGGCACGGATGGGGTGCTGGAGCACTGTTTCATGATCGACACGCGCCGCAAGGCCGATGCCTTCAACCAGGAAATTCGCCTGCGCATGGTGCGCAGCATGACCCAAGGCGAGGGCCTGCAGGTGGCGATTGTGGGGGGCGGGGCCACCGGGGTGGAGCTGGCGGCCGAGCTGGTGCAACTGGCAGAAAGCGCCCGCGCCTATGGCGCCATCGGGGAGGCGGCACGCTTTGGCATTGTGCTGGTCGAAGCCGGGCCGCGTTTGTTGCCCAGCTTCACCGAAGACATCTCGGCCGCGACCAAGCGCCGTCTGGAGGCCCTGGGCGTGACCGTGCTGGTCAACGAGCGGGTGCAGCAAGCCACGGCCGATGGTCTGGTGCTGGGCGATGGCCGGACGGTGCATGCCGGTCTGCGGGTGTGGGCTGCGGGCGTGAAGGCGCCGGAATTCCTGTCGACCCTGGGCCTGCAGACCACGCGCGGCCACCAGCTGGTGGTCAACGACCACCTGCGTACCGATGACCCCGATATCTACGCGGTGGGCGACTGCGCCAGTTTCACGCTGCCGGGGCAGGGCCAGCCCCTGCCGCCGACGGCCCAGGTGGCGCACCAGCAGGCGCGTTACCTGATCGACACCTTGCCCCAGGTGCTGCGCGACCCGCAGGCCGGCAGCAGCGAGCGCTTTGCCTACCGCGATATGGGCGCGCTGGTGTCGCTGGCCAATTACGACGCCTATGGATCACTGGGCAAGTTCGGGCTGTTCAACGGCGGCACCATCCGCGGGCGGCTGGCCATGCTCAGCCACCTGTGGCTGTACCGCTCGCACCAGGCCCGGCTCTATGGCTTCTGGCGCGGCGGTTTCCTGTGGCTGGTGGACATGATGAATTCCCGCCTGCGTCCTTCGATCCGGCTGGATTGAAGTTCTGCGCCGCTGCCGAACAGGAGGCTGTGGGGGCGTGGGTCTGCTGGCGCTCCCGGTTTTCAGGTGCCATCCCGGTGGGTGCTTCGGCTGGTGCTGAGCCCCATGAAAAAAGCCCGCAAGCGCAAGGCGTGCGGGCTTTTGCCATGTCGGTGGAATGCGCCTTGCGGCGCACGCATCAACGCTGGGTGATGGGCTTGACGTCGCGGGCGACAGAGCCGGTGTATAGCTGGCGGGGACGACCGATCTTGTACTCGGGGTCAGCCATTTGTTCGTTCAGCTGAGCGATCCAGCCCACGGTGCGGGCCAGAGCGAAGATGCCGGTGAACAGCTTGACGGGGATGCCGATGGCACGTTGCACGATGCCGGAGTAGAAGTCCACGTTCGGGTAGAGCTTGCGCTGCACGAAGTAGTCGTCTTCCAGGGCGATCTTTTCCAGCTGCTTGGCCAGTGCGAACAGCGGATCCTTTTCCAGGCCCAGCTCTTGCAGGATTTCGTTGCAGGTTTCCTGCATCAGCTTGGCGCGGGGGTCGTAGTTCTTGTACACGCGGTGGCCAAAGCCCATCAGCTTCACGCCGCTGTTCTTGTCCTTGACCTGTTCCATGAACTCGCCGACCTTGGAGATGCCGCCGTTGGCCTGGATGTGTTCCAGCATGTTCAGGCAGGCTTCGTTGGCGCCGCCGTGGGCAGGGCCCCACAGGCAGGCCACGCCAGCGGAGATGGCCGCGAAGGGGTTGGTGCCGGACGAACCGCACAGGCGCACGGTGGAGGTCGAAGCGTTTTGCTCGTGGTCAGCGTGCAGGATGAAGATGCGGTCCAGCGCACGTTCCACCACGGGGTTGACCTTGTATTCTTCGCAAGGGTTGCCGAACATCATGCGCATGAAGTTGCCTGCGTAGGACAGGTCGTTCTTCGGGTACATGTAGGGCTGGCCCACGCCGTACTTGTAGGCCATGGAGACCAGCGTAGGCAGCTTGGCGATCAGGCGGATCGCGGCGATTTCGCGGTGCTCGGGGTTGGTGATGTCGGTGCTGTCGTGGTAGAAGGCCGACATGCCGCCCACTAGGCCGGTCAGCACAGCCATGGGGTGTGCGTCACGACGGAAACCGCGCAGGAAGAACTGCATCTGTTCGTTGACCATCGTGTGCTGGGTCACGCGGTTCTCGAAGTCAGCCTTCTGGGTTTCGTTGGGCAGCTCTCCGTACAGCAGCAGGTAGCAGGTTTCCAGGAAGTTGCAGTTCTTGGCCAGCTGTTCGATGGGGTAGCCACGGTACAGCAGTTCGCCCTTGTCACCGTCGATGTAGGTGATGGCCGACTGGCACGCCGCGGTCGAGAGGAAGCCGGGGTCATAGGTGAACATGCCCGATTGGCCGTACAGCTTGCGAATGTCGATCACGTCCGGGCCGATGTTGCCCTGGTAGACCGGCAATTCGACGCTGGGTGCGCCATTGCTGAAAGACAGCGTTGCTTTGTTGTCAGCGAGTTTCATTTCCAACTTCCTTCTCGGAGTGGCCGGATCTGGGCCGGCCTTTTTTGCAAGTTGTGCAGATCAGAGGGGCTTGCGCACCATCTGTAGCACTTCTCTAACTTCAGGGGTGTCTAAGGCCCCTTCCGGCTCCTTGCGGCGCAGGAAGAGATCCATCAGATCGTTGTCTGCCAAGTCCATCAGGGCAGACAGACCAGTTGCGTGTCTCCGCGTCAACTGGCTGCCGTAAGTGGCAAAAAACTTCTCGATGTAGAGATCGTTCTCGACCAGGCCGCGGCGGCTTCGCCACCGCAGCAAGTCGCGTTCCCGTTCTTCGAGGATTGCGTCCATCTCGTTCATGGATCAGATAGCCCGGCGGACCATCAGTTCCTTGATCTTGCCAATGGCCTTCGTGGGGTTCAGGTGCTTGGGGCACACGTCCACGCAGTTCATGATGGTGTGGCAACGGAAGAGGCGGTACGGATCTTCCAGGTTGTCCAGGCGCTCGCCGGTGGCGGTGTCGCGGCTGTCCGCGATGAAGCGGTAAGCCTGCAGCAGACCGGCCGGGCCCACGAACTTGTCGGGGTTCCACCAGAACGAGGGGCAGCTGGTCGAGCAGCTGGCGCACAGAATGCACTCGTACAGACCGTTGAGCTCTTCGCGCTCTTCGGGCGACTGCAGGCGTTCCTTGCTGGTTGTCGTGTAGATGTCGCTTTGCAGGTACGGCTTGATCGAGTGGTACTGCTTGAAGAACTGGGTCATGTCCACGATCAGGTCGCGGATGACCGGCAGGCCGGGCAGGGGCTTCAGAACGATGTCGCCCTTGAGGGTGTTCATGTTCGTCAGGCAGGCCAGACCGTTCTTGCCGTTGATGTTCATGGCGTCCGAGCCGCACACGCCTTCACGGCAGGAGCGACGGAAGGAGATGGAGGGGTCCATCGCCTTCAGCTTGACCAGGGCGTCCAGCAGCATGCGTTCGTGACCGTCCAGCTCCACTTGCACGGTTTGCATGTAGGGCTTGGCGTCTTTGTCCGGATCGTAGCGGTAGATTTTGAAAGTACGCTTCATTTTTGGATTCTCTCGTGGGCTGCTGGATTAGAACGTGCGGACCTTGGGAGGCACGCTGTCCACGGTCAGGGGCTTCAGGTTCACGGGCTTGTACGACAGGCCGTTGGTGGCGCTGTCCCACAGGGTGTGCTTGAGCCATTCCTTGTCGTTGCGGCCCAGCGGGAACTCGGCGTGGTCGGCAGGGTGCTCGTAGTCGTACACGGTGTGTGCACCACGGCATTCCTTGCGGGCAGCAGCCGATGTCATGGTGGCCTGGGCCACTTCGATCAGGTTGTCCACTTCCAGCGCTTCCATGCGGGCGGTGTTCCAGACCTTGGACTTGTCCTTCAGGGTCACGGAGCCGACCTGGTCACGGATGGCGTTGATCTTGGTCACGCCTTCGTCCATGCTCTTTTGCGTGCGGAACACGCCGGCATGCGTCTGCATCGCGGTGCGGATGTCGCCAGCGATGTCCTGGGCGTAGACGCCGTCCTTGGAGTTGTCCAGCTGGTTGAGGCGTTCCAGCGTGCGGTCAGCACCGTCGGCGGGCACGCTGTGGTGGGGGCCGAAGTTGTTGACGAAGTTGACGATGTGCTTGCCGGCGGACTTGCCGAAGACCAGCAGGTCCAGCAGCGAGTTGGTGCCCAGGCGGTTGGCGCCGTGCACCGACACGCAGGAGCATTCGCCCACAGCGTACAGACCGTTGACGACCTGGTTTTGCTGACCGTCCCAGGTGACGACCTGGCCGTTGATGTTGGTGGGGATACCACCCATCTGGTAGTGGATGGTGGGCACCACGGGAATGGGTTCCTTGGTGATGTCCACGTTGGCGAAGTTGTGGCCGATTTCTTCCACGGAAGGCAGGCGCTTGCGGATGGTGTCGGCACCCAGGTGGTCCAGCTTCATCAGGATGTAGTCCTTGTTGGGACCGCAGCCGCGACCTTCCTTGATTTCCTGGTCCATCGAGCGCGACACGAAGTCACGGGGGGCCAGATCCTTCAGTGTGGGAGCGTAACGCTCCATGAAGCGCTCGCCTTCGCTGTTCAGCAGAATGGCGCCTTCGCCGCGGCAGCCTTCGGTCAGCAGCACGCCGGCACCGGCCACGCCGGTGGGGTGGAATTGCCAGAATTCCATGTCCTGCAGCGGGATGCCAGCGCGCGCAGCCATGCCCAGGCCGTCACCGGTGTTGATGAAGGCGTTGGTGGATGCCTGGAAGATACGGCCGGCGCCGCCGGTGGCCAGCAGCACGGCCTTGGCGTGCAGCTCGTACAGGTCGCCGGTTTCCAGCTCGAGTGCGGTCACACCGACCACATCGCCCTGGGGGTTGCGGATCAGGTCCAGGGCCATCCACTCCACGAAGAAGTTGGTCTTGGACTTGACGTTCTGCTGGTACAGCGTGTGCAGCATGGCGTGACCGGTACGGTCAGCGGCAGCGCAGGCGCGTTGCACGGGCTTTTCGCCGTAGTTGGCGGTGTGGCCGCCGAAGGGACGCTGGTAGATGGTGCCGTCGGGGTTGCGGTCGAACGGCATGCCGAAGTGTTCCAGCTCGATCACGACGTTCGGTGCTTCGCGGCACATGAACTCGATGGCGTCCTGGTCGCCCAGCCAGTCGGAACCCTTGATGGTGTCGTAGAAGTGATAGTGCCAGTTGTCCTCGGACATATTGCCCAGGGATGCCGACACGCCGCCTTGTGCAGCCACGGTGTGCGAACGGGTGGGGAACACCTTGGACAGCGAGGCGACGGACAGGCCGGCGCGGGACAGTTCCAGGGCAGCGCGCAGACCGGAGCCGCCGGCACCGACGATGACAACGTCAAACTTGCGCTTGGTGATATTCGCTTTGGAGTAGCTCATTCTTAACCTTCAATCGTGAGGGGAGGGCGCAAGTCACAGACGCCACAGGACTTGGAAGCCCCAGCCAGCACAGCCGACCAGCCAGACAATGGTGAAAACCTGCAGCGCCAGGCGCAGGCCCACGGGCTTGACGTAGTCCATCCAGATATCGCGCACACCGATCCAGACGTGCCAGGCCAGCGCAATGATCACGCCGAAGGTGACGAACTTCATCCACTGGGCGGCAAAGATGCCGGCCCACAGGTCGTAGCCGATGGGGCCTTGGCTGAACACCAGCTGGGCCAGCACGACCACGGTGAACAGCACGATCAGGACCGCAGTGACGCGTTGCACCAGCCAGTCGCGGATACCGTAATGGGCACCGACCACGGTGCGCTTGGAGCCGTAATTCACGGACATGTTGTTTTCCTTCTAACGTGGTATCAGTACAGGCCGAACAGCTTGGCACCCAGGACCACGGTCAGGGCGATGCTGATGACCAGCACGGTCACGGCGGAAGACTTGCCGAATTCCTTGGATACGGCCGAATGCGACACGTCCATCCACAGGTGGCGCAGACCGGCGATCAGGTGGTGTAGCGAGGCCCAGATGATGGCCAGCGTGACCAGCTTGATGAACCAGCCCGGCACGAAGCCGATGCCCACGTTGAAGGCCGCCTTGAAGATTTCAAAGGAGAACTCGGAGGACAGCGACTTGTCGAACATCCAGAGGATGAACGGCAGCAGCAGGAACATCAGCAGGCCGCTGATGCGGTGCAAGATGGAAACCCAGCCAGCCGGCGGCAAGCGATAGGTTGGGAGGTCCTGGAGGGCGTGGATGTTGCGGAACTCTGGCCGCTTTTTTGCTAACTCAGTCATGGCGGGGTGCTTTCGAGATGTAACTGCGTTGTAATCGCTCGGATGCAAACGATCCAAAATTCTATTGCAATGCCGCAGTTTCGGGTGCCTGGGAATCCGGGATTGTGCGGTATCTCCGAGGCGGAAGCTGCAGATCAGCTCAATTCGTTGCGGTAGTGGTGCGTGTCAGTGCGGTAGATACCGCGTCGTAACTCCATGGGGGTGTCGTTGTAGGTATAGGCTACGCGCTCCACGCTCAGCAGAGGTGTGGAAGTGCTTACTTGCAGCAGCTGTGCCTGCTCTTCATCGGGTAGCACGGCGCGGATCTTTTCGTCGGCACGGACCATGCGCACACCGAACTCCAGCTCGAACATGGCGTAGGTCGGGCCCTGGTAGCTGCCCATCTGCTCGGCGCTGAGGCCCTTGAAGGCGTGGCCGGGCAACCAGATGTCTTCCACGATGGTGGGCGTGCCGCTTAGCGTGAGCACGCGGCGGGCCTGGATGACGGCGTCGCCACTCTTGAGCTGCAGCAGGCGGGCCACTTCGGCGCTGGCGCGCACGCGCTTGCATTCGAGGATGCTGCGCTGGGCTCGGCCTTCCTTTTGCAGATCGCCGGTGTCCGGGTGCAGCTTCAGAAAGCGATACTGGACCTGCTGCGCGGCGTGGGTGGCGACAAACGTGCCCTTGCCCTGGCGGCGCATGACCAGATTCTCGGCGGCCAGCTCGTCAATGGCCTTGCGCACCGTGCCCTGGCTCACCTTGAAGCGTGCTGCCAGCTCCATTTCGCTGGGGATCAGTTCGCCAGGACGCCACTCGCCAGCCTGCAGGCTTTGCAGGATCAGGCCCTTGATCTGCTGGTACAGCGGGCTGAAGGAGGGAGTGGATGCGCCCGAGCTGGAGACGCTGTGGTTGGGGAACTCGGGGGCGGTGGTCGGGGTGGATGCCATGGTGCAGGGTAGGGGAGCGGTCAGCAATCTCCGGGCGGGAAAAACAGGCGGAACGGGTCCGTGGTCAAAGCCCCGATCATATCTTATATAAGACATAAGACAAATTGACCAAGGATTCAAATCGGCGGTACACTTTCGCCCTGTTTGCGGAGCATGGGCGGCTGGTCATGGATGCTGGTGCTTCCTGCGCCGACAACTGTTTTATCCATACTTGGAGTTCTTACATGAGCAAGAAGCCCGTCCGTGTCGCCGTCACCGGCGCAGCTGGCCAAATCGGTTACGCCCTGTTGTTCCGCATCGCCTCTGGCGAAATGCTGGGTAAAGATCAACCCGTTATTCTGCAACTGCTGGAAATCCCCGACGAAAAGGCTCAAAACGCTCTGAAGGGCGTGATCATGGAGCTGGAAGACTGCGCCTTCCCTCTGCTGGCCGGCATCGAAGCCCACAGCGACCCGAAGGAAGCCTTCAAGGATACCGACTACGCTCTGCTGGTCGGTGCCCGTCCTCGCGGCCCCGGCATGGAACGTGCCGACCTGCTGGCTGCCAATGCCCAGATCTTCACCGCCCAGGGCAAGGCCCTGAACGCCGTGGCTTCGCGCAATGTGAAGGTGCTGGTGGTCGGCAACCCCGCCAACACCAACGCCTACATCGCCATGAAGTCGGCTCCGGATCTGCCGGCCAAGAACTTCACCGCCATGCTGCGTCTGGACCACAACCGCGCTGCTTCGCAACTGGCTGCCAAGGCCGGTTTCAAGGTGGGCGACATCCGCAAGCTGACCGTCTGGGGCAACCACTCGCCCACCATGTACGCTGACTACCGTTTCGCCACCGTGGACGGCAAGTCGGTCAAGGACATGGTCAACGACCAGGTGTGGAACAAGGACGTGTTCCTGCCCACCGTGGGCAAGCGTGGCGCCGCCATCATCGCTGCCCGCGGCCTGTCGTCGGCTGCTTCGGCTGCCAACGCTGCGATCGACCACATGCGTGACTGGGCCCTGGGCTCCAATGGCGAATGGGTCACCATGGGTGTGCCTTCGCAAGGCCAATACGGTATTCCCGCCGGTGTGGTGTTCGGTTTCCCCGTGACCACCGAAAACGGCGAATACAAGATCGTCGAAGGTCTGGAAATCGATGCCTTCTCGCAAGAGTGCATCGACAAGACCCTGGCTGAGCTGCAAGGCGAGCAAGACGGCGTCAAGCACCTGCTGTAAGCCACCAGCGAGTCACCGGCATGCAAGACTGGAACCCTGCGCTGTATCTGCGCTTCGCCAATGAACGCACGCGTCCTGCGGCCGAGCTGCTGGCGCGGGTGCCAGGCGACCCTGCCCATGTCCGCCATGTGGTGGACCTGGGTTGCGGGCCGGGCAATTCCACCGAGCTGCTGGTGCAGCGCTTTGTCGATGCCCAGGCGCTGGGCATCGACAATTCCGACGCCATGCTGGCCACTGCGCGCACGCAGCTGCCGCAGGCGCAATTTGCCCTGGGCGATATCGCCACCTGGGCGCCGGAGGCAGGCGCTCCTGCACCGGACCTGATCTATGCCAATGCCTCCCTGCAGTGGGTGGGCTTGCATGAAACCCTGATTCCCCGTCTGCTCTCGCTGCTGGCGCCCGGTGGCGTGCTGGCGATCCAGATGCCGGACAACCGTCAGGAACCCACGCACCGGCTGATGCGCGAAGTGGCGCGTCTGCCCGAGTTTGCCCCGTACATCGGCGATGCAGACAAGGTGCGTACCGACATTCTGCCCATTGGGGCTTATTACGATTTACTGGCTGCGCCACGCGCGCAGACCGCCTCCGTGGATGTATGGCACACCGTGTACCAGCACCCCATGGAGTCCGCTGCCGCCATCGTGCAATGGGTGCGTGGCACCGGTTTGAAGCCTTTTGTGGAAGGCCTGCCCCAGGCGCTGCAAGCCGCATTTCTGACGGAATACGAGCGCCGTGTGGATGCTGCCTATCCCGTGCGGGCGGACGGCAAGCGCTTGCTGGCCTTCCCGCGCCTGTTTCTTGTTGCCCAACGCCAAGCATGACGAATTCGACTGTCCACCCCGCGCAGGTCTTGCTGGACGCCCAGGCGGGCGGTACGCAGCGTCTGCCCGTGTGCGACCACTATAGTGGCGTGGAAGAGCGCATGCGCAAAAGTCTGCAGCTGCAGGCCGAGATGATGGCCGAGTTCGGCGCCTGCGTGTTCGATGTCACGCTGGACTGCGAAGACGGCGCCCCGGTCGGCCAGGAGCTGCAGCACGCCAGGCTGGTGGCCGGGCTGGCCCGCAATGCGGCGCCAGGCGCCCGGGTGGCGGCCCGCGTGCATGCCGTGGACCATGCAGCCTTTCAGCAGGACATGGACATCATTGCCGGTGAGGCGGGTGCCCGGCTGTGCCACATCATGGTGCCCAAGGTGGAATCGGTGGAGGATGTGCTGCTGGCTGAAAAAGCCCTGCAGCGCGCAACCGACCAGCCGGTGCCGCTGCATGTGCTGATTGAATCGCCGGCCGCAGTGCACCGGGCCTTCGAGATTGCCGCCCATCCGGCGGTGCAAAGCATTTCCTTTGGGCTGATGGACTTTGTCTCGGCCCACGGGGGCGCCATTCCCTCCAGCGCCATGGGCGTGGAAGGACAGTTTCAGCATCCGCTGGTGGTGCGTGCCAAGCTGGAGATTGCGGCGGCCTGCCACGCCCACGGCAAAGTGCCTTCGCACTGTGTGGTCACCGAGTTCAAAAACCCCGCAGTGATGCAGGCGGCTGCAACAAAAGCTTTCAATGATTTCGGCTATACCCGGGTCTGGAGTATCCACCCGGCGCAAATTCGTCCGATTCTGGCGGCTTTCATGCCCGCGAGCGACGAAGTGGCGCTTGCTGCGGATATTCTTGCCGCCGCCGCCAACGCTGACTGGGCTCCCATCAGCCACCACGGCGTGCTGCACGACCGCGCCAGCTACCGGTATTACTGGCAGCTGCTGGAGCGTGCACACCGGACAGGGCAGCACATCCCTGTGGCCGCAAGCCACTGGTTTGGCCCTGCCGGATCTTAAAACCGTAGCAAACAACACATGGAAATCCAGGAGCTGAAATGAAAACCCTCATTGCCTCCGTCATCGCCCTCGTACCCGCACTGATGCTGGTACAGCCCGCTGCTGCCACCGTCCAGGCCAAGCCCGCCGCGGCCAAGAAGGCTGCACCGGCCGCCAAGGCCTCCACCGCGAAGAAGACCACCACCGCCAAGAAGAGCGCTGCCACCAAGGGCGCTGTAGCCGCCGCGGCCGGCGCGGGTGCCGCCACGGCCGTGGCCGCCTCGGCCCTGTCGCCCGAAGCCCTGAGCCTGGCGGACCGCGTGCACACCGGTCGCATCGGCTGCGAGCTGGGCCAGCACGTGAACGTGACCAAGGATGGCAACAACCCGGGTTACTTCCACGTGGACGGCAATGGCTTCAAGTACCACATGTCCCCTGTGACCACGTCCACCGGCGTGGTGCGCCTGGAAGACAAGCAGGCCGGTGCCGTGTGGCTGCAGATCGCCAACAAATCCATGCTCATGAACCAGAAGCAAGGCCAGCGCCTGGCGGACGAGTGCATGAGCAGCGAGCAAACCCAGGTGGCTGAAGCCATCAAGCGAAACCCCCCTCCTAGCCTTCTGGAAAACCCCGCAGCCGGCAAATAAAGCCGGCGGTGGGCTGCCAATAGGCTGACCCCACTTACAAAACCATTGGAGAGAGAACCCATGTTGAAAGCCTACCGTGACCATGTGGCAGAACGTGCCGCACTGGGCATCCCCCCGCTGCCTCTGGATGCCAAGCAGGTCGCTGAGCTGATCGAGCTGATCAAGAACCCGCCTGCTGGCGAGGATGCCTTCCTGCTGGATCTGCTGACCCACCGCGTGCCGCCCGGAGTGGACGATGCGGCCAAGGTCAAGGCTTCCTTCCTGGCCGCCGTGGCACACGGCGACCTGAAGGTGGGTCTCATCTCCAAGTCCAAGGCTACCGAGCTGCTGGGCACCATGGTGGGCGGCTACAACGTCCACCCCCTGATCGAACTGCTGGACGACGCCGAAGTCGCCGGTGTGGCTGCCGACGCCCTGAAGAAGACGCTGCTGATGTTCGACTTCTTCAACGACGTGGCCACCAAGGCCAAGTCGGGCAATGCCAAGGCCAAGGAAGTGATGCAAAGCTGGGCGGATGCCGAGTGGTTCACTTCGCGTCCCGAAGTGGAAAAGAAGATCACCGTCACCGTCTTCAAGGTGCCTGGTGAGACCAATACCGACGACCTGTCGCCCGCCCCGGACGCCTGGAGCCGCCCCGACATTCCGCTGCACTACCTGGCCATGCTGAAGAACACGCGTCCTGACGCGAAGTTCAAGCCGGAAGAAGACGGCAAGCGTGGCCCGATGAAGTTCATCGACGAGCTGAAGGCCAAGGGCAACCTGGTGGCCTACGTCGGCGACGTGGTGGGTACCGGTTCTTCGCGCAAGTCGGCAACCAATTCCATCGTCTGGGCTACCGGCCAGGACATTCCCTTTGTCCCCAACAAGCGCTTCGGTGGCGTGACGCTGGGCGGCAAGATCGCCCCCATCTTCTTCAATACGCAGGAAGACTCGGGTTCGCTGCCGATCGAAGTGGACGTTTCCAAGCTGGAAATGGGTGACGTGATCGACGTGCTGCCCTACGACGGCAAGATCACCAAGAACGGCGACACGGTGGCCGAGTTCCAGCTCAAGAGCGACGTGCTGTTTGACGAAGTGCGCGCCGGCGGCCGTATCAATCTGATCATCGGCCGTTCGCTGACGGCCAAGGCCCGTGAGTTCCTGGGCCTGACCGCCTCCACCGTGTTCCGCCTGCCTCAGGCACCTGCTGCTTCGAACGCCGGCTTCACGCTGGCCCAGAAGATGGTGGGCCGCGCCGTGGGTCTGCCGGAAGGCCAGGGCGTGCGTCCCGGTACCTATTGCGAACCCCGCATGACCACCGTGGGCTCGCAAGACACCACCGGCCCCATGACCCGTGACGAGCTGAAGGACCTGGCCTGCCTGGGCTTCTCTGCCGACATGGTGATGCAGTCCTTCTGCCACACCGCTGCGTACCCCAAGCCTGTGGACGTGAAGACCCACCGCGAACTGCCCCAGTTCATCAGCAACCGCGGTGGCGTGGCCCTGCGTCCTGGCGACGGCGTGATCCACAGCTGGCTCAACCGCCTGCTGCTGCCTGACACCGTCGGCACCGGTGGTGACTCGCACACCCGCTTCCCCATCGGTATCTCCTTCCCGGCAGGTTCCGGTCTGGTGGCCTTCGGTGCGGCGACCGGCGTGATGCCCCTTGACATGCCAGAATCGGTGCTGGTGCGCTTCAAGGGTGAAATGCAGCCCGGCGTGACCCTGCGCGACCTGGTGCACGCGATCCCCTTGTACGCCATCAAGCAAGGTCTGCTGACCGTGGCCAAGGCTGGCAAGATCAACGAATTCTCGGGTCGTATCCTGGAAATCGAAGGTCTGCCCAACCTGAAGGTCGAGCAAGCGTTCGAACTGTCCGATGCCTCGGCAGAGCGTTCTGCCGCAGGTTGCACGATCAAGCTGAACCCCGAGCCGATCAAGGAATACCTGACCTCGAACATCGTTCTGATGAAGAACATGATCGCCGATGGTTACGCCGACGCCAACACGCTGCAGCGCCGTATCGAAAAGGTCGAAGCCTGGCTGGCCAAGCCCGATCTGCTGGAAGCCGACAAGGACGCCGAGTACGCCCACATCATCGAAATCGATCTGGCCGACATCAAGGAACCCATCGTTTGCTGCCCGAACGATCCCGATGACGCCAAGACCCTGTCCGACGTGGCCGGCACCAAGATCGATGAAGCCTTCATCGGCTCCTGCATGACCAATATCGGTCACTTCCGCGCCGCAGCCAAGCTGCTGGGCGGCCAGCGCGACATCCCCGTCAAGCTGTGGGTGGCTCCTCCCACCAAGATGGACCAGAGCGAGCTGATCAAGGAAGGCCACTACGCGGCCTTCGGCACGGCCGGTGCGCGCACCGAAATGCCGGGCTGCTCGCTGTGCATGGGCAACCAGGCCCAGGTGCGTGAAGGCGCTACCGTGATCTCCACGTCGACCCGCAACTTCCCCAACCGTCTGGGCAAGAACACCAATGTGTTCCTGGGCTCGGCCGAGCTGGCCGCGATCGCATCGCGCCTGGGCAAGCTGCCTTCGAAGGAAGAGTACCTGAAGGAAATGGGCGTGATCGATGCCGACAAGGCCTCCGTCTACCGCTACATGAACTTCAATGAGATCGCCGAGTACGCGGCAGTCGCCGAAAAGGTGTAATTCACCTGCTGCACAGGCCGGACATGCGCCGGCCCTTGCCTCCCAAACCCGCTTCGGCGGGTTTTTTTGTACCCGATGGCTTGCCGCGTGGTCTTTGTCCGATAGACGCGTCAGAGGGGGCGACGCAGAATGCAGGGGTGATGGCTTTTGTATGGACGGAGAACCCTCGATGAAACACGCATTCGCTTCCACCCTCCACAACTTCCGCACCGCCTCGGGCAAGGAAGGGAAATTCTTCTCACTGCCAGCGCTGGCGCAGAAATACCCCGGCGTGAAACGCTTGCCGGTGTCCATCCGCATCGTGCTGGAATCGGTGCTGCGCAACTGCGACGGCAACAAGGTCACGCCCGAGCATGTGGCCCAGCTGGCGCAGTGGAAGCCCAAGGCCGTGCGGACCGACGAGATTCCCTTCGTGGTCTCGCGTGTGGTGCTGCAGGACTTCACCGGTGTGCCGCTGCTGGCGGATCTGGCCGCCATGCGCTCCACCGCAGCCAAACTGGGCAAGAAGCCCAAGGCCATCGAGCCCCTGGTGCCGGTGGATCTGGTGGTCGATCACTCCATCATGGTCGACTACTTTGGCACCCCCAAGGCGCTGGACCTGAACATGAAACTGGAATTCCAGCGCAACCAGGAGCGCTACCAGTTCATGAAATGGGGCATGCAGGCCTTTGACACCTTTGGTGTGGTGCCGCCGGGCTTCGGCATCGTCCACCAGGTGAATCTGGAATACCTGGCGCGCGGTGTGCACCGCACGGGCGATGGGGTCTACTACCCTGACACCCTGGTGGGCACGGACAGCCACACCACCATGATCAACGGCATCGGCGTGGTGGGCTGGGGCGTGGGCGGCATCGAGGCCGAGGCCGCGATGCTGGGCCAGCCGGTGTACTTCCTGACGCCCGATGTGGTGGGGTTCGAGCTCACGGGGCGGCTGCGTGAAGGCGTGACCGCCACCGATCTGGTGCTCACCGTCACCGAAATGCTGCGCAAGGAAAAGGTGGTGGGCCAGTTTGTGGAGTTTTTTGGCGAAGGCACGGCCAGCCTGACGCTGCCGGACCGCGCCACCATCGGCAATATGGCGCCTGAATACGGCGCCACCATGGGCTTCTTCCCGGTGGACGAAAAGACGCTGGACTACTTTCAGGGCACGGGGCGCAAGAAAAGCGAGATCGAGGCGTTCGAAGCCTATTTCCGCGCCCAGGGCCTGTTCGGTGTGCCCCGGGCGGGTGACATCGACTATTCGCGCGTGGTTTCGCTGGATCTGGGCACGGTGGCACCCAGCCTGGCCGGTCCCAAGCGCCCGCAGGACCGTATCGAAATCGGCGATGTGGCCGGCAGGTTCGATGCCCTGTTCACGGCCTCGGTGGCGGCCAATGGCTTCAACCAGCCGGCCGACAGGCTGGGGCTGCGCCACCGCGTAGGCTGTGGCGAAGGAGAGCTGGCCACCGATGCACCGCCGCCCAAGCCGGGTGCGCCGCGTGCGGTGGTGGAAATGGTCAGCAACCGCCCCACGCTGGAAACCACGCATGACAATGCCGTGACCACGGCGGTGTGTGCGCTGCCCGGCAGCGACGACAAGGTGCTGCGCATCGGTAACGGCGATGTGCTGATTGCCGCCATCACCAGCTGCACCAACACCTCCAACCCCAGCGTGCTGCTGGCGGCCGGTCTGCTGGCCAAGAAGGCGGTGCAGGCCGGGCTCAAGGTCAAGCCGCACATCAAGACCTCGCTGGCGCCCGGCTCCCGCGTGGTGACCGAGTACCTGACCGAAACCGGTCTGCTGCCTTACCTGGAAAAGCTGGGCTTTGCGCTGGCGGGCTATGGCTGTACCACCTGCATCGGCAACGCGGGCGATCTGACGCCGGAGCTGAACGACGCCATCACCCGCAATAACCTGGTGTGCGCGGCAGTGCTGTCTGGCAACCGCAACTTCGAGGCGCGCATCCACCCCAATATCAAGGCCAACTTCCTGGCCAGCCCGCCCTTGGTGGTGGCCTATGCGATTGCCGGCACGGTGCGCAAGGACCTGATGACCGAACCTGTGGGCAAGGGCAAGGGCGGCAAGGACATCTACCTGGGCGATATCTGGCCCAGCAGCGAGGAAATCCATGCGCTGCTGAAGTACGCTATGAACGGCAAGGCTTTCCGCGCCAACTATGAAAAGGTGAAGACCGAGCCTGGCAAGCTGTGGGAAAAAATCAAGGGTGTGACCGGCTCCACCTACACCTGGCCGCAAAGCACCTACATCGCCGAGCCACCATTCTTCCAGGACTTCACGCTGGAGCCGGGTGCTGCCGCGGGGGGCGCGTCGGCTCCCGACCACGACGTGCGTGGTGCGCGCATCATGGCCCTGTTCGGTGACTCCATCACCACCGACCACATCTCTCCGGCAGGCTCCATCAAGGAAAGCTCTCCTGCCGGCCAGTGGCTGCTGGCCCATGGCGTGCAAAAGGCCGACTTCAACAGCTATGGTTCGCGCCGTGGCAACCACGAGGTGATGATGCGCGGCACTTTTGCGAATGTGCGCATCAAGAACCTGATGATTCCTGCGGCGGCCGATGGCTCGCGCGAGGAGGGCGGGGTGACGCTTTACCGCGACGACAACGGCAAGGTGGAAAAAATGTCCATTTACGACGCTGCGATGAAGTGGCAGTCGGCCGGCCGGGCCACGGTGGTGCTGGCGGGCGAGGAGTACGGCACCGGCTCCAGCCGCGACTGGGCGGCCAAGGGCACGCAGCTGCTGGGGATCAAGGCGGTGGTCGCGCGCAGCTTCGAGCGCATTCACCGCTCCAACCTGGTGGGCATGGGCGTGCTGCCGCTGCAGTTCAAGGGCAATGACAGCTGGCAGACGCTGGGCCTGAAGGGGGATGAGTGGATCGACGTCATCCCGGCAGCGAATCTGGCCCCGCAAAGCGATGCAAAGTTGGTGGTCACACGCGCTGATGGCAGCCAGCAGACAGTGGTTGTGAAACTCCGCATCGACACCCCTATCGAGGTGGATTACTACCGCCACGGCGGCATTCTGCCTTATGTGCTGCGGCAACTGCTGGCGGGCTGAAAAAGCGTGCGGCACCGGGCCGTGGAGGTTTTACAGGGAAGGCAAATTTTTTTTCAAAAAATATGCAAACCCTGTAAACCAACCGCGTGTGGCATGCGTTGAGACGGTACATGTCTGTGCATGCGTGCCCCTGGCGGGCATGTGCGTAGCACCAGCCAACAGGGCCCGGAGGGGGCCAGCCGGTGCGGCATACCGAATAACTCATCCTCAAGAGGAAATTGTCATGAAGAAGTCTCTCGTTCTGGCTACCGTGATCGCTGCTGCTGCTCTGGCTGCTTGCGGCAAGAAGGAAGAAGCTCCTGCTGCTCCCGCCGCTCCTGCTGTGGAAGCTCCCGCTCCTGCTGCTGAAGCTCCTGCCGCTCCTGCTGCTGACGCTGCTGCTCCCGCCGCTCCTGCTGCTGACGCTGCTGCTCCCGCCGCTGACGCTGCTGCTGACGCCGCCAAGCAAGCTGCTGACGCTGCTGCCGACGCTGCCAAGCAAGCTGCTGAACCCGCAGCCAAGTAATTTGCACTCCTCCTCCACGCTGCGGGCCCAGGCCTGTCAACCGTGGTGGCAAATGCACCAAAAAGCCCGCCTCTGGCGGGCTTTTTGTTTGTGGGCTGGGCATTTGGCCTTCATGGTTGCTGTGGCTTGCAAGCAGCAGCCAGTTGTGACGGGACCGTGCAGGGGTCCTGCGCCTGCCCCTGGCGGCGTTCACTGCATGTTGCCAGCGCCGTATCGGCACTCCTGGCTACGCACATGGGGCTGCCCGTTCAGGCGGGGCCGAAGTGGGGATGTTGCGCTGTAGGGGGGCGCTGGACGGAGTGTGGTGGAGTCAGGCTACCGTTGCATGGCGGTCGTGCGCAGAGGCGCTGCCTTCCATCTCGCAAGCGCGAGGCTCTGAGGTGAGCTGGTTCGGCAGCATGGCCGCGTTGACGCTTCGGTCCCATGCCATACCGCCATGGGCGCTTGGGAGCACGGTGTATCCCCAGAGGATTGGCCACGCTGCGGACTGAAAATGCCATGAAAAAAGGCTGCCGAGGCAGCCTTTGGGTGGAGGATCCCGAAGGGATTACCGCAGATCGTCGGCAATGACGCGCACGATGCGCTGGGCGTTGACGTCGCTCTCGGGCTGGCCGTTTTCGCCCAGCACCACCACGCGCGACTTGGCGCCTTCGCTGCGCACAGCGATCTGGTACTTGGCGGGCTTGGCCTCGGCCTTGGAGCCGAACAGGCTGCCGAAGAAGCCCTTCTTCTTTTCTTCCGTGTCGGGGTTGGCCGGCACGTAGCGCACGAAGTACAGGCCCTTGCTGCGGTCACGGTCTTCCACGGTGAAGCCGGTACGGTCCAGGGCCACACCGACACGGCGCCAGGCGCGGTCGAAGGCTTCGTCGATTTCCACGGCGGGTTGGCCGTTGAGCGTGGTCACGCGGGTCGATTGGGCCACGGTGGGCTTGGTGCCGCCAGCGGCCACCACGGCCTTGGACTGCTCTTCGGTGCTGCCCAGGCGCACCATGATGCGGCGCAGGAATTCGGTTTCCAGCTCGGGATCGGCGGCGCGTGGCTGCCAGATGGTGCTGTCCTTCTGCTGGTTGGCATAGACCTCCTGCATGCCGCGGTGCGTCACGTAGATTTCGGTCTTGCCGTCGGCGCGGCGTTCCAGGCGGGTGCGGAAGCGGTCACGCTCGCTGGTGGAGTACAGCGAGTCGAACACCTTGCCCAAGGTGGAGCGGATCACGTCCTGGGGCAGCTTGGCGCGGTTTTCGGCCCAGTCGGTTTCCAGAATGCCCAGCTCGGGCTTTTCAATGGCCATGTTGAAGCCACTTTCCAGCCAGAAATCGCGCACCGGATCCCAGATCTTGTCAGCAGGGCGGTTGACCACCAGCCAGCGCTGGTTGCCGTCACGCTCGATGGTGACGTCACCCACGGTCAGGGCTGCGGCCTTTTCCAGCGGCGGTGTCACCGATGCCTGGCCAGCCTGCAGCTCACGGGCCGAAACGCTGGAGCCGGGCACGTTGTAGCGTGTGTCGCGAGAGAGCTGGTTCAGATCGGGAGGCACATCCAGGGTCACGCCCTTTTTGGCACTCTTATAGTCGATCTTGTCGTTCTCCAGCACAGAGCAAGCCGACAGAGCGACGGCAATGCCCAACAGGCTCAGTCGTGTGATGTTTTTCACGCAGGAAATCCTTGAGGGTCAAGACATGGGAAAGCGCCGGGTGACACCCGGCGCAAACCGCTATTAGAGCAGACCCGCGTCGCGCAAAGAAGTTTCCACTACGGCGTGGTTGTTTGCGGACAGCGGTGTCATGGGAAGGCGCATGGTAGCGCCACACAGACCCATGCGTGCAACAGCCCATTTCACAGGGATGGGGTTGGCTTCCACAAACAGGTTTTTGTGCAGTGGCATCAGCTTGAACTGGATGTCCATGGCGCGCTTGACATCACCGGCCAGCGCGGCCTGGCACAGCTCGCTCATCAGGCGCGGGGCCACGTTGGCGGTGACGGACACATTGCCGTGGCCGCCCAGCAGCATCAACGCGACGGCAGTGGGGTCATCGCCCGAGTACACGCCAAAATCCTGGGGCACATCGCGGATCAGCCACTGTGCGCGTTCGATGTTGCCGGTGGCTTCCTTGATGCCGAAGATGCTGTCGATCTGTGCCAGGCGCAGCACGGTGTCGTGCTGCATATCGGCCACGGAGCGGCCGGGCACGTTGTAGAGCATCATGGGCAGGTCGCCTACGGCCTCGGCAATCGCCTTGAAGTGCTGGTACTGGCCTTCCTGCGTGGGCTTGTTGTAGTAGGGCACAACCTGCAGCTGGCTGTCGGCGCCGACCTTCTTGGCGTAACGGGCCAGCTCGATGGCTTCGTGCGTGCTGTTGGCGCCGCAGCCGGCCATCACGGGCACGCGGCCTGCGGCCTGCTCCACGGACACACGGATGATTTCGCAGTGCTCTTCCACACTCACCGTGGGCGATTCGCCGGTGGTGCCGACCACGCCGATGCAGTTGGTGCCTTCGGCCACATGCCAGTCGATGAGTTTGCGCAGGCTGGGGTAGTCGACGCTACCGTCCTCATGCATGGGAGTGACAAGGGCAACAATGCTGCCCCGCAGGGCGACGGAAGAAGTGGTCATGTCCGCAAAGTGAAACGGGAAAAATTCATTCTACCCAGCGGATCTGGTGAAGGGCACTGGGCAGACAGGGTGGCAACGCTCATGACGCTGTTTCTGCCATTTTGATGCAATTATTCGCCGATGTGACGATAAATTATTTTTTGTTTCGTCGAATGTGTTGCGTCCGTGCCGGTGCTGTGGGACGGGCGCGTGCAGCGGCACGGGCTAGGGCTGCCCGAGGGACAAGGCGGTGCGGCCGTTGCAGGCATCCCCGGCAGGGCCGCTCCACCTTCACTCCTCGTGCACCCAGGCGCCGACAGCGGCCTGGGACAGCCGCTCCAGCAGATGGGCTGCATCGTCCTGGCGCACCACGGCAAAGCGCAGGCAGTCGCTGTCGGTGCGCAGCTGCAGCAAGGCCAACTGCTGCGTGCCCAGGTGCTGGGCCAGGCTGTCCAGTCCATCCTGCATGCCGTCCCCCTGGGTGGCGCGGTCCCACTGCCAATCGCGTGTGCCGGGCAGCCACTGGCTGCCGGCCAGACCGTCGGCATCCTTCCAGTCCAATTGGGCAAACTGCGGCGCAATGGCCAGCAGATGTTGCCAGTACAGCGTCAGGTCATTGTCGTCGCCATAGAGCTCCAGGGTGTCGGGGTCGAAATCCGGGTCCTCGGTGTCCCTGCCAAAGTCGTCCGGGTCCGGGCGGGCGACCGCTTCGCGCCAGCGCTCGGCCAGTGCATCGCCGGCGCCGGCATCGCCCAGGCACAGCATGCGAGCCACGTCCTGCATCCAGTCCGTGTCTTCGGCATCCACCAGATCGCTGCGGCGCAGGACGCGCACTTCGGGGTTGGTAGCACCTTCCAGGTTGCGGCGCAGGGCCTCGGTGATGTCGCCCCAGGTTTCGCCGGTGGGCGCGAAGCTGAAGTCTTTCAAAGAGAACCAGCCCATCTCCGCTTCAGGGCCGCTGCCCATGCCGGCCAGCAGCGCGTTCTTCTGGATGGTGCGGGCCAGTGGTGGGCACCACAGGGCGGGTGCACACAGCAGCTGGCCTTGGGTGCTGAAGACATGGGGCTGGCCTTCGGGGCTGTAGGCCAGCAGCTTGCCGCCGGGGAAAACTTTGGGGGGCGAATCGTTGAAGCCGCGCTCGATCTGGGCAAAGGCGCAGGGCACGCGCAACACACCGCTGCGGTGGAGCACGCCTTCGCGCCATGGGCTGTTGCGGTCGCCTGGGTGCTGGCGCTGGAAGGCCACCGCCAGGCCGTTTTTGGGGTTGAAGTTCAGCACGTGGCTATAGATGCTGTCGAACAGCGGCTGGCCGGTGGCGTCCAGCACCAGCATGATGTCGTCGCTGCGGCGCGCACGCACGAGCCCATCATCCTGAGAGAGTTCGATCTCTTTCAGGCCGCTGTACAGCTCTGCCTGGTCGGACAGGCGCAGCAACGCATAGCTGCCGTCGGCTGCTTGGGTCTGGATCAGGTGCGGTGTCAGCGCCCAGGCTTCGGGATAGCCTTGGTCTGGGGTGAGCAGCCACAGTCCATTGGCGTCCTGGATGCCCCGGCGCTCGGCCTGTCCTGGATGCTCCGGCGGGTAGACCAGGTTGATGCAGCCGCCGCTGGCAAATGCGCCATGGGCCCCGGCATCCGGATGCAGCAGCCAGCGGCCGTAGGGCGTGACCAGACCCTCAGGCCAGTGTTCACGCTCCTCCTCCGTCTTGCAGGGCTGTCCGGTGCGCGGGTGCAGCTTGGGCATCACCACGTAGGCATCGAGTTCTTCCTCCCAGGCGCCGTGGTAGCGCTCTTCATAGTGCTCCGACAGCCAGGCGGGCCAGTCGTCGGTGGTATCGCGTTCGATCAGCTCGGTGCGTGCCACCACCGAAGGGCTCCACCAGCCCAGCTGGGCGGCGGGCGATTGCAGCAGGCTCTGCAGCGCCTCGGGCAGGCCCGGGGTGCTGCAGTCCCACAACAGGCATTGATCACGCTGGGCCTGCAAAAAGGTGGTGTACACGGGCTCGTCAAATTCGTGCGGGCACAGCGTGGCGCAGTCCAGCAGCAGCCAGCGGCGCGTGCTGGTGGTGATGGCCTGGTCGATGTCCTGCCATTGCCGGCGCTGGGCGTCAGGCCAATGCGCGGGCAATGGCTCCATCTGCGTCTTCAGCCATTGCCAGCGGGCTTTCACACCGTCCATGGGGGCTGCCAGGGCGGACAGGCTTTCGTTGTCCCCGTAGGCGCTGCAAGGTACCAGAGCGGGCAGGTGGCGGGCATCGCCCATCAGCAGGCTGAACAGCCGTGGCGTGTGGTCGAACCATTCGGCCCAGCCGTCGCAGGGGCTGCCCGATGCACCCGGGCGTGCCGGCCATGCGGTGGTGGAACTGGGGTATTCGTCGTGGGCCAGCAGCAGGGCGTAGGTGGGCATGGAGTGCAGTGATTCAGAAAAAGGGTAGAGAGAAGTTCCATGGGCCGAACGTGCTACCCCGGATGGGTGCGGAGTGGCCAGGAAGCCTTGCCATGGCATGCGGTGTGCCTGGGCCGCAGACCTTGGTGTGTCAGGGCGTGGGTGTGGCTCCATGGCGACCACAGGCGGCCATTGCTGAAGGCATCGGCCTGCTGGAAAGACCGGGTGACCAGATTACGGCGTCAGCCGCGCGGGGAGCGCACTGGTACCTGCCGGGCGGATGGCGGCGATGCGCTGCACCACGCGGTCGGGCTGGCGCAGCTGCCCGCATTCGTAGGCCACCACCTGCCAGCCGGTGCAGACCTGCAGCAGCTCGCCGGGTGCCAGCAGAAAGTCCGGGCGTGAAGGCTTGCCAAAAGCCTCGTTGCCCTGGCCGAAGGTTTCATACAGCAGCACGCCGCCGGGCGCCACGCTGTCCAGGATCTGGGGCCACAGGGGGCGCCACAGGTAATTGGTGACCACCACCGCGCCAAATTGCCGCCCTGGCAGCGGCCAGGGGCTGTTTTCGATATCGGCGCAGACCAGCTCGCCCAGACCGGGCAGGGCGGCCAGTGCGGTCGCATCGCGGTCCACCCCGGTCATGGTGTGACCATTGGCAGCCAGCCAGCGCAGGTGGCGGCCGCTGCCGCAGGCCACATCCAGCACGCTGCAACCGGCAGGCAGCAGATGGCGCCAGCGCTCGATCCAGGGGGAGGGCGCTTGCTGGGCATGCGGGAGTATGGAGGCAGGTGACGTGGCGTGGATCATGTAGAAAACTATAGCAGCCTGCGTTTCGGGGCCGGGTGGTGCAGACGGCCTGGACTGACCAGGGTCAATGGCTGCCGAGCGGACGCTGCAGGGCCGCCAGCGCCATGCGTTCCACCACGCCCGGGGCGATCAGCTTGACCCAGCGGCCCAGCCGCCCTTGGCGTGTCATGACCACCTCGCGTTGGCGGCGTTCCATGCCCTGCAGGATCAGCCGTGCACATTCGGCCACGGGCATGGCATGTTCTTCCTTCAGGCCGCTGACGCCTGCGGCCTGGCCTTGGGCGTTGTAGCCGTGGTAACGGATGCGGGTGTCCACCACGCCGGGGTAGGCCGTGGTCACGCTGACGTCGGCCGGTTTCAACTCGGCGCGCAGCGCTTCGAAAAAGCCGGCCTGGGCAAACTTGCTGGCGCTGTAGGCCGTACGCCCGGGCACGCCCACCAGCCCGGCCAGCGAGGACACGGCCACGATGCTGCCGTGCGAGGCTTTCAGGTGCGGCAAGGCCGCATGGGTGCACCACACACTGCCCCAGAAATTGGTGCGCATCAACTGCTCGTACCAGGCCAGGTGCTCGGCACTCACTTCTTCGAACAGGGCATGGGCCGATACGCCCGCGTTGTTGACCAGCACGTCCAGGCCGCCGAACTGCTGCACGCTCTGTGCCACCAGGGCGCGGCAGGCGGTTTCGTCGGAGACATCGGTGGGGACGGCCAGCAACTGGGCGCCGTGGGCCTGGCACTGGTCCGCCACGGCCTGCAGTTTGTCGAGGTTGCGCGCAGCCAGCGTGAGCTGCAGCGACTGCTGGTGGTGCCGTGCCAGCTGGAGTGCCATTTCGGCGCCGATGCCGTCAGAGGCACCGGTGATGAGAATGCGGGGCATGAGACCTCCCGGCCATGCCGCCGGGGCGGGCTGCCCCCAGGCTCAGAAGCAGGCCCAGACTTGGTTGGCGAGTGTGACCATGAAGTCCGGCTGCAGATACAGGGCAAACACTGCTGTCAGCACTGCGGCGATGGCCGCCCAGACCAGCGCCCGCTGCCAGCCGTGCAGCCGCGGCGGGACAGAGGGCGGGGCGGTGCTGGGGGTGTGCATGGCAGCGATGGTAGCGCTGAACGGCGGTGCGAGACCGATCAGGCGGTGGCCGGCTTGCGCACCAGGGCCTGCTCGCGCACCGGCAGGTTGACGACGGCGGCAAAAATGCCCAGCGCAATCGCCAGATACCAGACCATGTCGTAATTGCCGTTGCGGTCATACAGGTAGCCGCCCAGCCACACGCCCAGGAAGCTGCCCACCTGGTGGCTGCAGAACACAAAACCGCCCAGCATGGACAGATGCTGCACACCGAAGATCTGGGCGATGGTGGCATTGGTCAGCGGCACGGTGGACAGCCACAGAAAGCCCATGGCGGCCGAGAAGAGGTAGACCGACCAGGGCGACAGCGGGGCCAGCAGGAAGGCAATGATGACCACCGAGCGCAGTCCGTAGATACCCGACAGCAGGTAGCGCTTGGGCATTTTCTGGCCCAGATTCCCGGCAATGTAGGTGCCGAAGATGTTGAACAGGCCCACCAACGCCAGGGAATAGCTGGCCACCTGGGGCGCAATGCCAAAGTCCTTCAGGTAGCTGGGCATGTGCACGCCGATGAACATCACCTGAAAGCCGCAGACAAAGTAGCCCGACAGCAGCAGCACAAAGCTGGGGTTGGTCCAGGCTTCGGCCAGGGCCTGGCCGATGGTCTGGTCGCGCTGGGGCGCAGCACCTGCCGTGCGGCCAAAGCCGGGCTCGCGCAGGCCAAAGGCCAAGGCGGCAATCACCAGGGCAATCACCGCCAGGATCAGGAGCGCGTTGGACCAGCCGAACTGCGCAATCAGCCCGCCTTCGACCGGCACCATGAAGAATTGGCCGAACGAACCGGCAGCGGCCGTCACGCCCATGGCCCAGCTGCGGCGGTCGGGCGGAATCTGCCGGCCCAGCACGCCATAGATCACCGCATAGGTGGTGCCGGCCTGGGCCGCACCGATCAGCACCCCGGCCGTGAGTGCAAACAGCAAGGTGGAGGGCGACAGGGCCATGCCCACCAGGCCCAGCGCGTACAGGATGGCGCCGCCGATGAGCACCTTGAAGGCGCCCAGTTTGTCGGCCATCATGCCCACGAAAATGCCCAGCACGCCCCAGGACAGGTTCTGGATGGCAATCGCCAGGGCAAAGGATTCGCGGGTCCAGCCCATTTCCTGGGTGATGGGCTGCAGCCACAGGCCGAAGCCATGGCGTATGCCCATGGACAAGGTGACCACTGCGCCCCCGCACAGCAGCACCTGCAGCATGGACAGGCGGTTGGAGGTGTTGTTTTGGTTTTGCATAGCTGTGGAATGTATCCAGTTCACCCCCTGCCTGTGGGGCAGCCCCACCTCGCGAATGGACTCCGGCGCGACAGCCTGCTGTGTTAGCGTTGTGCCCGGAAATGCCCCGGCGCTGGCGCATGTGCAAGCAATGGCGTCAGGGGTAACTGTTTATTTATCCAGCTGTGCGCTGGCGCGCGCACTACAATCCGCCCCCATGGCAGCCAAACCCTCTACTTCCATTCCCGAATATTCGGAAGGTTCGATCCGTGTCCTCAAGGGCCTGGAGCCGGTCAAGCAACGCCCCGGCATGTACACCCGCACCGACAACCCCCTGCACCTCCTGCAGGAGGTGATCGACAACGCGGCCGACGAAGCCCTGGCCGGCTACGGCAAGCGCATCAAGGTCTCGCTGCATACCGATGGCTCGGTCAGCGTGGAAGACGATGGCCGCGGCATTCCCTTTGGTCTGCACCCCGAAGAAGGCGCTCCCGTGGTGGAGCTGGTCTTCACCCGCCTGCATGCCGGCGGCAAGTTCGACAAGGGCCAGGGCGGCGCCTACAGCTTCTCCGGCGGTCTGCACGGCGTGGGCGTGTCGGTGACGAATGCACTGTCCACCCGTTTGGAAGTCACCGTGCACCGTGACGGCCAGGTGGCCCATCTGGTGTTTGCTGGTGGCGATGTGGTCGAGCACCTGACCGTGCGCCCGCTGCAAAGCGGCGAGCGCAAGCAGGGCACCACCGTGCGCGCCTGGCCGGACGCCAAATACTTTGAATCGTCCAACCTGCCCATGGGCGAGATGGTGCACCTGCTGCGCAGCAAGGCGGTGCTGATGCCCGGCGTGAGCGTGTCCCTGGTCAACGACAAGAACCGCGACACGCAAAGCTGGCAGTACAAGGGCGGCCTGCGCGACTACCTGGCGCAAAGCCTGACGGGCGATCCCGTCATTCCCCTGTTCGAGGCAGAGGGCTTTGCCGACCGGCACAACGACAACTTTGCCGAAGGCGAAGGTGCGGCCTGGTGTGTGGCCTTCACCGAAGAAGGGGCACCGCTGCGCGAGAGCTATGTCAACCTGATTCCCACCACCGCTGGCGGCACGCACGACAGCGGCCTGCGCGACGGCCTGTTCCAGGCGGTCAAGGCGTTCATCGACATGCATTCGTTGCTGCCCAAGGGCGTCAAGCTGATGCCAGACGATGTGTTTGCCCGCGCCAGCTATGTGCTCTCGGCCAAGGTGCTTGACCCCCAGTTCCAGGGGCAGATCAAGGAGCGCCTGAATTCCCGCGACGCCGTGCGCCTGGTCTCGGGCTTTGTGCGCCCGGCGCTGGAGCTGTGGCTGAACGAGCATGTGGAGCACGGCAAGAAGCTGGCCGAACTGGCCATCAAGGCCGCACAGACGCGCCAGCGCGCCGGCCAGAAGGTGGAGAAGCGCAAGGGCTCCGGCGTGGCCGTGCTGCCCGGCAAGCTCACCGACTGCGAAAGCCGCGATCTGGCCCACAACGAGGTGTTCCTGGTCGAAGGGGACTCGGCCGGCGGCTCCGCCAAGATGGGACGGGACAAGGAGACCCAGGCCGTGCTGCCGCTGCGCGGCAAGGTGCTCAACACCTGGGAAGTGGACCGCGACCGCCTGTTTGCCAACACCGAAATTCACGACATCTCGGTGGCCATCGGTGTCGATCCGCATGGCCCCGATGACACGGTGGATCTGTCCGGCCTGCGCTACGGCAAGATCTGCATCCTGTCCGATGCGGACGTGGACGGCTCCCATATCCAGGTGCTGCTGCTGACGCTGTTCTTCAAGCATTTCCCCAAGCTGATGGATGCCGGTCATGTCTGCATCGCCCGTCCGCCGCTGTTCCGCGTGGATGTGCCGGCGCGCGGCAAGAAGCCTGCGGCCAAGGTGTATGCGCTGGACGAAAGCGAGCTGAACGCCATCCTGGAGAAAGCGGCCAAGGAAGGTGTGGCGCGCGAGAAATGCCAGATCAGCCGCTTCAAGGGCCTGGGCGAGATGAACGCCGAGCAGCTGTGGGAAACCACGCTCAACCCCGACACGCGCCGCCTGCTGCCGGTGCAGGTCGACACCATGCCGCTGCAGGAGACGGAGCACCTGATGACCCGTTTGATGGGCAAGGGCGAGGCCGCCTCGCGCCGTGAGCTGATGGAGCTGCACGGCGACGCGGTGGATCTGGACATCTGAGGCCCTGCCATGCCGCTGTCTTTCATTGCATGGCTGCAGACTTTTCGGGCAGGGCCGCAGCGCGCGGCACGCCTGGCGGGACTGCGCCTGTGCGGTGAACGAGGGCTGAGCCCAAAGAGCCAGGGGTGGGCCCGGTATCGACAGCTGCTGCTGACCCTTGGGGTGGCGGCTGCCGCGCTGGCGCTGCCCGGCGCGGCCCGGGCCGATATCTGGGCCTATGTGGATGGTCAGGGCGTGACCCACTTTGCGGCCGAGCCGCTGGACGAACGCTACCGCCTGTTCTTCCAGGGCGATGATTTCGATTCGCAGCGCGATGGCACGCCCCGGCACAGGGGCAACGGCTCGGGCCTGAAGGTGGACGCGGCTTCCGTGGCATCGGCCAGCAAGCTGGCGGCGTATTTCTCGTCCTCGGCCCAGTACCAGCGGGTGCGCCGCCATGTGGAGCACACCGCGCAGAATGCTGGCCTGGATGGCGAGTTGCTTAAGGCCTTGATCGCCACCGAATCCGGCTTCGATGTGGATGTGGTCTCGCCCAAGGGCGCCGTGGGGCTGATGCAGCTGCTGCCGGCCACGGCCGAGCGCTTTGGCGTGCGCGCCGATGCGCGCCGCTCGGTGGCCCACAAGCTGACCGACCCCGCCACCAATCTGCAGGCCGGTGCCCGCTACCTGAAGTACCTGATTGCCATGTTCCCGGGCCGGCTGGACCTGGCGCTGGCCGCTTACAACGCAGGGGAAAACGCGGTCAAACGTTTTGGCCAGGCGATTCCTCCGTACAAAGAAACCCAAAACTATGTCCGCACCGTGCTGGCGCTGTACGAACAGCTGCAGCCCGGCGCCTCCATGGCGGCTTCGGTGGCCACGCGCGGTGGCCGCCAAGCGGCCGTCCCCGGCACAGGCCGGGTGCGCATGGAGTTGCGCGGCGACCAGCCGGCTGCGGACCTGAGTACTACCCCGAACTTTCTTCCATGAGTGACCATTTGACGCTAGACCTTGCACCCCCCGCCGAGGGCGGTGACTCGCTGGACCTGGGCGCCTACGCCCAGCGCGCCTACCTGGAATATGCCCTGTCCGTGGTGAAGGGCCGGGCCCTGCCCGATGTGGCCGATGGCCTCAAGCCCGTACAGCGCCGCATTCTGTACGCCATGGACCGCATGGGCCTGTCCTATGGCGGCAGCACCGGCAACACCGCGGCCAAGCCGGTCAAGAGCGCTCGCGTGGTGGGTGACGTGCTGGGCCGTTTCCACCCCCACGGAGACCAGTCCGCTTACGACGCGCTGGTGCGCATGGCGCAGGATTTCAACCAGCGCTACCCGCTGGTGGACGGTCAGGGCAACTTCGGCAGCCGCGACGGCGACGGTGCCGCAGCCATGCGGTACACCGAAGCCCGGTTGTCCAAGATCACGCGCTTGCTGCTGGACGAGATCGATCAGGGCACAGTGGATTTCGTGCCCAACTACGACGGCAGCACCGAAGAACCCCAGCAGTTGCCCGCGCGCCTGCCGTTCTCGCTGCTCAACGGCGCCAGCGGCATCGCCGTGGGTCTGGCCACCGAAATTCCCAGCCACAACCTGCAGGAAGTGGCCGAAGCCTGCGTGGCGCTGATCAAGAAGCCCGCACTGGCCGATGAGGAGCTGTTTGCGCTGATTCCCGGTCCCGATTACCCCGGTGGTGGCCAGATCATCAGCAGCAGCCACGACATTGCCGAGGCCTACCGCAGCGGCCGCGGCAGCCTGAAGGTGCGCGCGCGCTGGACGATCGAGGAGCTGGCGCGCGGCCAGTGGCAGTTGGTGGTCAACGAGCTGCCTCCGGGCGTGAGCACGCAGAAAGTGCTGGAAGAGATCGAGGACATCACCAACCCCAAGGTCAAGACCGGCAAGAAGGCACTGACGCAGGAGCAGAACCAGCTCAAGGCCAGCATGCTGGCGGTGCTGGACGGGGTGCGCGACGAGTCCAGCAAAGACGCAGCGGTGCGCATCGTTTTCGAGCCCAAGACCGGCAAGGTGCCGCAGGCCGAGCTGGTGGTGGCGTTGCTCGCCCACACCAGCCTGGAAACGTCCAGCTCCATCAACATGACCTGCATTGGGCTGGATGGCAAACCGGTGCAGAAGCCGCTGCGCCAGATGCTGGAAGAGTGGATCGACTTCCGCCAGGCCACCATCACCCGCCGCAGCGAATACCGCCTGGCCAAGGTGCTGGACCGCATCCACATCCTGGAGGGCCGCCAGGCCGTGCTGCTGAATATCGATGAGGTGATTGCCCTCATCCGTGCCAGTGACGAGCCCAAGCCGGCGCTGATGGAGCGCTTCCAGCTGTCCGAACGCCAGGCCGAAGACATTCTGGAGATCCGCCTGCGCCAGTTGGCACGGCTGGAAGCCATCAAGATCGAGCAGGAACTGGCCGCATTGCGCGGCGAGCAGCAGGGGCTGGAAGAAATCCTGCAGGACTCCAAGGCGCTGCGCAGCCTGATGGTCAAGGAAATCAAGGCCGACGCCAAAGAGTTTGGCGATGCCCGCCGCACCCTGATCCAGGCCGAAAAGAAGGTGGTGGCCGAGCTCAAGGTGGTGGATGAGCCGGTGACCGTGGTCATCTCCGAAAAAGGCTGGGTGCGCACGCGCCAGGGCCATGGCCACGAGGCCGCGGTGTTCACCTTCAAATCCGGCGACCAGCTGTGGGGCACGTTCGAATGCCGCACGGTGGACCAGCTGATCGTGTTTGGCGACAACGGCCGTGTCTACAGCGTGGCCGTCTCCAGCCTGCCTGGCGGACGTGGTGACGGCCAACCCGTCACCACCATGATCGACCTGGAATCCGGCAGCCAGATCACTGCCTACTTTGCAGGCAACGCCGACAGCCAGTTGCTGCTGGCCAGCTCCGGCGGCTATGGCTTTGTGGCCAAGCTGGAATCCATGGTGGCCCGCAACAAGGCGGGCAAGTCCTTTGTGACGGTGCAGGACGGCGAGACGTTGTGCCTGCCCAGCAGCCTGGCCGCCATTGCAGCCACCACGGCCGACGGTGCCGAGACGCCGGCCGCCACCCATGTGGCCTGCCTGTCCAGTGATGGCCATGTGCTGACCTACGCCCTGTCCGAGTTGAAGCTGATGAGTGGCGGCCGTGGCCTGCAGCTGATGAAGCTGGACGACAAGGCCAGCCTGGTGGGCGTGGCGGCCTACACCCGCAGCGTGCGCATCACCGGCAATGGACGCGGCGGCAAGGACCGGGAAGAAACCCTGGAAATCCGCAGCCTGAACAACGCTGCCGGCAAACGCGGCAGCAAGGGCAAGGCCGCAGGCTGGACCTTCAAGCCCAGCGGCATCTTCCGGGTGGAATAAGCCGGCACGTTCCGTGCCCCCAGCAAAAAAGCCAGCTGCGTGCTGGCTTTTTTGCGTCCCGATGGCAGGGCAGGTGCCCTGGGCATGGGCTGGCTGGCCGATGCTGTGGGCCGCCAGTAGCTATGGCCTGGCTGCCCCTGCCGTCACAGGGTGGTGGGGTGGCCTCACGCAGCGCTTTGGAACGAGGCAATATCGATCACAAACCGGTATTTCACATCGCTTTTCAGCATGCGTTCGTAGGCGTCGTTAATGCTGCCGATATCGATGCGCTCGATATCGGCCGTGATGCCGTGCTGGCCGCAGAAGTCCAGCATCTCTTGGGTCTCGGCAATGCCCCCGATCACCGATCCGGCCACCGATTTGCGGCCCATCACCAGGGGGGCGGTGTTGAGCATTTCTTCCAGAGGGCCGAGGTAACCCACCAGCACCAGCGTGCCGGACACCGCCAGGGTGCTGACATAGGGGTTGAGCTCGTGCACATAGGGCACGGTGTCGATGATCAGATCGAACTGGCCGCGCACGGCTTTCATTTGCGCGGGATCGGTGGAGATCACCACGTGGCTGGCACCCAGGCGCTGGGCATCGGCCTCCTTGCCCGGGCTGCGGCTGAACAGCGTCACTTCGGCGCCCATGGCCTTGGCCAGCTTCAGCGCCATATGGCCCAGGCCGCCCAGGCCGACCACGGCCACCTTGCTGCCGGGCCCCACCTTCCAGTGGCGCAGCGGCGACCAGGTGGTGATGCCCGCGCACAGCAGCGGGGCGGCGCCGGCAGGGTCCAGGCTTTCGGGCACGTTCACCACAAACTGTTCGGAGACCACGATGCGTTCCGAATAGCCCCCCTGGGTGGCGGTGCCGTCCTGGCGGTCCACATCGTTGTAGGTGCCGGTCATGCCGTTTTCGCAGTACTGCTCCAGCCCCTGGGCGCAGGCCGGGCAATGCTGGCAGGAGTCGACCATGCAGCCCACGCCCACGCGCTGGCCCACGGTAAAGCGCGTCACGTCGGCGCCCACGGCCGTCACGCGGCCAATGATTTCGTGGCCGGGGACCACGGGGTAGCGTGGAACGCCCCAGTCACCGCGCACGGTGTGCAGGTCGGAGTGGCAGACCCCGGCAAATTCGATCTCGATGGCCACATCGTTGGGGCGTGGATCGCGGCGCACAAAGCTGAACAGCCCCAGTGCAGAGGTGGCGGAATGGGCGGCATAGCCGCGCACGGGCATGACCATGGTGGTGTCCTGTGGGAAAAGTCGGAAGAAAGCGCTGGCCGCTGCAGAGGCGGAAAGGAGGAAGGCAGCGGCAGCCGTTGTGCGCAGATTCTAGAAAGCACATTCACAAGCCACTAGCCATCAATGCCTTGAAGGATTTACAAGTGAAAGTTGTCAGTAGGCGAATTTGTCGGGTGTTTGCCCCTACCATGGCCCATGCCCATCAATGAACTGCGCGCGCTGCACACCTTTCTTCACACGGCCGAGCTGGGCAGTCTGCGCCGGGCGGCACAGCAGCAGGGCGTCAGCGCCCAGGCGGCCAGCCAGGCGCTGGCCCAGCTGGAGAAACACCTGGGTGTGCGCCTGTTCCACCGCACCACACGCAGCATGGCGCTGACGGCCGAGGGACGACAGCTGCTGGCCACGGTGCAGCCGGCTGTGCGCAGCCTGGAGCAGGCGCTGGCCGGCGTGCAGCATGCCAAGGACGAGATCGCCGGGCCGCTGCGGGTGGTGGGGCCGCGTTCCACCTTTCGCCCGGTGGTGGCGCCGCTGCTGTCCGCATTCAGTGCCCGCCACCCCGCGGTGCAGCTGGAGGTGCAACTGGACGACCATGTGGGCAACTGGGTGGAGGACCGGGTGGATGTGGGCTTTCGCGGCGGCCCGGCCACGGCCGAAGGCGTGGTGGCGCGGCGGCTGTTTGCGCTGCAGCTGATCGTCTGTGCGGCGCCGGCCTATCTGGAGCGGCAGGGCGTGCCGCGCACGCCGGCCGAGCTGGCGCGGCACCGCTGCAGCGTGTTCTTGCGCACCGATACCGGCCGTCCCATGCCCTGGCAGTTGCGGGAAGGGGACGCGGTGGTCTACCAGGAACTCACGCCGGCTTTCAGCACCAATGACGAAGAACTGGAGTTGCAGGCCGTGCTGGACGGCCAGGTGCTGGGCCAGTTGACGGGGGTCACGGCGGCGCCGTTCATCCGGTCCGGCCGCCTGGTGCCGGTGCTGCTGCCGTACCTGGTGGAGCAGCACAGCCTGTATCTGTACTGGGGCAGCCGCAGCGCCCAGCCTGCCCGTGTGCGGGCGTTCATCGACATGGCGCTGGCGATGCTGACCGAGAATCCGGCCTTTGTGCTGGGCCGGGCGGAGCTGGAAGCCGCCGCACGCTGATACCGCACCAGCCCGGTGCGCGTGCGGATGAGGCTGTTGGGGCATGGAGGCCGGCGGGCGCCCTGGGGCAGGGGCTGCCCTGGCGGTTGTTTATCTGCGCTGTTCCATCACAAACACCTCCACCCGGCGGTTTTTGGCCCGGCCGGCCGGTGTGTCGTTGCTGGCCACGGGTTCACGGGCGCCACGGCCTTCGGTCTGGATGCGCGGGCCCATCACCTTCTGCTGGAAGATGTAGTTGCGTGCCGCATTGGCGCGGTCCTTGGACAGCGGGTCGTTGATGTGCGGGCCACCGCTGCTGTCGGCGTGGCCCACGATCAGCACATGCGTCGTGGGGTGGCGCTTGAGGCTGTCGGCAAAGCGGCCGAGCAGGGTGCGGGCCTGGGGTTGCAGCTCGGCGCTGTGGCTGTTGAAGGTGATGTCGGCGGGAAAGACCATCTTGAGCCGGTTGTCGTCGGTGCGGCTGACCTTCACGCCGGTGCCCTTGGTGGCGCGTTCCAGTTCCAGGCGCTGGCGCTCCATGTTCCTGGACCACAGATAGGCCACGGTGCCGCCCACGGCCGCACCGGCGACCGCACCCACAGCGGCTTTGCCGCCCGTGGCATGGGCCACGCCTGCGCCGGCCACGGCGCCCACGGCCGCCCCCACTGCGGTATTGCGCGTGGTGTTGGTGGGGGCCTGCGTGGTGGGCGTGGGGGCAGGGGCGCTGCACCCGCTCAGGGCAAGGGCAGAAGAGGTCAGGGCCAGCAGCCAGGCAGTGCGTGCGCGCAAGGTTTTCTCCGTCAGTAACAGTTGCTGCGTCGAATGTACCGGAATTGAAATGCAGAAACGTTGTTCAAGCGCACCACGTATGCACAAGCTGCTATGCATGCGTGAGCATGGGAGTGCTTGCTTTGATAGAAAAAATTACAAGCTGCGAGGTCTTCGCATGCGGCAGAGAGTGGGCAGCAGACACGGGCGGCGCTGCCCTGCGGTCGGTCGGTGACCGCGTTGTGGCCCAGGTGCAAAAAAGCCCGCCGGGAGCGGGCGGGAGCTGTGGTGCGGTGGTGCGGTGGGGCGCAGTACGTGCCACAGCTGTGGCAGGCGGGTCAGACCAGGCCGTCCAGGCTCAGTACATCGGTTTCCACGCACACGCCATTGTCCAGGCTGGCACGCACCACAAAGCCTTCGTCGATCGCGACCAGCTGGGCGCTGTCCACGTTCAGACCTTCCTGGCCTTGCGGGCCCTGGAAGGAAAAAAAGCCGCGCAGCGTCAGGTCGGCGGCGCACTCCATGTCGACGGCAGGGTGGTGTTCCACCAGCCATTGGCGGGCGGAACGCAGGGTGGCGGCCACGGGCAGGCAGTCGGTGGGAATGTCGATATGGGCGGTGCGCGTGGTGTCATCGCCGCTCAGTCCATCCAGATCGCCGATGGTGAAGAAGGGCAGTTGAAAGCTGTGGGTGCTCATGGGTAGGTTCTGCTATCAAAAATGTTGCATGCATTGTCCGTGCAGAGCGCATCAAGTCTGGTGGGATGGTTTTTGAATCCATGCGGCTGCCACGGAGCAGTCCTGGGATGGCGCAGCCGGCCAGAAGTTCTGCGCGCCGTGCAAAAAAAGTGGCTGGCCTGCGGCTGCACCGCATGCGTGTGGCGGGTGGCGCACTATTCACTCCCGCAGCGGCCGTGAAACCGGGGCGATGTCGGCACCGTTCCCTGCCGGGGTAGGGGCCAGGGCGCCACAGAAAGCGTACACAACGCACCAACGGTTACACCGTGTAGCCGCGATGGAGGGAGACTGCATGGCCTTGCCCTGCCGGAGTGATGGACACGGCGGGTGCAGGCCATGTGCCCCGAGCGCTGTCGCAGCCTGTGCCGCTGCGGTGGTGTACCGCTTTGCCCATGCCGGGCGGGGCGCTGCGTTGGCTACCGTCTATCCGGCCGCAGGCCGCCATTTCACAGCAAGGAGACCACACCATGATCCGCATGATTTCCCTCACTGTTCTGGCACCGGCGCTGCTGGCGGCCTGTTCCATGGCCCCCCATGCCAAGGACAACTCGCCCAGCACCATTCGCGATGGCATGCTGGTGGGACCGAACCAGATGACGTTGTATGTGTTCGACAGAGACACTGCCGGCAGCGGAAAAAGTGTCTGCAACGGACCCTGCGCCACCAACTGGCCGCCCCTGATGGCCAAGGCCAATGCGGCACCCACTGGCGACTGGAGTGTGGTGACGCGCGACGATGGCAGCAAACAGTGGGCCTACAAGGGGCGGCCTCTGTACTTCTGGGCCAAGGACACCAAGCCCGGTGACAAGACGGGCGACGGCTTCCTGAACAACAGCTGGCATGTCGCCAGACCGTAAGCGGAGCCCATGACAGCGGCGCTGGCCGCTGTCGCTGAGAACCATGGAACTGCGGCCATCGCCGGGCGGTGCGCTGCAGAGGGTGCTTGGGTCGCTGTTTTTCGATCCAGCGGCGGGTCGGCGTGGATCAGCGCGCTGCGGGCGCCGGCAGCACATACAGCCACACCGCCGCATAGTGCAGGCTGCTGCCTGCCAGCACAAACAGGTGCCAGATGCCATGGGCGTGGCGCAGCCGCTGGTCCAGAGCGAAGAACACGATGCCGCCGGTGTACAGCAGCCCGCCCGCCAGCAGGCAGACGAAGCCGGCCGTGCCCAGTGCGTTCAGCAGTGGGCCGACAGCGACCAGCACCACCCAGCCCATCAGGGCATACAGCACCAGCGACAGCACCCGGGCTTCATTGCGCGGCTTGATCTCCTGGAGCATGCCCACCACGGCCATGCCCCAGACCACGCCAAACAGCGACCAGCCCCAGGCGCCGCGCAGGCTGATCAGGCAAAACGGGGTGTAGCTGCCGGCAATCAGCAGGTAGATGCTCAGGTGGTCCAGCTTGCGCATCACCTGCTTGGCGCGGCCGCGCACGCTGTGGTAGCAGGTGGAGATGGCGTACAGGAGCACCAGGCTGGCGCCATAAATGGCCACGCTGGTGATGCCCATGCCGTCGCTGTGCAGGCTGGCACGCACGATCAGCCACACCGCACCACCCAGCGCCAGCAAGGCGCCCAGCAGGTGGGTCCATGCATTGAAGCGTTCGCCGTAGTACATGCGTTGCCATGCCTTTCGCCGTGCGGAGGCTGCGCTGCTCCCATGGTGCGCGCAGCCCGTGCGTTGCAGTTGGCATAGCCTAAGGGCAGGGCAATGGCACTACCGCAGGCAGGGGATGGAAGGCGCGGTGGGCGGTGTGGCCTGGCTGTTGGACTTACTGCGGCTGGGCGTGGAAGGCCTTGTTGGCAATCTTCCAGCCGGCCTCGGTCTTGAGCAGCACGAAGTAGTCGGTGAAGGTGACGGCGCCATGCTCCAGCGTGACCTTGGCCATGGCCGAGGTGCCGGTGATGTCCAGCCAGTCGATGCGGCGGCGGCGCAGGGCCTCGTCCGCCGCCGGGGTGTTCTGGAAGCGCTGGCAGTAGACGTCCAGCGTCCACGATGTCAGCGGACCTTCCCGCACGCTTTCCAGGCGGGCGCTGGGCAGAAAGGCAGCGCGCATGTGTGCGGCGCAGTCCTCGGCGTGTCCACGCATGTACAGCTCCAGCGGCAGGCGCACGGCGGCTTCTTCGGGGTGGGGGATGGGTTGCTGGGGGGCAGCTGTGGTCATGGTGGTCTCCTGGTGATGGTGTCCGGGGTGCGCATGCATGCTAGGTCCGCTGGAGCGGAGGATTAGGCGCGTGGCGGTGAAGACTGTTTCACCGGCGCAGCGGGCGCAGGCCGACCATGCAAGCCATTGCAGGCTGTCCAAAGCAATCGCCCCGAAGGCCACGGCGGGCATTCGGGGCGGAAGGGGAGATCGCTCCAGGATCCGGAGCGCCAGCGGCAGCGCCGCACACAGAAAAAAGACGCTGCTGCTGCCGCTCCGGTGGAGAGCGGGACGGAAAGCTTATTCGCTTTCGCTGGGGCTGCCGCAGTCGTCGCAGGCTTCGGTGCTGCAGCCGCCTTCGGCTTCGATGGTGTGGGTGCACATGCAGTGCGGGCAAAGGATGCGGCCGAGGTAGCTGCCTTCGTGGGTGGAAGTGGTGTCGGCGGCGAGGGTCACGTGGCGGTTGGGCATGGGATGCTCCTTCTGTAACGGTGGCGCAGGCTGTCAAAGGCCGGAGCGCCGGGTTAAGACATGGGTGTCAAACACCATCCCTTGCTCAACTTGCTAATTAGCACGGTGGTGCTAATTGGCTGGCTGGCGGTGCGGCACAGCAGGTAGTTGCTGTGGTCCTGAGGGGCTGCGCTGGAGGGTGAATCCGCCGCAACCTCAGAGGGTTGGCATGGGTCTTATTGTTTGCGTCGCAGCAATTTCTTTCTTGGCACCATAAAAAAATTATTCTTCTTTTAAATCAAATATTTGCGTTTGTTTTTCGTAATGCAAAACGATTTTCTGGCCTGTAAAAATGCATAAATCCAATGTTTTTTCAGAATGCGGAATCAAAATTTCATAATGCAGAAAAATGTGGCGCTGCAACGTAGCTGAAAAGGCGACGCAGCAGCAGACACCCTGCAGTTGCAGAAAATGCTGCAAGAAATGCGACAAAGCCCTGTGAATGGCAGGGGATCCATGCAGCTGCAGGCGTGTGGTGTGCGCCACACGCCACCTTCCCTGGGGCTTACACCGATACGAACGCGGTGCGCTTTGTTGTCCACTTCGTATCAGCACGGTCGTGCTTTTTAGTGCGCCGCATCATAAAAAGAGGGAGGAGGGGCTATGAAGCACATCGGGGTGACCCACAAGCTGTGGCTGGGGGTGGGCAGCATCGTGGTGGGGGCGGTGATCATCGTGGGGGTGGCGGGCTACAACTCGGCCCAGCACCAGAAAAAGCATGGCGAGCAGGACCGCCTGCTGTCGCTGCGCCTGGAGCAGGCCACGCAGTGGCATGCGCTGACCCAGGTGAATGCGGTGCGGACTCTGGCCCAGGTGTTCAGCCGCGATGCGCAGGATGCCGAGCAGTTCTCCGTGCAGATGGCAGCGACCAGCCAGCAGATCTCCGCTTTGCAACAGGCGTTGGAGGCATCGGCCCGCGATGCGGATGACCGCAGCCAGATGCAGAACGTGGTGGCCTTGCGCCAGGCCATGCAGACGCAGCGGGATCAGATGCTGCAGAAGAAGGCCGCCGGCCAGGAGGAGGAAAGCCGCGCCCTGGCGCGCACCGGCTACCGCCAGTCGGTGGATGCCTATCTGGCCGGCCTGCTGCGCTTTGTGCAGCACCAGTCCCAGGGGCTGGAGGCCATGCGTGCCGAAATGGGGGCCGCGCGCCAGGGGGTGGTGCGCAGTTCGGCACTGAACATGGTGGTGCTGTTGCTGGGCGTGTCGATTGGCGCCTACCTGCTGATCAACGGCATCCGCCGCGCGCTGGCACAGGCCAACGGCGTGGCCGGGCAGATTGCGGCCGGCGATCTGCGCAGCCAGTGGGCGGTGCAGCGCCACGACGAGTTTGGCCAGTTGCTGCTGTCACTGCAGGCCATGAGCCGGTCGCTGGGCGCCATGATCCAGGATGTGAGCACCAGCGGCGATGCCATTGCCCTGGCCAGCGCCGAAATCGCCACCGGCAACCAGGATCTGTCACAGCGCACCGAAATCACTTCCAGCCATCTGCAGCAGGCCGCCAGTGCCATGCTGCAGCTGACCAGCACCTTGCAGCAGACGGCGGCCAGTGCCCAGCAGGCCGCAGGCCTGGCGGACCAGGCGTCGGGCGTGGCCCAGCGCGGGGGGGCCGTGGTAGGCCAGGTGGTCAGCACCATGAACGACATCCATGCCAGCAGCCAGAAGATTGCCGACATCATCGGCGTGATCGATGGCATTGCCTTCCAGACCAACATCCTGGCGTTGAATGCGGCGGTGGAAGCCGCTCGCGCGGGTGAGCAGGGACGCGGCTTTGCGGTGGTGGCCAGCGAGGTTCGGTCTCTTGCCGGCCGCAGCGCGGATGCCGCCAAGGAAATCAAACAACTGATCCAGGCCTCGGTCGAGCGGGTGGCCGATGGTGCGCGCCTGGTGCATGAAGCCGGTGGCACCATGCAGGAAATCGTGCAGTCCGTGCAGCGTGTGACCCAGGTGATGGGGCAGATCAACGCCAGTGCCGCCGAGCAGCGTGACGGCGTGGCCCAGGTCAGCGAAGCCGTGGGCGCACTGGACCAGATGACGCAGCAGAACGCCGCGCTGGTGGAAGAAAGCGCGGCGGCCGCCTTCAGCCTGCGTGAGCAGTCGGAACACCTGCGCGAGCTGGTGCAGCGCTTCCAGGTGCCGGACAGCGTGCCGCAGCGCACGAGGGCTGCCGCTGTGGCCGCCACGGTACATACCGGTGCACCCGCACAGGTCCAGGCTGGCGGCCTGGGCGCAGAACGTGCGCTGCGTTCCCCTGCATTGGCGCCCGCATTGGCACCGGCAGGACCGCAGACCGAATCAACACGTGCACTGGAGCTGGCCTAGCAGCAGCGGCTCTGTACGCAGCGTGCACCGAGGCCCTGGTGCACGCTGCATGTCGATTGAGGGAAGAGGGCGCAACCGTCCATTGGGCATGGCGAGCGTTGGGGGGAGCTGTCGGCTCCCCCATTTTTTTGCGGCGGTGCAGCGATCCTGCGCAGTGCTGCCCTGCTGGTTCCATAGGCAGGTACCTGCGGTCGCAGCGCGGCGGTTGTGCGGCATGCGCGGCGGGGCGCGGGTGTGCCACGCTCCTGCGAGGCGCAACCATCCGACGTGCGCTTGCACAGCGATCGCTGATGGCCGACGGCTCGGTGCCTATCTGCAAAGCATGGGACGCTGTGCCTGGGGATGTTTCCGGTTAACGAACGGTTGTGAATGGCTATTGAGAAATGTCAATTCATAGTAATCATCAGTGATGCGAAATGGAGGTCATCAGGGAAAACCAGATTTCGTCGCCGGGCTGGTTCGGCGTCCACTGTGTCTGGGTGTAAGTCTTGTCAATCGTGCAGGCGACCGCCGATATTTCGGCGGACGAACGGTGGCAGGGCCGCATCCACGCATTGCAACCGAGGCATGGAGAGTGCATGAAAAATATCAGCGTCACACGCAAGCTGTGGATCAGTGTGCTGTGTATCGTGGCGGGCATGGTGGGACTGGCGGGCTTTGTGGGCACCGGCGCTTACCGCTTCCAGAAGCAGCAGGAGGCCCAGGAAGTCATCCTGTCCCAGCGCGTGGCGGACGCCATGCACTGGGCGGCATTGACCAAGACCAACGCCGTGCGCACGCTGGCCGTGGTGCTCAGTACCGATCCCAGCGTGGGCGAAGAGTTCTCGCCCACCATTGCGGCCACCAGCGCGCAGATTACCAAGGTACAGAAAAGCCTGGAAGAAGCCAATCTGAGCGAGGCCGACAAGGCCCAGATGGCCCGTATTGCCCAGCTGCGCAGCGACATGATTGCGGTGCGCCAGCAGGTGATGAAGCTCAAGGAAGCCGGGAGCGCGGATGAAAGTGTGAAGATCGTGCAGGCCACCTACAAACCGGTGGTGGACAAATACCTCGAAGGCCTGCAGGCCTTTGTCGACCTGCAAACCGCCCACATCACCCGCATGCGCACCGAGATGGCAGACACCCGTGTACGCATGGGCCTGTGGGCCGGCGTGGGCATGCTGGCGCTGGTGGTGGCCATCGTGCTGGGCGCGCATTGGCTGATCAACAGCATCCGCCGGCCGCTGGTGCAGGCCAACGAGATCGCCGAGCGCATTGCTGCGGGGGATCTGAGCACCCAGGTGGGGGTCGACCGCAGCGATGAGTTCGGGCAGTTGCTGCTCTCGCTGCGCAATATGAACCAGGCGCTGGGGGGCATGATCCAGGAAGTGCGCTACGGCACCGACAACATCGCCCAGGCCAGCGCCGAAATCGCCATGGGCAACCAGGATCTGTCGCAGCGTACCGAGGAAACCTCGGGCCGCCTGCAGCAGGCGGCCTCCGCCATGGCCCAGCTCACCAGTACGCTGCAGCAGACGGCGGGCAACGCCCAGCAGGCCACCCAGCTGGCCGAACAGGCCTCGGGCGTGGCCCAGCGGGGCGGGGCTGTGGTGGGGCAGGTGGTCAGCACCATGAACGACATCCATGCCAGCAGCCAGAAGATTGCCGACATCATCGGCGTGATTGATGGCATTGCCTTCCAGACCAACATCCTGGCGCTGAACGCGGCGGTAGAAGCCGCTCGCGCGGGTGAGCAGGGACGCGGCTTTGCGGTGGTGGCCAGCGAGGTTCGGTCTCTGGCCGGCCGCAGCGCGGATGCCGCCAAGGAAATCAAGCAACTGATCCAGGCCTCGGTCGAGCGGGTGGCCGATGGTGCGCGCCTGGTGCATGAAGCGGGCGGCACCATGCAGGAAATCGTCCAGTCCATCGAGCGCGTGACGCTGACCATGGCCGAGATCAACGCCGTGGCCGCCGAGCAGCGCGATGGCATTGCCCAGGTCAGCGAGGCCGTGAGCTCGCTCGACCAGATGACACAGCAGAACGCGGCCCTGGTGGAGGAAAGTGCGGCCGCCTCGCACAGCCTGAGCGAGCAATCGCAGAACATGAAAAGCGTGGTGGGCCGTTTCAAGGTCCCCGGCGCGCAGCAGGTTCTGGGCTTGCAGCGGCCGGTGCCGGCGCCCCGCAGCATCGGCAGCCGGCCGCAAGCGATGCTGGAGCTGGAAGGCTGACCTCCCGGGCCCGCAAGCTGGCGTGACCGACTGCCACGCCAGGCATCAGGCCAAACAGCAAAAGGCCTCTTTACGGTGCGTTGGTCCGCGCCCAACAAAAAAGCAGCCCCAGAGGCTGCTTTTTTGTTTCCGGTGTGCGGCAAGGGCGGCCTGCACCCAGGCCACTGTGCTGCGCGCCTGACGGAGCGGGTCAGGCGATCTCGGCGACCAGATCGATCTCCACGCAGGCACCCATGGGAACCTGTGCCACGCCAAAGGCGCTGCGTGCGTGCGAGCCCTTGTCGCCAAACACTTCGGCCAACAGCTCGGAGCAGCCGTTGGTCACCAGGTGCTGCTCGGTGAAGCTGGCGGTGGAATTCACCAGGCTCATCACCTTGACGATGCGGGTGACGCGGTTCAGATCGCCGCCGCAGGCCACTTGCAGCGTGCCCAGCAGGTCCACAGCCACGGCGCGCGCGGCCAGCTTGCCTTCGTCGGTGCTGATGGCACCGCCCAGCTGGCCGGTCCACACCTTGCCATCCTTGCGGGCAATATGGCCGCTCAGAAACACCAGGTTGCCCGTCTGCACGAATGGCACATAGGCGGCGGCCGGGACGGCCAGCGGGGGCAGGGTGATGTTCAGGGCTTGGAGTTTGTCGTAGACACTCATGGGAGTTCCTTGCATGGTGGGTAGAACGGGGCGGGAGGAGGGCGCGGCGGCGCCCGTGGGCGTGCTGCGGTTCCGGCGCGTGCGTGGCCGTCGGTGACAACCGCGCGCATGCCAGCCAGTATGCCAAGAGTGGAGCCGTCTTTCGCCTCCGCGTGCACGGCAGTACGGCTTTCTCCCACGATCTGGGCCCTGGCCGCCACGGCGGGGGTGGCGCTGCAACTGCTGCAGCCTGCCCTGTGGCCGGGTTGGGGGTATGCGGTGCTGGGCGTGGCAGCCGTGCTGCTGGGGGGCGCGGCCATGTGGGCGCGTCCGCACGCCGGCGCGCGGCGAACGCACCAGGGGCTGCTGGTTCTGATTGTGGTCTGCGCTGCGGCGGTGTCCTTTGCACTGACGGGATGGCAGGCCCTGGGGCGGCAAGCCCAGCGCATTGCGCCTGCCTTGGAGGGCGTGGATGTGGAGGTGACTGCTGTGGTGGACGCCCTGCCGGCACGCACCTCCCAAGGTCTGCGGATGCAACTGGTGGTGGAGCAGGCGCAGCGGGCCAATGGACAGCCCGTGGAGCTGCCGCAGCGGCTGGAAGTCACATGGTATGCGCCACGCGGAGCGGGGGCCCCGGCGTGGCCTGCGGTCTCGGCCGGCGAACGCTGGCGCTGGACCCTGCGCCTCAAAGCCCCGCATGGCGCGCGCAACCCCCATGGCTGGGACTGGGAGCTGTGGCTGTGGTCCCAGGGCATTGGTGCCACCGGCTATGTGCGCGACGGCCCCAAAAACACCGCTCCCCGGCGGCTGGGCCTTGCCGAAGGCCACCGCCCGGTGGAAGCGTTGCGCCAGCAGGTGCGCGATGCCATCGTGGCCCAGGGGGCCGTCCCGGGCGCGGCAGCCGCCGACCCGGATGCGGCGAACGATCGTCGGCGTGCCTTTGGCGTGGTGACGGCGCTGGTCACGGGCGACCAGCGCTCCATCGACACCGCAGACTGGGAGGTTTTTCGCCGCACCGGTGTGGCCCACCTGGTCAGCATTTCGGGCCTGCACATCACCATGTTTGCCTGGCTGGCGATGCGCCTGCTGGGGGCCTTGTGGCGCTGCAGCCCATGGCTGTGCCTGCGCTGGCCCGCGCCGCTGGCTGCACTGTGGGGGGGCGTGGGGCTGGCTGCAGCCTATGCACTGTTCAGTGGTGGCGGACTGCCTGCACAGCGCACGGTGGGCATGCTGGTGGTGGTGGCCCTGCTGCACAGCACAGGCCGGCGCTGGCCCTGGTGGGCGGTCTGGAGTGTGGTGCTGGCGGTGATTGCGCTGTGGGATCCCTGGGCCTTGTGCCAGGCGGGCTTTTGGCTGAGCTTTGTGGCCGTGGGGGTGCTGCTGGCGTCGGGCACTGCGGGGTCGCAGCCGCAAGGCTGGGCACAGCGGCTGTACCAGCTGCTGCGCGAACAGATGGTGGTGGTGCTGGCGCTCAGTCCGCTGTCGCTGCTGTTCTTCGGGCAGGTCTCGCTGGTCGGTGGCCTGGCCAATCTGCTGGCCATTCCCTGGGTGACCCTGGTGGTCACGCCCCTGTCGCTGCTGGGGGTGCTCTGGCACCCCTTGTGGGAGGCTGCGGCCGGGTGTGTACAGGCCATGGCGGTGGTGCTGGAGGCGCTGTCCGCCTGGCCCTGGGCCAGTCTCGCCCGGGCGCAGGCGCCGTGGTGGGCGGCGGCAGCGGCCATCGCTGCCGGTGTGGGCCTGGTGCTGCCTCTGCCCTGGCAGTGGAAGGTGCTGGCCTTGCCGCTGCTGTGGCCTGCCCTGTGGTGGCAGGCACCCAGGCCCGCCCATGGCGAGGTAGACATGCTGGCGCTGGACGTGGGCCAGGGGGCTGCGGTGCTGCTGCGCACGGCCCGCCACAGTCTGCTGTTTGATGCCGGGCCGGCCTGGCCGGGTGGAGATGCCGGCTCCCGGGTGGTGCAGCCCTTGCTGCAGGCCCTGGGGGAGCGGCTGGACATGCTGGTGCTCAGCCACGGCGATGCCGACCATGTGGGCGGGGCCGAGGCCGTGCTGGCCCAGCAGCCCCAGGCACGGCTGGTGGGGGCGGGGGCAGCCGTGGTGGCGCAGCGCCTGTCGCGATCCTGGCAGCCCTGCGTGGCCGGTCAGCAGTGGGAGTGGGACGGGGTGCTGTGGCAGGTCCTGCACCCTGCGGCTGGCGTGCAGGGCAATGGCAATGCCGCCAGTTGCGTGCTGCGCGTGCAGGCCGCCAACGGCGCCGCCGTGCTGCTGACGGGCGATATCGAGGCGGCGCAGGAAGCGGCGTTGCTGCGCTCCGGTCAGAACCTGCAGGCCGATGTGCTGCTGGCGCCCCACCACGGCAGCCGCACCTCGTCGAGTGCGGCGTTTTTGGCGGCGGTGGCGCCGCACACGGTGGTGGTGCAGGCGGGTTACCGCAACCGTTTCGGTCACCCTGCCGAGCCCGTTTTGCGGCGCTATGCCGCCCAGGACCTGGTGGTGCAGAGCACGCCCCAATGCGGCGCGGCGCACTGGAATGGTGTGCAGGCGCAGACAGTGGCCTGTGAGCGCAGTCTGCACCCACGTTACTGGAGCCATGCACCAGATCGGTGAGTGCTTGCCCGGAGGGTGTGGAGCGTGGCAGCCCTTAAACTGGCTGTCATACCCATAGTGCATCGCTATGGCCCGCAACTTGCTATGCAATCCCCAGGAGGCCCACGATGCAGAAGTACGACGAGATGTACACCATGCTGCCGTTTGACGGCAGTGACGTGCGAGACCACTACAAAGCCTATGCGCAGTGGCTGGCACAGCAACCGGCGCAGACCATGGCGGCGCGCGCGGCAGAGGCAGAAATGATCTTCCGCCGCGTGGGGATCACCTTTGCGGTCTATGGGGAGAAAGACGCCAGCGGCGCAGGCACTGAGCGATTGATTCCGTTCGATCTGATCCCACGCATCATCCCCGGCGCGGAGTGGACGCGCATGCAGGCAGGCCTGGTGCAGCGGGTCACGGCACTGAACCGCTTCATTGCCGACATCTACCATGACCAGGACATTCTGCGGGCCGGCATCGTGCCCAGGGACCTGATCGCCAACAACGCACAGTACCGGCCCGAGATGGTGGGTGTGGACGTGCCGCGCGACATTTATGCGCACATCGCCGGCATCGATATCGTGCGCGCCCGCAATGCCCGGGGAGAAGGCGAGTACTTCGTGCTGGAGGACAATCTGCGCGTGCCATCGGGCGTGTCGTACATGCTGGAAAACCGCAAGATGATGATGCGGTTGTTCCCCGACCTGTTCACCCGGCATGCGGTGCAGCCGGTGGCGCATTACCCCGACATGCTGCTGGACACGCTGCGCGCCAGCGCCCCGGCACGGGCCGCATCCGACTCGGCCACGGTGGTGGTGCTGACGCCGGGGATGTACAACAGTGCCTACTTTGAGCACGCCTTCCTGGCGCAGCAAATGGGGGTGGAGCTGGTCGAAGGGCCGGACCTGGTGGTCAAGGACAAGGTGGTCTACATGCGCACCACCCGGGGCCTGCAGCGTGTGGATGTGATCTACCGCCGCGTGGACGACGACTTCCTGGACCCGCTGGTGTTCCGCCCCAATTCCACCCTGGGCTGCGCCGGGCTGATGGACGCCTACCGCGCTGGCAATGTGACCATCTGCAATGCGGTGGGCACCGGGGTCGCCGACGACAAATCGGTCTACCCCTATGTGCCGGAGATGATCCGCTTCTACCTGGGCGAAGAACCGATTCTCTCCAACGTGCCCACCTGGCTGTGCCGCAAGCAGGATGATCTGAAATACGTGCTGGCGCATCTGCACGAGCTGGTGGTCAAGGAGGTGCATGGTGCCGGCGGCTACGGCATGCTGATCGGCCCTGCCGCCACACGGACCGAGATCGAGGACTTCCGCCGTGCGCTGCTGGCCAACCCGGCTGGCTATATCGCTCAGCCCACGCTCAGCCTGTCGAGCTGCCCGACCATGGTGGACGCCGGCATTGCGCCGCGCCACATCGATCTGCGGCCCTTTGTGCTGAGCGGCGAGAGCGTGCGCATGGCGGCCGGCGGCCTGACGCGCGTGGCGCTGAAGGACGGCTCGCTGGTGGTCAATTCTTCGCAGGGGGGCGGGACCAAGGACACCTGGGTGCTGAACGAACAGGCCCAGGGCCAGCCTTCACCGGAGCTGGTGCAGGAGCTGGGCGGCATGGTGCAGAGCATGGGAGGGGGCTGGTGATGAACACCGCTTGCATTCCTGCCATGACGATCTTGAAAGGTTTCCCATGCTGAGCCGTACCGCCGACCACCTGTTCTGGATGTCCCGCTACACCGAGCGGGCAGAAAACACCGCCCGCATGCTGAACGTCAGCTATGACACATCCATGCTGCCCCAGCCTGCCGAGATGGCACGCAAGGACTGGATGGGGGTGCTGTCCATCAGTGAACTGATTCCCGCCTACGACCGGCGCCACACCCAGGTCACGCGAGAGGGCGTGCTGCACTTCATGGTGCGCGATGAGAACAATCCCTCATCGATCTACTCCTGCCTGCGGGCCGCACGCGAGAACGCGCGGGCAGTGCGTGGCGCCCTGACGTCCGAAGTATGGGAAACCCAGAACCAGACCTGGCTGGAGCTGAACCGCCAGCTGCAGGATGGCTGGTTCGAGCGCGACCCGATGCAGTTCTTTGAATGGGTCAAATACCGCTCCCACCTGTCGCGGGGCGTGTCCCTGGGCACCATGCTGCAGGACGAGTCCTTCCACTTCGTGCGGCTGGGCACGTTCCTGGAACGGGCCGACAACACGGCACGCCTGCTGGATGTGAAGTTCCACGCCATCGAGAACGACTACCACGGTACCGATCTGCGCCAGGTGGGGCAGCAGCAGTTCGACTTCTACCACTGGAGCGCAGTGCTGCGCAGCGTCTCGGCCTTCGAGGTGTACCGCAAGGTCTACCGCGATGTGATCACGCCCGAGCGCGTGGCCGAGCTGCTGATTCTGCGGCGCGACATGCCGCGTTCGCTGCATGCCAGCATGCACGAGCTGATGGACAACCTGCGCCAGGTGGGGCACCAGGAGATGAGTGAGAGCCTGCGCAGTGCCGGCCTGTTGCTGGCCCAGCTGCAGTATGGGCGCATCACGGAAATTCTGGACACCGGTCTGCACGCCTACCTGACCCAGTTCCTGGACCGGGTCAACCTGCTGGGCGGGCAGATCAGCCGCGACTTCCTGGCGCCCGAGCTGGTGTGAACGGTGGCGCGGTGTCCGCGTGCAGCGGCCATGCGTGCTCAGTAGCCTGGTTGCGGTGTCTGGTGCAAAGTGTGCGGGCTGGCGGTGGTGCGGGCGGCTGCGCCGGGGGCACAGGCCTCGGGGCGCAGCGATGGTGTGGGCTGGCCGTAGGAGCGCAAGACCATGGCTTCCAGCTCGCCCGAGGCGCGGGCGCATTCCAGCTCCGCAATCACCTCGGCACGGGTGCGACCCGGTTGCACCGCAGGCGCGGCGGGCATGGGGTGGCTGGCAGCGGTTGCGGCCACCACCGTTGGTTCGCTGCGCTCCTGCGCCAGGCTGCTGCTGGCAATGCCGCCGGCCATGGCGACGCACAGCAAGGCGGTGCGCAGTTGCAAGAGAGGCATATTCGGAAGGGACGGGGTGTACTGCGACATGGCAGGGCTCCTGTAAAAACACGGCGACGTTGCCGCATGCCTGCACTGTCGCGCTGGGCGCCAGCCCGGCACAGCGCCTTGCGACGAAACCGGGGTGGCGCAGTGTGTACCGACGTGCTGGCGGCGTGAATGGCAGGTGCAAATAGGGTGCAGGGCGGGTGCAAGGCCGCACTTGCCGGCCCGCGGCGGCGCATCGGTCTTGTCGGCTGTGCGACAGGCAAGCGGGGTGTGCTGCGGGTTCCACCATCTGTTTGGTCTCCCATCCTTCGCATAATCACGGGGCCGCTGGCGCAGCCCCGTGCGGGGTGCGGCACCCCGCCGACTGCCCTCCCGTTTTCTCCCCTGACACAGAAAGAGACAAGCCATGCCTTCCACCACCCCACCACGCAGTGCAGGCCACCTGATCGTCGAATGCCTGATCGCCCAGGGCGTGGACATGGCCTTTGGCGTGCCCGGTGAAAGTTATCTGGATGTGCTCGATGGCCTGCACGTCCACCGCGACCGTATCCGTTTCATCACCTGCCGCCAGGAGGGCGGAGCCTCGTTCATGGCGGATGCCTACGGCAAGCTCACCGGCAAGCCCGGGGTGCTGATGGTCACGCGTGGGCCGGGGGCGACGAACGCCTCCATCGGCATCCACACGGCGTTCCAGGATTCAACACCCATGGTGGTGCTGATTGGTGACGTGGGCAGTGATATGCGCGACCGCGAAGCCTTTCAGGAAGTGGATTTCGGCACCTTTTTCGGTCCTGGCACGCGCGGCATGGCCAAGCGGGTGGAGCGCATCGACGATGCCCGCCGCATTCCCGAATACATCGCCCGTGCTTTCACCACGGCCCTGCAAGGCCGCCCCGGTCCTGTGGTGCTGGTGCTGCCCGAAGACATGCTGACCCAGGTGGTCTCTGGCGAGGCCCTGCCCGCCGCCCCCGCGGTTCACCAGGACATCGGCACGCAGGGCGCCGAGGAATTGCGTGCGCTGCTGCTGAAGGCCAAACAACCGTTTGTGATCGCTGGCGGACCGGGCTGGACGCCGCAGGCTGCGCAAGACCTGCAGGGCTTTGCGGAGCGCTGGCAGTTGCCGGTGGGCAATGCCTTCCGTTTCCAGGACACTTTCGACAACCACCACCCGCTGTACGCCGGCGATGTGGGCATTGCCATCAACCCGGCACTGGCGCAGCGCATCAAGCAGGCGGATCTGTTGATCACCATCGGTGCGCGCCTGGGCGAGATGACGACCAGCGGCTACACCCTGCTGCAGTCGCCGCGTCCTGCGCAGCAACTGGTGCACATCCACCCCAGTGCCGAGGAACTGGGCCGTGTCTTCCGCGCCGATCTGCCGCTGTGCGCCACCATGCCTGCGGCAGCGCGGGCGCTGGCGGCACTGGAAGCCCCGGCCAGTGTGCCCTGGGCCGCCTGGACGGCGGCAGCCCATGCCGACTACGAAGCCAATCTGCAGCCCCAGCCGCTGGTGGGGCTGGATGTGGCCAAGGACGGCGCCATCGACATGCCGGCCATCATTGCCACGCTGCAGCGCCTGCTGCCACAGGACACCGCCATCACCAACGGTGCGGGCAACTTTGCCAGCTGGGTGCACCGCTATTTCCGCTTTCACGGCTGGAGCAAGGGCCACAAGACCCAGCTGGCCCCGACCAGCGGCGCCATGGGCTATGGCGTGCCGGCCGGGATTGCGGCCAATCTGATCACCGGGCGCACGGCGTTCACCATCGCGGGGGACGGCGACTTCCTGATGAATGGCCAGGAGCTGGCGACGGCACTGCAGCATGGCGGAAAAAGCATCATCGTGCTGCTGAACAATGGCATCTACGGCACCATCCGCATGCACCAGGAGCGCGAGTATCCCGGCCATGTCAGCGGCTCCACGCTGGGCCAGGGCAATCCGGACTTCTGTGCGCTGGCCCGGGCTTATGGCTATGCGGCCGAGCGGGTGGAACGTACCGCCGACTTCGAAGCCGCGCTGCAGCGCGCGCTGGCGGCGCCCACGGGCACGCTGATCGAGATTCCGCTCAGCCCGGAAGTCATCACCACCCGCGCCACCTTGTCCACCATCCGGGAGAACGCGCTGCACAACCAGAAGGCGCATGGCTGAGCCGTTCGGCGGCGCATGCAAAACGGGCCCCGCAGGGCCCGTTTTGCATGGAAAGCCGCACGTTCAGTCGGCTTCGCCCATCTGCGACTGCAGATAGTTCTGGACGCCCACCTTTTCAATCAGATCCAGCTGGGTTTCGAGGAAGTCGATGTGCTCCTCGGTGTCTTCCAGAATCTCTTGCAGCAGATCGCGCGAGACATAGTCCTGCACGCTTTCGCAGGCGGCAATGCCTTCCTTGATGGTCTGCTGGGCGGCCTGCTCCAGGCGCAGGTCGCAGGTCAGGGCCTCGGGCACATCTTCACCGATCTGCAGCTTGCCCAGGTCCTGCAGGTTGGGCAGGCCGTCCAGCATGAAGATGCGGTCCATCAGCACATCGGCGTGCTTCATCTCGCTGATGGATTCCTTGTATTCCACCTTGGCCAGCTTGTCGAAACCCCAGTGCTTGAACATGCGGTAGTGCACGAAGTACTGGTTGATGGCGGTGAGTTCGTTTTTGAGTTGTGCCTGCAGGCAGGCAATGACTTGTGTGTCGCCTTGCATGTGGGGGCTCCTTCCGGTCGCTGTTGTGGGGCGATTGTCCTGCATGACAATGCTCTTGACATCTTTGCCCCCAATAATGGGGATGGGCTGCGTTTGATGCTGAATCGCGTTTGCATTCGGTGTCCGCGCAGCACTCCACAGACGGCTATCAATACGGTAGTGATTGATAGTTGTATTCAATCAATTCGATCAAGTCAATCGATTGAATTTATCGCATGCTTGTCCTACACTTGACCCAGTGCTTAGTTAAAGCAGTACCTCCGATTCACTGAAAGGAAACAACACAATGTCCGTGCTCAACAGCAAGATCAAACCCTTCACCGCACAAGCCTACAAGGGCGGCAAGTTCATCGAAGTGACCGAAAAGGACGTCCTGGGCAAGTGGGCCGTGTTCTTCTTCTACCCCGCCGACTTCACCTTCGTGTGCCCCACCGAACTGGGTGATGTGGCCGACCACTACGCTGAACTGCAGAAGCTGGGCGTGGAAGTCTATTCGGTCTCCACCGACACCCACTTCGTGCACAAGGCATGGCACGACACGTCGGACACCATCGCCAAGATCCAGTACACCATGCTGGGCGACCCCACTTGGCAAATCAGCCAGAACTTCGACTGCCTGCGTGAAGGCGAAGGCCTGGCAGACCGTGCCACCTTCATCATTGACCCCCAAGGCGTGATCCAGGCCATGGAAATCACTGCCGAAGGCATCGGCCGCGACGCCGAAGACCTGCTGCGCAAGGTCAAGGCTGCCCAGTACGTGGCGGCCCACCCCGGTGAAGTCTGCCCCGCCAAGTGGAAGGAAGGCGAAGCCACCCTGGCTCCTTCCCTGGACCTGGTCGGCAAGATCTAAGCCTTTGCCCGCAGAAAAAAGCCCGGGCCTGACCGGGCTTTTTTTCCACCAAGCAAACGCAGACTATCGAAATAAATAATTAATAGGATTTGACTAATATGCTGGACGCCAACCTCAAAACCCAACTCAAGGCCTATCTGGAGCGCTTGCAAAAGCCGCTCGAGATCGTCGCAACCCTGGATGACAGCAAGGCCGCCGGTGAAGTCAAGTCTCTGTTGGCCGATCTGGTGGCGCTGAGCGACAAGATCACCGTGGTCGAAAACAACGATCTGGCGGTGCGCAAGCCTTCGTTTGCCATCAACAACCCCGGCGTGGAAACCGGTGTGCGCTTTGCCGGCGTGCCCCTGGGCCATGAATTCACGTCCTTCGTGCTGGCCCTGCTGCACGTGGGGGGCCATCCCTCCAAGGAATCGGCGGATCTGCTGGAGCAGATCAAGGCCATCAATGTGCCGCTGCACTTCGAGACCTATTACTCGCTGTCCTGCCACAACTGCCCGGACGTGGTGCAGGCGCTGAACCTGATGTCGGCGCTGAACCCCCAGATCACGCACACCGCCATCGACGGTGGCCTGTTCCAGGACGAGGTCAAGGAACGTGAAGTGATGGGTGTGCCCACCGTGTTTGTCAACGGTGAACGCTTTGGTCAGGGCCGCATGGAGCTGGCAGAGATCGTTGCCAAGGTGGACACCGGCGCGGTGGCCCGTGCGGCGGCCCAGATTTCTGCCAAGGATGCGTTCGACGTGCTGGTGGTGGGCGCAGGCCCTGCCGGCGCAGCGGCTGCCATCTACGCTGCCCGCAAGGGCATTCGCACCGGCATCGCTGCCGAGCGCGTGGGCGGCCAGGTGCTGGACACGGTGGACATCGAGAACTTCATCTCGGTGAGCAAGACCGACGGCCCCAAGCTGGCGGCAGCGCTGGAAGCCCACATCCGTGACTACGAAGTGGACATCATGAGCCAGCAGCGTGCGGCCAAGCTGATTCCAGCAGCCACCGAAGGAGGCCTGATCGAGGTGCAGACCGAATCCGGTGCCAGCCTGAAGGCCAAGACCGTGATCCTGTCCACCGGTGCCCGCTGGCGCAATATGAACGTGCCGGGGGAAGAACAGTACCGCACCAAGGGCGTGACGTTCTGCCCCCACTGCGATGGCCCGCTGTTCAAGGGCAAGGATGTGGCCGTGATTGGCGGGGGCAACTCCGGCGTGGAAGCGGCCATCGACCTGGCTGGCATCGTCAAGAGTGTCACCGTGCTGGAGTTCGCCGCCGAACTGAAGGCCGATGCCGTGCTGCAAAAAAAGCTGGCTTCGCTGCCCAACGTGACGGTGATCCTGAACGCCCAGACCACCGAAGTGAACGGCGATGGCAAGAAAGTCACCGGCATCACTTACAAGGACCGCACCACCGACGAGATCAAGTCGGTGGCGCTGGAAGGCATTTTTGTGCAGATCGGCCTGCTGCCCAACACCGACTGGCTCAAGGGCACGGTGAACCTGACGCGCTTTGGCGAGATCGAGATCAATGCCAAGGGCGAGACCAATGTGCCGGGCGTGCTGGCAGCCGGTGACTGCACCAACGTGCCCTACAAGCAGATCATCATTGCCGCTGGTGCCGGTGCCACGGCTGCGCTGTCGGCTTTTGATCACCTGATCCGCCATTGATGGCGGGGCCTGGGGAGACGGCCGGGCCTGCCGCTGCAGCCTGCACCCACAGCAGGCACCCACAGTAGCTACTGCCAGGGCGGCCGCGTTGCTGCGATTGCCCACCAAAGGACTGCTTCGGCAGTCCTTTGGCCTTTCTGGCGCCCGCAGCTGCCTGGGCGCTGCCGCGCAGATTGCCTTGCGGTGATGCTGCAGGCTATGCTGGCCGTGCAGCAGGGGGCGGCCCTTGTGCAATGCAGGAGTCGGCCATGCGCAAGTCGAAACGTGAAAGTGCAGCGGGCCTGTGGGCGCGTGCGGTGGTGTGGGCCGGGATGGCCTTGGGGGCGGCATTGACCCAGGCACACGCCGCAGAGGCGGAGCGGTCGCCTGCCGCAACGGCCGTCACTGCGGCACCGGCTGCAGCACTGACTGCACCCGCATCCGGGACCGTCTGGTCGCTGCCCACCCGTGACGGTGTGCGCACCACCGTGTACTGGGAAGCGGCACCGAATGCCTGGGCCACGGTGCTGCTGTTTCCGGGGGGCGTGGGCGGTTTTGGCAAGCTGGAGCAGAACCGGCCCAGCAGCAACAATTTTTTGGTGCGCTCGGCAGACGAATTCCGGGAGCAGGGCCTGAACGTGGCCATCTTCGGCCGTGCGAATGGGCAGGAGCTGGCGCCCCGGGACCGCATAGGCGCAGAGCATCTGCAGGACATCCGCCAGGTGCTGCAGGCCGTGCGCGCCCACAGCAGCCTGCCGGTGTGGCTGGTGGGCACCAGCCGGGGCACGACATCGGTGGCGGCCGCTGCCAGCCGCATGCCGGATGCAGGGCTGGCCGGCGTGGTGCTGACGTCCAGCATCGTGGCCCCGGCGGAGCCGGGCGCGCTACCCAGCCTGGATCTGGCGGCCATCCGTGTGCCGGTGCTGCTGGTGCAGCATGCCAGGGATGCCTGTCCCCTGTGCACGCCCAGCGCCATGCCGGGGGTGCTGGCGCGCTTCACCCAGGCGCCGGTCAAACAGCTGCAATTGGTCGATGGCGGCGCGCACCCCACGGGCGGCGTGTGCCATGCCTTGCACTGGCATGGCTTCATCGGCATGGAGCACATGGCCGTGCAGCGCATCACGCAATGGATGCGCCAGCCACAACCCTGAGAGCCCGGCCAGGGGCAGTGCAACCGCCCAGGCGTCCCTGCAGCGCCGTGGCACAGGCAGGGGTCCGCGCGCGAGTTGGGGTCTGGCCGCAGGCATGACCTTCCGGCGCACTGTGCGCCAACCCCACGGCGCCGCTGGTGCAGAAAACACACACACTGTTGGTATATAGAATGTTAATGAGAATTGTTCTCATATAATCGAAAGATTGCCAGCCACCCCAAGCCGTTCGCTTTGCTGAACTCTCGGCCCAGGTTCGCCAGCCCCAAACCCTTTGGTGCAGTACCAGAACTTCAGGAAGAGAGAACAAGCTATGACCCAGCTGTGGGCAGGAATGCGTCCGGTGGCCCAAGCGGCCGTGTTGGCCTGTGTGTGGGGCGGATCTGCCATGGCCGCCGATGCGCCCACGGCGGCATTGCCCGAAACCACCGTGGCCGCTCCGGCCCAGCAGGCGGATGCGCTGGACCCGGCCCAGACGCCGTATGCCACCGAGCTGCTGAACCGCGCAGAGATGGAGCGCCAGCAGGTGCTGGACATCCGGGATGCCACCCGTGACATGGTGAACGTGGAAGTGCCGCGCCAGCCGGCGCGCGGGACCGGCATTTCGGGCACCACAGGCCGCGAAGGCAATACCGGCTTCGAGATTCGCGGCCTGGGCGGCAACCGCGTGCAGATGCTGGTGGACGGCATTCCCCAGCCCGAGTCCGACAGCTTCATGAACAGCCACAGCTTTGGCCGCGACTATGTGGATCCGCTGACCCTTTCGTCCATCGAAGTGCACAAGGGGGTATCGCCCGTGTCCATGCCGGCCGGTGGCATTGCCGGTGCGGTCAATCTGCGCACGCTGTCGCCCTCGGATCTGCTGCTGGACGGCAAGACATTGGCTGGCCGGGCGCTGCTGGGCTGGCGCAGCGAAAACCGGGGGCTGACCGCCGGCGCCGTGGTGGCGGGCAAGGCATCGGACCAGCTGCAGTGGTTGTTCGCGCTCAACGGGGACTGGAGCGACGAAACCGAAACCATGGGCCGCGTGGGGGGCACAGGCCTCAAGCGCACCCGGGCCAATCCCGAGGACAGCCGCCGCAACTCGGTGCTGGCCAAGCTGGTCTACCAGCCCAACGCCGACCAGACCCATATGCTCACTGTTGAGCGCCGCAGCCAGACCACGCATGTCAACAACCTGCATGACTTTGCCAACGGCACGACCAAGAGCCACACCGACGACAACGAGAGCACGCGCAACCGCATCTCGCTCAAGTCCGACTTCCGCCTGAATGCGGCAGCGGCCGATCTGTTGACCGGCTATCTGGCTTGGCAGGACAGCAGTTCCACCCAGAAGCTGGATGTGGATACCACCACCCAGGGCCTGCGCGTGCGCGACCACAGCTATGACGAACGCATGCTGCAGGCCGGTCTGCAGGCGCGCAAGCAACTGGGCCGCCATGCGTTGCACTACGGTCTGGACGTGAACCGCCTGGACAACGAAACCCAGAGCCTGTCCACCGACCGGGGCGTGACCACGGCCGTGCCCAAGGGCCCGGACACCACCACCACACGCTGGGGTGCTTTTGTGCAGGACAGCATCGAGCTGGGCCGCTTCGCCCTCAAGCCCGGCCTGCGTTACGAATCGGTGGACGTGGATGCCGATGCCGGCAGCATCAGCATGGGCGCCTCGGGCGCCACGGCCGTGTCCAAACGCTTTGATGCCTGGCTGCCGCAGCTGGGCGGTCAGATGCGCATGGGCGGGGGCGTGCAGCTGTTCGCCAACTACGCACGTGGCTTTCGCGCTCCCACGGCGGGCGAGCTGAACAACTTCTTTGGCAACATCACCCCGTTCTACGGTTACTACATCCTGCCCAACCCGAATCTGAAGGCGGAGACCAGCAACAACTTCGACCTGGGCATACGCGATGCGGAAGGCGCCTTCCAGTGGGAGGCTGCGGCCTTCTACGGCAAGTACCGCAATTTCATCGAGCGCTATGCCAATGCGGGCTCTGTCGGCACCTTCCCGGTGGTCACCTTGCAGCAGTCGCGTAACCAGGCCCGGGCAACGATCAAGGGGATTGAGCTCAAGGCCAAGGCGGAGCTGGGCCAGTCCTGGGGCGGTGTCTGGAACCTGCGCGGTGGCTACGGCTACACCAAGGGCACGGGCGCCGATGGCCAGGGCCTGGAAAGCATCTCGCCGTGGCAGGTCAAGCTGGGCGTGGGCCAGAAGGCTGCGCACTGGAACTGGGAGCTGGCAGCCACACACCATGCCGCCAAGAAGCAAAGCGATGTGTCCACCAGCAGCAGCGCGCTGTTCATGACGCCGTCCTTCACCGTGCTGGATCTGACCACACAGGTGGAACTGCGCAAAGGCCTGCGCCTGAACCTGGGCCTGTTCAACCTGACAGACCGCAAGTACTGGAACTGGTCGGATGTGCGCGGCGTGACCACGGCCACCGAGCGCGCCGCCATCGACGCCTACAGCCAGCCGGGCCGCAATGTGCGTGTCTCGCTGGTCGCCGACTTCTAAAACCACAACCGCCTGGGCCAGCGCTTGCTGCACTGGCCCAGGCTTTTTTGACGAAGCACCACTGGAGCCAGCATGTCGCACAACGCCCACTCGCATTCGCACCCCGAGACCGCCAGCGCCAACCAGGATGAGGAATACCTGCTTTCCGAACAGGAAGCGGTGCTGGCCGCCACGCTGGCCCTGATGACCGGCTTCGCCCATGGCTGCTGCCCGGCGCACAAGGGACCCATTGCTGCCAAGGTCGCCGACCAGCTCAGTGCCCTGGTGCACAGCATGCAGGGGCCGCAGCTGTCCTGCGACATGCAGGCGCTGCTGCTGCGCTTGCGCACCCGCTGGACGGCGGCTGCAGCCCATTACGCCGAAGCCCACCTCAACGAAATGCGCAGCGACCTGCGCAGCCAGGCCGACGCAGCGGCCGCTGCCGCCATGCACATGCCCGCTGCCGCCAGCCCCACCCAGACCCCGGACGTGCTGTGGCACGCCCCTTTGGAGACTTTGCAATGAATACCGCCACGATGGAACACCTGAATGCCTCTTCCCTGACCGATCCCGCCACGGTGCGTGAAGGCTTTGCGACCCAGCGCGCTGCCGGCCTGCGTGCCAAGGATGCTGCCGAGGCCCTGGGCCTGAGCGAAGGCGCGGTGGTGCAGGCCCACACCGGTGCCCATGACCGGCCGCTGCAAGCCATGCCGCTGGTCGGCGGCCAATGGCTGGTCATCCTGCAGGTGCTGGAGGCCTGCGGCCCGGTGATGGCGCTGACGCGCAACGAAACCGTGGTGCATGAAAAGGACGGCATCTACCGCAATCTGACGCAGGAAGGCCCTATCGGCCTGTGCGTCAACCCCGACATCGACCTGCGCCTGTTCTTCATGCACTGGCATGCCGGCTATGCGGTCACCGAACCCGGTCGTGGCGGCACGCTGGCCCACAGCCTGCAGTTTTTCGACAGCACGGGCGTGGCGGTGCACAAGGTCTATGCGCGGCCCGCCACCGACCTGGATGCCTGGAACACCCTGGTGGCACGTTTTGCCGACGCGGGTGCGCAGCGCACGTTCCAGCCGCGTGCCGCACGGCCGGCGGTGGCGCCCGACAGCAGCATCGACGTGACGGGCCTGCGCACGGCCTGGGCCGGCATGCAGGACACGCACGAGTTCTTCGGCATGCTCAAGAAATTCGGCAGCGAACGCCAGCAGAGCTTTCGCCTGACGCAAGGTGAATTCTGCGAGCCCCTGACCACCGGCGTGGTCACCGAGCTGCTGCAGCGTGCGGCCGCCGCATCCACGCCCATCATGGTGTTTGCGGGCAGCAAAGGCTGTATCCAGATCCATTCCGGCCCGGTGAACAACATCAAGCCCCTGGCCACACCCGGTGCGGCCCAGTGGATCAATGTGCTGGATGCCGGCTTCAATCTGCATGTGCGTACCGACCGCGTGGTCAGTGCCTGGCTGGTGCGCAAGCCCACGAGCGACGGCGTGGTGACGTCGGTGGAGGTGTTCGACGACACCGGCGAGGTGGTGGCCATGTTCTTCGGGGTACGCAAGCCGGGGCAGCCTGAGCTGACCGCCTGGCGCGACCTGGCGGAAACGCTGGAGCGTTTGTGATGAGCGGGTATGCACGCAGAGCCGCACTGCAGCGGCTGGCGGTGGTCGCCGCCATGGGCTGGACGGGGTCTGCCAGCTGGGGACAGCCGGCAGCGCAAAAAGGAGGGGCTGCTGTCGGTGCGCCGCGGCGCATCATCAGCCTGGGGGGCGCCGTCACCGAGGCGGTGTATGCCCTGGGCGCCGAAAACATGCTGGTGGCCACCGACACCACCAGTCTCTATCCTGAAGCCGCCACGCGCACGCCCAAGGTGGGCTATCTGCGCCAGTTGTCGGCCGAGGGCGTGCTGTCTCTGCGGCCTGATGCCGTGATCGGTGCGGGCGAAGCCGGCCCGGCCATCGTGCTGGACCAGCTGCGCGCTGCCGGCGTGCAGGTGGAGACCGTGCAGGCCACGCACGACTGGGCCGAAGTCACGGCCAAGCTGCGCATGGCTGGCCGCGCCACCGGCAAGCAGGCCGAGGCGGAGGCCCTGGCCCAGCAGCTGCAGCAGCAGTGGCAGGCGGTGCAGGCCGACGTGGCCCGGGCCCGCAGCAAGCCGCGGGCGCTGTTCATTCTGGCGCACAGTGGCACGCCCCAGGTGGCGGGCAGCGGCACCGCTGCCCATGCGCTGCTGACCATGGCGGGCGCTGTGAATGCGGTGCAGGCTTTCAAAGGCTACCGTTCGCTGACGGCCGAAGCCATGGCGTCCGTGGCGCCCCAACTGATCGTGACCACCACGCAGGGCCTGGAGGCCATGGGCGGGACCGACGCCTTCTGGAAGCGCCCCGAGCTGGCACTGACGCCGGCCTATGGCCGGCGCGCGCTGGTGGCCATGGAAGCCAACCATCTGCTGGGCTTTGGCCCACGCCTGCCGTCGGCAGTGCGCCAGCTGCATGAACAGATGCAGCGGGTGGTGTAAATGGCGGTGCAGATGAGCGCTGTGCCGGCGCCGCGCCGTGGCAGTGCCTGGCGCCGGCCCTGGCGGCTGTCCAACGGGCGGCTGGCGCCGGTTGCGGCCCTGGGCACCATGGCGCTGCTGGCGGTGCTGGTGTTGCTGTGGGCCAGTGCACAAGGGGCCTACGCCATTGCGCCGACGCAGCTGCTGCAGGTGCTGGGCCAGTGGGTGGCGGGGCAGGGCGGCCAGCAAGGGGCTGGTGCGCAGGAGCTGGTGTTTCTGCACATCCGACTGCCGCGCTTGCTGTTGGGGGTGGTGGCCGGGGCTGGTCTGGGCCTGGCGGGCGCCTTGATGCAGGGCTTGTTTCGCAATCCGCTGGCGGATCCCGGCCTGATCGGCGTGAGCAGCGGTGCCGCGCTGGCGGCGGCTTTCACGATTGTGCTGGGCCAGGCCTGGCTGCCGGGCCTGCAGGTCGGTCTGGGCAGCTGGGCGCTGGCGCTGGCGGCGTTTGCGGGCGGCATGGGCGTGACGGTGCTGATCTACCTGCTGGCCCAGACCCAGGGCGGTACGCGCGTGGGGCTGATGCTGCTGGCCGGTATTGCCGTGAATGCGCTGGCGGGTGCCGGGCTGGGGTATCTGAGCTACGTGTCCAGCGACGAACAGCTGCGCAATCTGCAGCTGTGGCTGATGGGCAGCCTGGGCCAGTCGCGCTGGTCGACCGTGCTGCTGGTGGGCAGTGTGGTGCTGGTGTGCAACGCTGCCGCGTTGCGGCTGGCGCGGCCGCTGAATGCGCTGGCCCTGGGCGAGGCACAGGCCCAGCTGCTGGGCGTGCCGGTGGAGCGCTGCAAGCGCTGGATCGTGGTGGTTACCGCACTGGCCGTGGGGGCTGTGACATCGGCCACCGGCATCATCGGCTTCATCGGTCTGGTGGCGCCGCACGGCGTGCGCCTGATTGCCGGGCCGGATCACCGGGTGGTCCTGCCGTGCTCGGCCCTGCTGGGCGCGGCGCTGGTGGTGGGGGCGGATGCGCTGGCACGTACCGTGGTGCAGCCGGCGGAGATGCCGCTGGGCGTGCTGACGGCATTCATCGGCGTGCCGCTGTTTTTGTGGATGCTGCGGCAATTCAGGAGCGGGCTGTGACAGTGGTGACGACCGGGGAAGACAGACCGGTGCAGGGCATGGACGCCTCCCATCCTGCGGACGGCAGTCTGCGCTGCCAGGACATACGGCTGACCGCATACCGCCACGGACCGTTGCTGGCCCGGGTGGACGCGCAGCTGCAGCCCGGGCGGGTGACGGCCATCCTTGGGCCAAACGGCGCAGGCAAGTCCACCTTGCTGTCGGCGCTGTGTGGTACGCATCCGCCGCGCCAGGGGCAGGTGCTGTGGGATGGTGCGCCATTGGCCCAGCTGCCCGCTGCCCAGCGCGCGCGGCGCATGGCGGTGATGCACCAGGACACGCAGCTGGCGTTTGCCTTCACCGTGCAGGAGGTGGTGGAAATGGGGCGTTATCCCCACCGCCAGCACCCGGCGCCGGACGAGGCGGCCATCGTGCAGCACTGCATGCAGGCCACCGGCGTGGCGGGCCTGGCGCAGCGCGCGCTGGCCTCGCTGTCAGGCGGAGAGCGTGCCCGGGTGCAGCTGGCGCGGGCGCTGGCGCAGATCCAGCCGGAGGCCCCGGGCGTGTCCGGCAGCCGCTGGCTGCTGCTGGATGAACCCACGGCTGCGCTGGACCTGCAGCACCAGCACCACGCGATGGCCCTGGTGCGCGAGCGCTCCAGCCGCGATGGCCTGGGCGTGATCGTGGTGCTGCACGACCTGAATCTGGCGCTGCGCTATGCCGACGAGGTGCTGCTGCTGCCCGGTCAGGGCGAGGCGGCGCTGCTGGGGCCGGTGCATGCCGTGCTGACGCTGCCGACCATCGCCCGTGTCTGGCGCATTCACGGCGAGATGCAGACTGCGCGCGACGGCACGCCGCAGTTCATGGCCGGAGCGCATTGCGCCCAGTTGCCGGGGATGGATGTGCCGGTGGCACGAGGCGCTGTGTGAGGAAATGGACAGCGAAAAGGTCGCTCAAGACTTGTGGCTGAGATTGGGTAGATCCAGAAGCAGGAGTGACTGCCGGCAGGGGCACCAGGCAGTGCGCTCCCGGGCACCTTCCTGGCAAGGTCAGGTGACCATGGGCCGAGCCTGCCGAAGATCGAGGTGTTGAGTCAGAACTGCCTCCCAGGACCTGCCGATGGGCCTGGGTAGATACCAAAGGCAGAACAACGGCAGAGCTGATGCCAGCGGCGGTTTACAGCGGTTTACAGCTCGACGGTGGCCGCCACCAGGCGGACCACCAGCGGGCGCACCAGCAGCACGCAGCCAAAGGCGATGGGCATGGCAAACACATAGGCGCCGAGCACGCGTTGCACATAGCCGTCGCTCAGGCCGCTGTTGATGCCGACGATGGCCGCGCACATCAGCATGGCCATGATGGCCGACATGTAAAAGGCAAACACCACCGGGGCGTAGGGGCGGGGGAGCTTGCGGCGGGTGCGTGCGGTGGGGGATGAGGGTGGAGGGGTCATCAAAGTTGGAAATGCCATCGGTAAGGGGAGAGGTCCACCACCACGGCGTGATGGGCGAAGGGGGACTGTACGCAGCGCGGGCATGTGGCGGTAGATGCGGCCAGCTTGCTAGACTCGTAAGCTAAATTTACGAATCAAAAAAACCATCGTTTATCGGAAATGCCGAATCTGCGCGCCATCGAAACCTTTGTCAAAGCGCTGGAAGGGGGCTCCATCGCCTCGGCTGCGCGCCAGCTGGGCATGACACCGGCCGCAGCCAGCCAGAACATTGCGCGGCTGGAGCGCGAGCTGGGCGTGCGGCTGTTGACCCGCACCACCCGGCAGATTGCGTTGACCGAAGCCGGAGAGCGCTACCTGGCGCGTGTGGCGCCGGTGCTGGGCGAGCTGGAAAAAGCCCAGTCCGATCTGTCGCTGCTGCACGGTGAGTTGCAGGGCCGGCTGCGCATTGCCTGCATGGCCGCCTTTGGCCGCCATGTACTGGCGCCGCTGCTGCCGGCCTTTGCCGCGCGCCATCCCAAGCTGGCGCTGGAGCTGCTGAATGTGGACCGGCAGGTGGATGTGCTCAAAGAGGATGTGGACGTCAGCTTGCGCTACCGCGATGTGCTGGAGCCGGGCATGGCGGTGCGGCATCTGGTGGCTGTGCCGCGCAGGCTGTATGCCGCACCGGCCTATCTGCAAGCCCACGGCGTGCCGCGCACGGCGGAGGATTTGCTGCAGCACCGCTGCCTGCTGTACCGGCGGGAGGCGGATGGGCGGCTGATGCGCTGGCCTTTCAGCAATGGTGGCCAGCGCGCCGATCCGCCGCTGCACATTGCGGCCGTCGCCAATGACATCGATGTGCTGGTGGCGATGGCGGAGGCCGGCGCCGGCATCACCTGGGCCGGCTTCTTTCTGGTGCATGAGCAGGTGCGCCAGGGCCGGCTGGTGCATATTCCCATGCCCGAAGCCCGGGCCGGGGACTCCGGCCTGCAGTTCGAGGAGGAGCCGCTGGACTTTTTCGCCTGCTTTCGCGACCGGCAGTATGTGCCGGCCAAGGTTCGGGCGCTGGTGGACTATCTGCTCGAAGCCCTGCCGCGGCTTCCCCAGCTGCAGTTGCCGCCGGCGCCGGATCAGTAGATCAGTAGTGGCCCAGGCGCTCGGGCAGCACTTCCTGCAGGATGGTGGTGGCGATCTCCTCGATCGACTTGGTGGTGGTGGACAGCCACTTGATGCCGCTGCGGCGCATCATGGCTTCGGCTTCGGCCACTTCATGGCGGCAGTTTTCGAGGCTGGCGTATTTCGAGTCCGGACGGCGTTCGTTGCGGATAGACGACAGGCGGCCCGGATCAATGGTCAGACCGAACAGCTTCTTGCGCTGGGGTTCCAGTGCCGGGGGCAGCTGGCGGCGGTCGAAGTCTTCGGGGATCAGCGGGTAGTTGCCCACCTTTAGGCCGAACTGCATGGCCAGATACAGGCTGGTCGGGGTCTTGCCGGAGCGGCTCACGCCCACCAGGATCACATCGGCGCCGGCCAGGTCACGGTTGCTCTGGCCGTCATCGTGGGCCAGCGTGTAGTTGATGGCCTCCATGCGGTCAAAGTATTCCTTGCTGTGGCTCACGTCCGAGAAGCGGCCCACGCGGTGCATGGACTTCTCGCCCAGTTCGTCTTCCAGCGGCTGGACAAAGGTGCCGAACATGTCCAGCAGCATGCCTTTGCAACTGCTCTGGATGACCTGTTGCACCTCGGGGTGGACCACGGTGGTGAAGACGATGGGCTTCTTGCCCTCGATCTCGGCGGTGTGGTTGATCTGACGGACGGCCTGGTGGGCCTTGTCCGCCGTATCCACAAACGGAATGCGCACCAGGCGCGGCTTGACGTTGAACTGCGTCATCAAGGCCGAGCCAAAGGTTTCGGCCGTGATGCCGGTGCCGTCCGAGACGACAAAAATGGTGCGCGTATGCATGGGCAGCTAACAGTGGTCAAAAAATGAACAGCCCGCCATTGCCGTGGACTTTGCGTGGCAGGCCTACAATGGCGCCCATTATTCCCAATTTCATCCCCACACAAGCAGAACGCCAACATCCAGAACACCCAAGTGTGTTCTGCCAGATGTGGGGGGATGGCTGCAGGCCTGAAAAGCAGGGCCTGGGCTGAGCCGGTTTTTAACTTTGGAGCTTCCCATGTCTGAACGTTTTGAGGCGACCGCTCTGGTCATTCCGTTCGAAAACCTGCGTATGGACGACGTTGAAGTCGTCGGCGGCAAGAACGCCTCGCTGGGCGAGATGATTTCCCAGCTGCCCCAGGGCGTGCGCGTGCCCACCGGCTTCGCCACCACGGCCCACGCCTTCCGCAACTTCCTGGCCTATGAAGGCCTGGCCGACAAGATTTCCGCCAAGCTGGCCGCTCTGGATGTGGACGATGTCCGCGCCCTGGCCGCCGTGGGTGCCGAAATCCGCGCTCTGGTCGAGAACCAGCCCTTCCCGGCCGATCTGGAAGCCGCCATCCGCGCGGCCTTCATCACGCTGCAAGGCGGCAACGAAGCCGCTTCGTTCGCCGTGCGCTCCTCTGCCACGGCAGAAGACCTGCCCGATGCTTCGTTTGCCGGTCAGCAGGAAACCTTCCTGAACGTGATGGGCATCGAAGACGTGCTGCACAAGATGAAGGAAGTGTTCGCGTCGCTGTACAACGACCGCGCCATTTCCTATCGCGTGCACAAGGGCTTTGCCCACGACGTGGTGGCCCTGTCCGCCGGCGTGCAACGCATGGTGCGCTCCGACCTGGGCGCTGCCGGTGTGATGTTCACCATCGACACCGAATCCGGCTTTGAAGAAGTGGTGTTCATCACTTCCAGCTATGGCCTGGGCGAAACCGTGGTGCAAGGCGCCGTGAACCCCGACGAGTTCTATGTGCACAAGCCCATGCTCCAGGCCGGCAAGAACGCGCTGATCCGCCGCAATCTGGGCTCCAAGCTGATCCAGATGGTGTTCTCTTCCGCCGAAGAGAAGGCCGCTTCCGGCAAGCTGGTCAAGACCACCGATGTGGCCACCGAGCTGCGCAACCGCTACTCGCTGACCGACGCCGACGTGCAGGAACTGGCCAAGTACGCGCTGGTGATCGAACAGCACTACGGCCGTCCCATGGACATCGAGTGGGGCAAGGACGGTACCGACGGCAAGCTCTACATCCTGCAGGCCCGTCCCGAGACCGTGAAGAGCCAGGCCAAGGGCCAGGCCGAACTGCGCTACAAGCTCAAGGGTACCGGCACGGTGCTGGCCGAAGGCCGCGCCATCGGTCAGAAGATCGGTACCGGCCCGGTGCGTCTGGTGTCCGACATCTCGCAGATGGACCAGGTGCAGGCCGGCGACGTGCTGGTGACCGACATGACCGACCCCAACTGGGAGCCGGTGATGAAGAAGGCCGCCGCCATCGTCACCAACCGCGGTGGCCGTACCTGCCACGCCGCCATCATTGCGCGTGAACTGGGTATCCCTGCCGTGGTGGGCTGCGGTGACGCCACCGAGTTGCTGAAGAACGGCACCCTGGTGACCGTGTCCTGCGCCGAAGGCGATACCGGCAAGATCTATGACGGCCTGATCGAGACGGAAGTGACCGAAGTCACCCGTGGCGCCATGCCCGAGATCAAGACCAAGATCATGATGAACGTGGGCAACCCCCAGCTGGCCTTCGACTTTGCCCAGCTGCCCAACGAAGGCGTGGGTCTGGCCCGCCTGGAATTCATCATCAACAACAACATCGGTGTGCACCCCAAGGCCATCCTGGACTACCCCGCGGTGGACTCCGACCTGAAGAAGGCCGTGGAATCCGTGGCCCGTGGCCATGCATCGCCCCGTGCCTTCTATGTGGACAAGGTGGCCGAAGGCGTGGCCACGATCGCTGCGGCTTTCTACCCCAAGCCCGTGATCGTGCGCATGTCGGACTTCAAGTCCAACGAGTACCGCAAGCTGATCGGTGGCAGCCGCTACGAACCCGAGGAAGAGAACCCCATGCTGGGCTTCCGCGGTGCTGCGCGCTACATCTCGGCCGATTTCGGTGAAGCCTTCCGCATGGAATGCGAAGCCCTGCGCCGTGTGCGTGAAGACATGGGTCTGACCAATGTCAAGGTCATGATCCCCTTCGTGCGCACGCTGGGCCAGGCCAAGCGCGTGACCGAGCTGCTGGCGGAAAACGGCCTGAAGCGCGGCGAGAACGGCCTGCAGCTGATCATGATGTGTGAAGTGCCCTCGAACGCCATCCTGGCCGACGAGTTCCTGGAATACTTCGACGGCTTCTCGATCGGCTCCAACGACCTGACCCAGCTGACCCTGGGTCTGGACCGCGACTCCGGTCTGGAACTGCTGGCTGCCGACTTCGACGAGCGTGACCCCGCCGTCAAGAAGATGCTGGAGCGCGCCATCCAGGCCTGCCTGGCACAGAACAAGTACGTGGGCATCTGCGGCCAGGGCCCTTCGGATCACCCCGACTTCGCCAAGTGGCTGGCGGACCAGGGCATTGCCTCCATCTCGCTGAACCCTGACAGCGTGGTGGCAACCTGGCAGCGTCTGGCAAGCTGAAGCTTGCACAGCACAGGTGCTTTGTGAATCGGGACGATCTTCCGCATGAAGCACCGGTCGCCGGCGGGGGCACGTTTGCCCCCGACCTGCACGATATCCACCACCTGTGGCTCAAGGCATTGTTGCTGGCGGTCTGGGTGGTGGTGTCGTTTGGGGCCTGCTTTTACGCGCGCGAGCTGCAGGCCTGGGCCGAAGGCTGGCCGCTGGGGTATTGGATGGCCGCCCAAGGGGCAGTCCTGATGTTCATTGTCCTGGTGCTCGTTTACTGTGTCGCCATGGATCAGTTTGAACGCAATGACGCTGCGCGCCGCCGCGCCCAGGCGGCACGCCATGGCCGGCCCCAGTAATTCCGATTTCGCTTCCACCACCATCCCCTCCAGCTATCTTTGGCGCCTGCACCGCATGCTGGCGCTGTATGTGCTGGGGGTGCTGGCATTTCTGGGCACCATGGTCTGGGCCGAAGAGCAGGGCCTGGCACGGCACTGGATCGGCCCCATCTTCCTGTTCACCACGGTGATGGTGTATGCGGGCATCGGCGTCTACGCCCGCACCAGCAACCCGGAAGACTATTACGTGGCCGGGCGGCGCATTCCGCCCATGTACAACGGCATGGCGGCTGCGGCCGACTGGATGAGTGCCGCCTCCTTCATCAGCCTGTCGGGTGCGCTGTACCTGCAGGGCTTTGGCGGGACCCCGGGGCAACCCGGCGGCCTGGCCTATCTGCTGGGCTGGACGGGCGGCTTTTGCCTAGTGGCCATGCTGATTGCCCCCCATCTGCGCGCCATGCGGCTGTACACGGTGCCGGACTTCTTCCAGGTGCGTTTTGGCGGGCGCTGGCCGCGCATTCTGGCGGCGCTGGCCACGGTGGTCTGCTCCTTCACCTATGTGGTGGCGCAGATCTATGGTGTGGGCCTGATTGCGTCGCGGCTGACGGGGGTGCAGTTCGAGATCGGCATCATGCTGGGCCTGGGCGGGGTGCTGCTGTGCTCCTTCCTGGGGGGCATGCGGGCCATCACCTGGACCCAGGTGGCGCAGTATGTGGTGATCCTGCTGGCCTTTCTGATTCCGGTGTCCTGGCTGGCCTACAAACAGCTGGGCAACCCGGTGGCGGCCGTGGCCTACGGTGCGCAGCTGGGCAAGATTGCGGTGCTGGAAGAGCAGTTGCTGGAATCGTCGGCCGAGCAGGAGGTGCAGGATGCCTACCTGCGCCGTGCCGAGTTGCTGCAGCGCAAGCTGGCGGCGCTGCCCCAGTCGCTGGACCTGGAGCGCGCGCAGCTGGCGGAACGCCTGCGCATTCTGCGGGCCGAGCGCGGGGAGTTGAGCGACATCGTGATGGCCAGCCGCGAGTACGCCGCCTTGCCGCGCGATGCGGATCAGGCCCGGGAGCGCTGGACGCGGGAGGTGGCGGAGAACCTGGAACGCGCCAAGCCGCTGGGCGGCCTGCCGCGGCACAGCCAGCCGTTCACCGGCGACCCGGACGGCACACCGGCGCAGCAGGCGGAATACCAGGATGCACGCATCAACTTTCTGGCCCTGATGTTCTGCCTGATGGTGGGCACGGCCGGCCTGCCGCATCTGCTGACCCGCTACTACACGGCGCCGTCGGTGTCGGGGGCACGCACCTCGGTGGCATGGACCCTGTTCTTCATCGGTCTGCTGTACCTGACGGCACCGGCGCTGGCGGCGCTGGTGAAGTACGAGGTGATGAACAATCTGGTGGGCGTGCGGTTCGATGAATTGCCGGCCTGGATGGGGCAATGGGCACGGGTGGATGCATCGCTGCTGTCGGTGGAAGACATGAATGGCGATGGCCGCGTGCAGTTTGGCGAAATCCGTCTGGGTGCTGATCTGATCATGCTGGCCACGCCGGAGATTGCGGGACTGCCTTTCGTGGTGTCGGGGCTGGTGGCCGCCGGGGGGCTGGCGGCGGCGCTGTCCACGGCCGACGGTTTGCTGCTGGCCATCAGCAATGCGCTGGTGCGGGACTTGTATTTCCATGCCCGGCCGCGGCGCATGGTGCCGGAGCAGCGGGTGATCCTGTCCAAGTTCGCGCTGCTGGCGGTGGCGCTGGCGGCAGCGTTTGTGGCCGGCCGGCGTTCTTCGGACATTCTGCCCATGGTGACGGCCTCGTTCTCGCTGGCGGCCTCGGCTTTTGTACCGGTGATGGTGCTGGGCATTTTCTGGCGCGGCACCACCCGCCAGGGCGCCTTGGCAGGCATGCTGGGCGGGCTGGTGGTGGCGCTGTACTACATGCTTTCGCACGCGTCGCTGGTGAAGGCGTGGCTGCCCCATGTGCTGCTGGCTGATGGGCTGTGGTTCGGCATCCAGCCCGTCTCGGCCGGGGTGTTCGGCGTGCCGGCCGGGCTGCTGCTGGCATGGGGTGTGAGTTGGCTGACGCGTACCCGTGCACCTGTACCACGCCCCTACGGACCCTTGTGAGACGGCGCGGGTGCGCCGGTGGTTGGAACTGCCTGCACGCGGGATTTGATGTGCCGCAACACCTGCTGCATTGCCCCTTTGCGAAAGGGGTCGGGCGTGGGAAGCTGCATGCCAGTCACTGCGCATCCCGTAGCGGATGCCGCAAGGGCTTGGTTTCATGGGCACCATCCCAGGAGGGCAGCATGATCTTGGTTCCCACTTCAACCGGCCGGCAGGCCCTGGCCGTACAGGACGCCCTGTTCACGCCCAGCATGCACACCGTCTTCATGCTGTGTGACGGGCAGCGCAGCATGGGCCAGGTATTGAGTGCCACGGCCGGTCTGGGCGCGACGTCCGAAGATGTGCGCACCTTGCTGGAGCTGGGGTGGTTGCGGGCCGGGACGCAGCAGGAAACGGCGGCCTCCGCCATGGATGAGCGCACGGCCAGCCTGGCGCTGGAGCATGCGCGGTATGTGGAAGGCTACCGCTGGGCGCGGCAGCTGACCACGGGGCTGGGGCTGCGGGGCTTGCGTCTGCTGTTGGCCATTGAGTCTGCCACCGACTACCAGCAGCTGGCGTCGCTGGTGCCACGGATCCGCGATGCCGTGGGGTCCGCGCGGGCCGCAGTGCTGGAGCTGGTGCTGTTTGGCGATGTGCAGGAGAAGGTTGTGCCGCCCTCGCGTGCGTCGTGGTAGCTTGGGTTACAGGATGCAAAAAAGGCGCCCAAAGGCGCCTTTTCTTGTCTGGACCGCCTGGAGCGATCCGGGCCGGGCGAGTCAGACTGCCAGCAGTTCCACTTCGAAGCGCAGCGTGGCATGGGGAGGGATCACGCCACCCGCGCCACGGGCGCCATAGCCCATTTCCGAGGGGATGATCAGGGTGCGCTTGCCGCCCACCTTCATGCCTTGCACGCCCTTGTCCCAGCCCTTGATGACCATGCCGGCACCCAGCTGGAAGACGAAGGGGTCGTTGCGGTCCAGGCTGGAGTCGAACTTGGCGCCTTGTTCGCCATTGTTGTAGAGCCAGCCGGTGTAGTGCACCGTTACGCGCTTGCCGCGTGTGGCTTCGGCACCGTCACCCACGACGGTGTCTTCGATCTGGAGCACCGGTGCGGCCTTGGTGGACAGCAGCTCCACGTCGAACTTCAGGGTGGCATTGGGAGGGATCACGCCGCCGGCGCCGCGCTCGCCGTAGCCGAGTTCTGCGGGGATGATCAGGGTGCGCTTGCCGCCCACCTTCATGCCTTGCACGCCTTCATCCCAGCCGCGGATGACCATGCCTTCGTCCAGGGAGAACTCGAACGGCTCGCGGCGGTCCTTGCTGGAGTCGAACTTGGCGCCTTGTTCGCCGTTGTTGTAGAGCCAGCCGGTGTAGTGCACCTTGACGTCAGCGCCGCTGATGGCTTCGGCGCCTTCGCCCACAACGGTGTCTTCATACTGCAGGCCGGAGGCGGTGGTGGTCAGGGCCATGGGGTGTCCTTGGAGATCGTCAATAAAGAAATCAGGCCTGCAGGGCATGCCCCGGGCCTGATGCATACCTGTACGCACTTTCGGTGCGCCAGATGCGAAAGGTGCGACAGCTTACTTCTTGGCGCGCGCGGCTGCCCAGCGTGTGGCAAAAGCCTGCACATCGCTGAGGCGCTTGAGCAGGTCATGGCCCTGGGTGGTGACGGTGTAACCGTCGCTGCCGTGCTCCAGCAGACCACATTCGCGCAGCTCCTTGATGCGGGTGTTCAGCGTGTTCGGGGTGATGCCCCCCACGCTGTCCTGCAGCAAGCGGAAGGTCTGTGGGTGTCCGTCGCGCAAAGCCCACAGCACGCGGAGTGCATAACGGCATTCCAGCTTTTCGAACAGCTGGTTGATGGCGGCGTTTTCCTTGGAGCTCATAGACGCTTCTCCTTGCGCATGTCGTTGATGGAGGACTGGGGCAGCGGCTTTCCCGTACCAAGTCGGAATGAATATAGCGTGGATCGCATTCTGCTACAAGTTTGGTAGCTCTATACGTAGAGCAATCAGGCAAACGGGTCAGAAATGGCTCAAAAATGCCGCAAGTGTTGCAGCCGGGCCACGTCCGCTGGAGACGTCGGGTGTTTGTCGGACACGCGGGTGCGCTCCAGTGCCCTTGCAGGGTGCGCGCGTTTGGGGATGCGGCGGCTTCCCAAATGCCGGGGCCGGCTGCTGCAGGCGCTTCCTACAATGGGGCACTGGTTGCGGGCGTGCTCCCAGAGTCCGTGGGCATGGGGGTGTGGGCCGCAGGCGCGACGGACCTGCCTTCGGTCGGTGGCGCGCCCGTTTTGTGGATTTTGGCTGGTACTTCATGGCTTCTTCTTCTGATATTTCGCTGGACACCGCTGCGGCGGCTGCCGACCGGCCCCTGCCTTTGCAAGGCCTGCGCGTGGTGGAGTTTTCCCACATGGTGATGGGGCCCTCGTGCGGCATGGTGCTGGCCGACCTGGGGGCGGAGGTGATCAAGGTGGAGCCGGTGGAAGGCGACCGCACGCGCCATCTGCTGGGTGCTGGGGCGGGCTTTTTCCCCATGTTCAACCGCAACAAGAAGAGCATTGCCATTGACCTGCGCAGTGCCGAAGGCCTGCAGGCGGCCATCCGGCTGGCGGCATCGGCCGATGTGGTGCTGCAGAACTTCAAACCCGGGGTAATGAAGAAGTACGGGCTGGACTACGCCACGCTGAGCCAGCTGAATCCGGGACTGATCTATGTGAACCACACCGGCTTTCTGCCGGGGCCCTACGAGCATCGCACGGCGCTGGACGAGGTGGTGCAGATGATGGGCGGTCTGGCCTATATGACGGGCCGCCCGGGCGACCCGCTGCGTGCTGGCACCAGCGTGAACGACATCATGGGCGGCATGTTCGGTGCCATTGGTGCCATGGCAGCGCTGATGCAGCGCGCCCAGACGGGCAAGGGCCAGGAGATCGACTCCGCCCTGTTCGAGAACAATGTCTTTCTGGTCGGTCAGCACATGATGCAGTACGCTGTGACGGGACAGGCGGCGGCCCCCATGCCGGACCGCATTTCGTCCTGGGCCATGTACGACGTGTTCACCGCCCAGGATGGGGAGCAGATCTTTCTGGCCGCCGTCAGCGATGCCCAGTGGCGCACCTTCTGCGATGCCATGGGCTATGCCGATCTGAAGAACGATCCGCAGCTGCAGGCCAACAATGACCGCGTGCGCGCCCGCTCCACGATGATGCCGGTGCTGCGCGAGCGGCTGGCCCAGCATACGGCGGCCGCATTGGCGGCCATCTTCGAGCAGCACCAGTTGCCGTTCGCTCCGATCTCCCGGCCGGAACAACTGTTCGACGACCCGCACCTGAATGCCACGGGCTGCCTGGCGGACGTGGTGCTGACCGACGGCGAACGCGCCGGTCATACGGTACGCACCACGCTGCTGCCGCTGCGCATGGACGGCCAGCGCCTGCCGGTGCGCTGCAGCCCGCCTGCCGTGGGGGAACACACGGCGGTGCTGCTGCAGGGGCTGGGGTATGGGGCGGACGAGATTGCGCAGCTGCAATCCACCGGTGCCGTCGCCTGAGTGGCGCCGGGGCGGCTGCACAATGGCGTTCCAGGAGTGAACGGCCCATGACGGAAGCGAGAACAGCGCAAGCAGACACCGGCAATGCGGGTGGCGACGGCCTGGATGCCGCCAGCCAGGCCGCGGTGGATGCCTTTGTCGAAGCACTGTGGCTGGAAGATGGCCTGGCAGACAACAGCCTGCAGGCGTACCGCCGGGATTTGACGCAGTACCTGCGCTGGCTGCAGCAGGCTTTTCCCGGGGTGTCCCTGGATGCTTCCGCCGAAGAACACCTGCAGGCCTATCTGGCGCACCGTCTGGATCTGCGCAGCAAGGCCACTTCGGCCAACCGCTGCCTGAGCGTGTTGCGCCGCTATTTCCAGTGGGCGTTGCGTGAAGCGCGCATCCACCAGGACCCGGTGGTACGCCTGCAGCCGGCCAAGCAGCCGCAGCGAGTGCCACACACCCTGACGGCCGAACAGGTGGAGCGCCTGCTGCAGGCTCCGGACCTGGGCAACCCGCTGGGCTTGCGCGACCGGGCCATGCTGGAGCTGCTGTATGCCTGCGGCCTGCGGGTGAGCGAGTTGGTGGGCCTGCCGCTGTTCCACATCGACCTGAGGGCCGGTGTGCTGCGGGTGATGGGCAAGGGCAGCAAGGAACGGCTGGTGCCGTTTGGCCAGGAGGCCCAGCATTGGCTGGAGCAGTACCTGGCGCAGGGGCGTGCCGAGCTGCTGGCCGGTCAGCACAGCGATGCGGTGTTTGTCACCCGGCGCGGCAGCGGCATGACGCGGGTGATGTTCTGGACGCTGGTGAAAAAGTATGCGGCCATCGCCGGCATCATGGCGCCGCTGTCGCCGCACACGCTGCGCCATGCCTTTGCCACCCATTTGCTCAACCACGGCGCAGACCTGCGCGTGGTGCAGATGCTGCTGGGCCATGCGGATATTTCCACCACCACCATCTACACCCATGTGGCGCGCGAGCGCCTGCGGCAGTTGCATGCCACGCACCACCCGCGGGGGTGAGCGCCGGGCGGTACCGGCCGGTGCCCCCTGCCGTGGCTTGAAGAATTACTAAACCCGCATAAGCGGTTTTACAGTTTGAAAGAAAATTGCAAGGTTTTTGCAATCCGGAGTTTCCATGACTGATTCCCTGCGCCGTGGTCTGCTGGCTGCGGCTGTGCTCACAGCCACCGTACCTGCCTTGTCTGTGGCCGCTGAAGCCTGGCCGACCAAGCCCATCCGCATGGTGGTGTCCTACCCCGCTGGCGGCGTGAGCGACAACGTGGCGCGCGCACTGGGCGACAAGCTGTCTGCCCAGCTGGGCCAGACCGTGGTGATCGAGAACAAGGCCGGCGCCGGCGGTGCGATCGGTCTGGATCAGGTGGCCAAGTCGCCGGCCGATGGTTACACCCTGGGCTTTTCGTCCATCAGCCCGCTGGCGCTGAGCCCCCACCTGGGCAAGATGGCCTTCGATCCGCTCAAGGACATCGCGCCTGTGGCCAGTGTCATGTACTCGCCCATTCTGATTCTGGGCACCAAGGCCAACAAGGCAGCCAGCTTTGCCGCGCTGATGGAGCAGTCGCGCAAGGACCCGGGTGTGGTGCGCTGGGCCACGGCCGGTCTGGCATCGCTGGGCCATATCGTGCTGGAGCAGGTGCGCCACCAGGCCAAGGTGGACATTACCCACGTGCCCTACAAGGGCGGCGGCCAGCAGATGAATGACGGCCTGGGCGGTCAGTACGAGATCCTGTCCACCAATGCCAGCCCCACGGTAATGCCCCACATCAAGAGCGGCAGCTTGACGCCGCTGGCTGTGGGTGCGCCCAAGCGCCTGGATTCGCTGCCCAAGGTGCCTACCCTGGCCGAGTTGGGTTATCCCGCGGCCAACAGCACCTCGCTGTTCGGCATCTTTGCCCCGGCCGGCACCCCCAAGACGGTGCTTGACCGCCTGAACGCCGAAATCAACAAGGCGCTGGCCGAGCCCGATATCCAGCAGCGCCTGAAGGCCAGCGACAACGTGCCGACCGGCGGCACGGCTGCGGCTTTTGCCAAGCAGATCGCAGCGGAATCGGTGGAGAACGCCAAGATCATCAAGGCCGCCAGCATCACGCTGCAGTAAGCGAAGCGATTGTTCGTTTCTCCCTCGAAAAAGCACTGCCTGGCAGTGCTTTTTTCATGGCCGTGTGCGTCATCCACAGCGTGTATGAGCATGAGCGGCTTTCCGTGCAGCTGCTTCAGCACGGGGCGGGCGCTGAGCTGGTGAACGGGACCGGTCGTTGCCGGCCGCCGTGCGTAGCGACGGATGCAGGGCGGACCTTGCACCCCCCATGGGGAACGCTGGATTCAGGTCGTGGACAGATTGTCCGTCCATGCCAGCGCCTGCAGGTGCGCCAGATTGATCTGCGGATCGCTCAGCCGCGACAAGGTGGTGGAGCGGTCGTGCAGCAGCGGGCTGCAATCCTCGCAGGCACGCGTCAGCTCCAGCAATTCGCCCAGAACGCCTTCGTTGCGCAGCAGGGCCGCTCCCACGGCATCGGGCACATTCACCAGGTTGAGCGTGGCCTGCATGGGAATGTTCAGCATCACGTCCAGCAGCGAGAACACGCCCACCACAAAGGCCTGGTCGGCCTCGTCCTCGCTCAGCAGTTCCAGGGCCAGCAGCTCCATCAGGCGCCCGCGCACCACGGCGGTCTGGCCCACCGACGAGGGCAGGTTGCCGAACTTGGAGGCCGTCAGCAACAGCGCGGCCCAGCGGAACATCTTTTTCAGCCCCAGAATCAGGACGGCCTGGCGGAAGGAAGTGATCTCACGTGCCATGCCCAGCCCGGCCGAGTTGATCAGCCGCATCAGATTGAAGGCCAGGCCGGCGTCTTTCTTCAGCACGGCCTCGATGGCTTCCGGGTGCGCCTGCTGGCGCAGCAGGTTGATCAGCTGGATGATGCTGGCCTGGGCCGGTGCCAGCAGGCGGGCTTCCACCAGTGCGGGGCGGGCAAACCAGTAGCCCTGGAACAGGCGGATGCCCATGTCCTGCAGCAGGTGGTAGTGCTGGGCACTTTCCACTTTCTCGGCAATGATCTGGGCCTTGGTGTGGCGCTGGGCATAGCCCACCAGCACGGCGAGCTGTTCCGGACGCAGCACGCCCAGGTCCAGCTTGATGTAGTCGGCCAGTGGCAGCCAGGCGGCATAGGCCGATTCCAGCACCTTGTGGCCAAACGCCAGCTGAAAGCCCCGGTTGCGCAGCGCTTGCAGAATGGGCAGGCGGGCCAGCACCTCGCTGCTGGCCACATGGCCCAGCATCTCCACCTCCAGCACCACCTTGTCGGAGCTGACCAGCTCCAGCTGGCCGCTGGCCATGCTTTCGTGCGAGCACTTCACGAAAATGGGTTTGGTGACAGCAGGATCGTCACCGCTGGCATGGGACATGGCCGCAAAGATCAGGCTGACATCGTTGGCCACGCCCAGACTGGCGGGGGCACGGGAGCGGCAGAACAGTTCGTAGCCCACGACTTCGCCCTGTTGGTCCACGATGGCCTGCCGCGCAATCATGGCGCCAGGGAGCGCTGCTTGCGCAGTGGGAGGAGGGGCAGAAGTCAAAGTGGACAGTGACATGGGGCTTGAATGGTGGCAGGGCAGAAGTACGTGCAGCAGGCGGCTGCGATCATGCCGCAGGCAGGCGGCGCTTGTCGATGTCCATGGTCAAGCAATTTGCTGGAGCCACAGCAGCTCGGTTTCGGTGAAGCCGGCCTGCTTGCGGGCGCTGGTGTTGAACGGCGGCCGCAGGCGCGGGGCTTCGTAGCGTACCGTGAGTTCGTGGTACAGCGCTTCGGGATCCAGCCCCTGTTTGTCGCACAACCAGCGGTACCAGTGGTTGCCGATGGCGACATGACCCACTTCTTCGTGCAGGATGATGTCCAGAATGGCCACTGCCGCCAGGGCATCGGGGGCGTGGGTGTTGCGCAGCTTGTTCTGGATCTGCGGGGTGGCGTCCAGCCCGCGCGCTTCCAGCGTGCGGGGCACCAGAGCCATGCGGGCGGTGACGTCGTCCGAGGTTTTCTCGCACATGGTCCACATGCCCTGGTGGGCAGGGTGGTCGCCGTAGTCCTGGCCGTGGTGCTGGCGCAGGTGGTCGCGCAGCAGCAGAAAGTGTTTGCCTTCCTCGGCGGCCACGCGCAGCCAGTCGCGGTAGTAGTCGGACGGCATGCCGGCAAAACGCCACATGGCGTCCAGCGCCAGGTTGATGGCGTTGAATTCGATATGGGCGATGGCGTGAATCAAGATGGCCCGCCCTTCGGGCGTGGCCGGGGAGCGGCGCGCCACTTCGGTGTGGTGGCGCAGCAGCGGGCGTTCGGGGCGGCCCGGCAGGCTGGCCGGGTCCACGGACGGCAGCTGGATATCGGCTGCTATGGAATAGTGAGCTTGCTGTGCATGCAGGTCAAGCACAGCAAGCGCTTTTTCTTCAGGGTCGGTGAGGCGCAAGACCTCCAATGCACGGTGGCGAAGCTCCATATTTACAATTTTAGGTTTCGCACTAAAACCAACGGAGACAGTCCCCCATGGCAATTTACGAGTTGGACGGCGTGGCGCCGGTGATTTCCCCTTCAGCCTGGGTTGCCGACAGTGCCCAGGTGATGGGCCAGGTTGAATTGGGCGAAGACGCCAGCATATGGTTCGGAACGGTGGTCCGTGGTGACACGGACCGCATCACCATCGGGGCGGGAAGCAATATCCAGGACGCCAGCGTGCTGCATGCCGATTTTGGCTCGCCGCTGACCATCGGCCAGCATGTCACCGTGGGCCACCAGGTGATGCTGCATGGCTGCACGATTGGCGATGAATCGCTGATCGGCATCGGCGCCGTGGTGCTCAATGGGGCGAAAATCGGCAAGAACTGCCTGGTGGGGGCCGGCTCACTGGTCACCGAAGGCAAGGAATTCCCCGATGGCTCCATGATTCTGGGCAGCCCCGCCAAGGTGGTGCGCCAGCTGAGCCCGGAACAGATCGAAGGCCTGCGCCAAAGCGCACGCCACTATGTACTGAACGCGCAGCGCTTTCACAAAGGCCTGCGCAAGCTCGGCGGATAAACGCCGGGCGTTTTTTGAGAAATGAGACAGCGTGTCTGAACTGCACAAATTCCTTTTTGACGGCCAGCCGGTGCGCGGCATGATCGTGCGCCTCACCGATGCCTGGCAGGAAATCCTGCGCCGCCGCGCCAGCAACACCGAAACCGGGGCCTATGCCGCTCCGGTGCGAGAGCTGCTGGGGGAAATGGCGGCGGCCGGCGTGCTGATGCAATCGAACATCAAGTTCAATGGCGCGCTGGTGCTGCAGGTGATGGGGGACGGCCCGGTCAAGCTGGTCGTGGCGGATGTGAATTCCGACCTGACGCTGCGTGCCACCGCCAATGTACAAGGTGATGTGCCGGCGGACGCCACCTTGGCCGAGCTGGTAAATGCGCATGGCAGCGGCCGCTGCGCCATCACCCTGGATCCCAAGGACCGTCGCCCTGGGCAGCAGCCCTACCAGGGCGTGGTGCCGCTGCAGGATGTGGATGGCAAGAAGTTCGCCCGCCTGTCGGAGGCGCTGCAGTTCTACATGCTGCAGTCCGAGCAGCTCGATACCACCATCGTGCTTGCGGCCAACGAGGAAGTGGCCGCCGGCCTGATGATCCAGCGCATGCCCGTCAAGGGCGAGGCCAACCTGGCCGGCGCCACCGAAAGTGCCGACCAGGGTGATGACCGCAACGGTTTCAACGAGGACTACAACCGCATCGCCCATCTGGCGGCAAGCCTGACGCGCGATGAGCTGTTGACGCTGGATGTGGACACCATCCTGCACCGGCTGTTCTGGGAAGAAAAGCTGCTGCGTTTTGTCCCCCAGCAGGACGAGGAAACCGGCCCCCGTTTTGCCTGCACCTGCAGCCGCGAACGCGTGCAGAACATGCTGCGGACCTTGGGTCAGGACGAGGTGGACAGCATCGTCGCCGAACGCGGCAATGTGGAAGTGGGCTGCGACTACTGCGGCCAGCAATACCACTTTGACGCGGTGGACGCGGCCCAGCTGTTTGCCGATGCGGCGGCGCAGCCGCCGGCTTCCAACGCGGTGCAATAAGCGCCTTGCCTGCGGGCAGACTCGGTCCTGCCGGGTGATCCCGCTCGGAAAAAAGCCTTGCTTGCAAGGCTTTTTTCTTGTGCGTGCTGTGGGTGGGGTATGGGCCAAGCGGGCACTTTGTGCTGCTGCAGTGCTGCCAGTGGCGGCTTGCAGCGGCAGTGGCCCATGGGCGCAGGCAGCGATGCTTTATTTATAGAATTTGCTGTGCGGGTGCGGCACACAGGCGGGGCTCAGGGCTGTCCTGTGTCGTTCCCAGGGTTCTGGTTGTCACCCAGCAGGCGTGAGAACAAGCGCTGCTCGCTGGCGGGGTCCACGCATTCCCTGCAACGCAGATAGGGCGCATGGCCGTGCTGCAGCGCGCTGGCCGCGTCGGGACCGCGGTGCAGGGAGGCTGCTTCGGTCTGCTGGGTAGGCAAGGCCTGCAGACATTCCAGCAGTGCGCGCTGCTGCTGTGCCGGGGCGCCGTAGAGCACCCGCAGGCAGGTGGTGCCATCCATTGCATCCCGCATCAGCTGCTGGCGGCAGGCCTGTTCCAGTGCGCGTTCCGCCGCGCACGCCGATGCCGGTGTCGGCAGCCAGAACACCTGGCCGGTGGGCATGGGCCGCTGGACCTGTGCCGTCCAATGCGCCAGCAGGTGGGCATCCACAGGAGCGCGCGATGGCACACCGCCGTCGGGCGGGCATGGCGTGCTCCCGATGGCTGCGGCTTCTGCCTGCACCATACGTAGCCACAGCGCCTGCGGCTGGCTGCTGGCCGTGCCGGCCACGGTGGACAGGGGGAGGGGGGCAGGAGACGGGGGCATCGAGCGGGTGGTGTAAAGGCGTTTTCCGGGAGGGCGGCAGGACCTGATTTTGCCGGTGGGTGATTGGTGGATGCAGTGTAGAGGTCGAAGCTGTGGGAGGCGCTGCGCCGCACGGCATGGGTCTGATGGAAAACAGAGATGTTGGTGCGTTCGTTACCGCTGAGCAGAAACGATAACGGCCTCGCAAGAGGCCGTTACAGAAAGGAGCACGCAGAGACCGTGCGCGCCTGCGGCGATCAGGGCTTGGTGATCTGTACGTAGATCTCGTTGGGTTTGACCATGCCCAGTTCGCTGCGGGCTTTCTCTTCCACCATGTCCTTGCCCTCGCGCAGGTCCGACACTTCCGAGGTCAGCCGGTTGTTCTCCAGCCGGGCCACTTCGTTGGCGGCCTTGATCTGCGCGATCTGGGTGCGCATCTCCTGCACATGGTCCATGCTGTAGCTGCCCAGCCAGAGCTGGGCGTGGACGATGGCCAGGATGGCCAGCAGTACCAGCGTGACAATGCGGTGAACCATGGTGCGGGAAAGGCGCTCGACTCAGTGAAAGGGCTGCGGATCAGCGCAGATTGTAGAAAGCAGCGCGGCCAGGGTATTCGGCCACATCGCCCAGGTCTTCTTCGATACGCAGCAGCTGGTTGTACTTGGCGATACGGTCGGAACGGCTCATGGAACCGGTCTTGATTTGACCTGCATTCAGGCCGACAGCGATGTCAGCGATGGTGCTGTCTTCGGTTTCGCCCGAGCGGTGCGAGATCACGGCGGTGTAACCGGCACGCTTGGCCATTTCGATGGCGGCGAAGGTTTCGGTCAGGGTGCCGATCTGGTTGATCTTGATCAGGATGGAATTGGCAATGTGCTTTTCAATGCCTTCCTTCAGGATCTTGGTGTTGGTCACGAACAGGTCGTCACCCACCAGCTGCACCTTCTTGCCCAGACGCTCGGTCAGGATCTTCCAGCCATCCCAGTCGCCTTCGTGCATGCCGTCTTCGATGGAGACGATGGGGTACTTGTCGCACCAGCCCGCCAGCATGTCGGTCCACTGGGTGGAGGTCAGCGTCATATTGCCTTCGCCGGCCAGCACGTACATGCCGTCCTTGTAGAACTCGGAGGCTGCGCAGTCCAGACCCAGGGCGATCTGTTCACCGGGCTTGTAGCCGGCATTCTCGATGGCTTCGATGATCAGCTGGATCGCCGCTTCGTGGTTTTCCACGGAAGGCGCGAAACCGCCTTCGTCGCCCACGGCCGTGGACATGCCCTTGTGGTGGATGATGGCCTTCAGCGCATGGAAGACCTCGGCGCCCCAGCGCACGGCTTCGCGGAAGGTCGGCGCACCCACGGGGATGATCATGAACTCTTGCAGGTCCAGGCTGTTGTTGGCGTGGGCACCACCGTTGATCACGTTCATCATGGGCACGGGCAGCTGCGTGCCGCCCATGCCGCCGAAATAGCGGTACAGGGGCAGGCCGGCTTCTTCCGCGGCAGCGCGGGCCACAGCCATGGACACCGCCAGCATGGCGTTGGCGCCCAGGCGGCTCTTGTTGTCGGTGCCGTCCAGGTCGATCAGGGTCTTGTCCAGGAAGGCCTGTTCGGAAGCATCCAGGCCCAGCACGGCCTCGGAGATTTCGGTGTTGATGTGCTCCACGGCCTTCAGCACGCCCTTGCCCAGGTAACGGCTCTTGTCGCCGTCACGCAGTTCGATGGCTTCGCGCGAGCCGGTGGAGGCGCCGCTCGGCACCGCAGCGCGGCCCATCACGCCGGATTCCAGCAGCACGTCGCATTCGACGGTGGGGTTGCCGCGGCTGTCCAGGACTTCGCGTCCTACGATGTCAACGATTGCACTCATGGTCTTCCTTTGAAGGTTTTTACAAATTCGTGTCCCAGAGGACTTGGCGGAATTCTCCGCCAACACAGCAGTCCGGGTACGCACAGACTGCTGTGTTTTGGATACGAAAAAGCACGCCGTGCGGGGCGTGCTTGGGTGTCGTTACCGGATGGCGTGCATGGTACGCGCTGCTTCAGGCTTCGAAGGCGTTTTCCAGGAAACCGTTGCGCTTGGTCACATCGTCCAAGGCCACCAGGGTTTCCAGCAGCGCCTTCATATGCTTGAGCGGCACTGCGTTGGGACCGTCCGACAGGGCGTTGCAGGGGTCGGGGTGGGTTTCCATGAAGAGACCGGCCACACCCACGGCCACGGCCGCACGGGACAGCACAGGCACCATCTCGCGCATGCCGCCGCTGCTGGTGCCGTTGCCGCCAGGCAGCTGCACGCTGTGCGTGGCGTCGAACACCACGGGGGCATTGGTCTCGCGCATGATGGCCAGAGAGCGCATGTCGCTGACCAGATTGTTATAGCCAAAGCTGGCGCCGCGTTCGCAGGCGGTGAAGCTGTCTTCGGGCAGGCCTGCTTCCTTGGCGGCGGCACGGGCCTTGTCGATAACGTTCTTCATATCGTGCGGGGCCAGGAACTGGCCCTTCTTGATATTGACCGGCTTGCCCGATTGGGCCACGGCGCGGATGAAGTCGGTCTGGCGGCACAGGAAGGCGGGCGTCTGCAGCATGTCCACGACGGACGCCACATGTGGCACTTCTTCCACGGTGTGCACGTCGGTCAGTACCGGCACGCCGATTTCCTTCTTCACCTTGGCCAGGATTTCCAGGCCTTTTTCCATGCCCGGGCCGCGAAAGCTGGTGCCCGAGGAGCGGTTGGCCTTGTCAAAGCTGCTCTTGAACAGGAAATGGATGCCCAGGGAGGAGGTGATTTCCTTGAGCTGACCCGCCACGTCCATCTGCAACTGCTCGGACTCGACCACGCAGGGTCCGGCGATCAGAAAAAAGCGTTGGTCCAGGCCAATGTCGAAGCCGCAGAGTTTCATGGCGGGTTTCCTTTTCGTATCCGGTAAGTCGGCCGCTCAGGCCTTCTTGCCCTTTTGCTTGCTGTCGACGGCTGCCTTGATGAAGGCATTGAACAGCGGGTGGCCATCCCAGGGGGTGGACTTGAACTCGGGGTGAAACTGCACGCCGATGTACCAGGGGTGCACGGCCGCCGGCAGCTCGACGATTTCTGTCAGCTGTTCGCGCTGGGTCAGGGCCGAGATCACCAGACCCGCTGCACGCAGCTGATCCAGGTACTGGGTGTTGGCTTCATAGCGATGGCGGTGGCGTTCGGTGACCACATCGCCGTAGATGCTGTGGGCCAGCGTGTCTTTCTGCACATCGGAGGACTGGGCGCCCAGGCGCATGGTGCCGCCCAGGTCGGAGTTCTCGTCGCGCGTCTTGATCGTGCCGTCCTCGTCCTTCCACTCGGTGATCAGGGCGATCACGGGGTTGGGCGTCTGGGGATCGAACTCGGTCGAGTTGGCGCCTTCCAGGCCCGCCACATGGCGTGCGTACTCGATGGTGGCCACTTGCATGCCCAGGCATATGCCCAGGTAAGGCACCTTGTTCACACGGGCGAACTGGGCGGTGGAGATCTTGCCTTCCACGCCGCGCGAACCGAAGCCGCCGGGCACCAGGATGGCGTCGTACTTGGACAGCTCCTGCTTGGCGTTGGCGTCGGTGATGGTTTCCGAGTCTACGTGGGTGATCTTCACGCGCACATGGTTCTGCATGCCGGCGTGCTTGAGTGCTTCGTTGACCGACTTGTAGGCGTCGGACAGCTCCACATACTTGCCCACCATGGCCACATTCACTTCGCCTTGCGGGTGCTCGGTTTCGTAGACCAGGTCGTCCCAGCGCTTGAGCGTGGTGGGCGGGGTGTTCAGGCGCAGCTTGTCGCAGATCAGACCGTCCAGGCCCTGTTCGTGCAGCATGCGCGGCACCTTGTAGATGGTGTCCACGTCCCACATGGAGATCACGCCCCACTCGGGCACGTTGGTGAACAGCGAGATCTTGGCCTTTTCCTCTTCCGGCACTTGGTACTGGGCGCGGCACAACAGGGCGTCGGGCTGGATACCGATTTCGCGCAGCTTCTGCACCGTGTGCTGGGTGGGCTTGGTCTTGAGCTCACCGGCCGTGGCGATATAGGGCAGGTAGGTCAGGTGGACGAAGGCCGAGTTGTTGGGACCCAGCTTCAGCGCCAGCTGGCGCACGGCTTCCAGGAAGGGCAGGGACTCGATGTCGCCCACGGTGCCACCGATTTCACAGATGGCCACATCCACTGCGTCGTCGGTGCCGATGCCGGCGCCGCGCTTGACGTATTCCTGGATTTCGTTGGTGACATGGGGGATGACCTGCACGGTCTTGCCCAGGTAGTCGCCGCGGCGTTCCTTCTCCAGCACGGACTGGTAGATCCGGCCCGTGGTGAAGTTGTTGGTCTGCTTCATACGGGTCTCGATGAAGCGCTCGTAGTGGCCGAGGTCCAGGTCGGTTTCAGCGCCGTCATCCGTCACAAACACTTCGCCGTGCTGGAAGGGCGACATGGTGCCGGGGTCCACGTTGATGTACGGGTCCAGCTTGATGAGGGTGACTTTGAGACCGCGCGATTCCAGGATCGCAGCAAGGGAGGCTGAGGCGATTCCCTTGCCCAGGGAAGACACCACACCGCCTGTGACGAAGACGAATTTGGTCATCTCTTCTTTTTTTGGTGGTGGTAAAGATGAATTATAGGTGCGAGCGGGTTCCCACCGCTTGCCGACACGGAAATGCAGGGGCAAGCGTCTGCTACATTCGCCGCCATGAACGCGCTTGCTGGCAAACATGTGGTGCTGGGCCTCTCTGGAGGCGTGGCTTGTTACAAATCGGCCCATCTGTGCCGTCTGCTGACCAAGGCAGGCGCCACCGTGCAGGTGGTGATGACGGAGGCGGCCGAGCATTTCATCACCCCGGTGACCATGCAGGCCTTGTCCGGGCGCACGGTGTACGGCTCGCAATGGGATGCCCGCGAGCCCAACAACATGCCGCACATCAACCTCAGCCGCGAGGCCGATGCTATCGTCATCGCGCCCTGCAGCGCAGATTTCATCGCCAAGCTGGCCCAGGGCCGCGCCGACGAGCTGCTGAGCCTGATGTGCCTGGCCCGTCCCATCGACCGCATTCCGCTGCTGCTGGCGCCGGCCATGAACCGCGAAATGTGGGCCCACCCGGCCACGCAGCGCAATCTGAGCCAGGTGGCGGCCGACGGCGCTCTGGTGCTGGGTGTGGGGGTGGGCGATCAGGCCTGCGGCGAGACGGGCGATGGTCGCATGCTGGAGCCCGAAGAACTGCTGGAAGACCTCCAGGCCTTTTTTGCCCCCAAGGTGCTGCGCGGAAAAAAGTTGTTGATCACGGCCGGCCCCACGTTTGAAGCCATCGACCCGGTGCGAGGCATCACCAACCTGTCCAGCGGCAAGATGGGTTTTGCGATTGCGGCAGCAGCCCAGGCAGCCGGGGCGGACGTGACCCTGGTCGCCGGTCCGGTGCATCTGCCCACGCCGCGCGGGGTGCAGCGCATCAATGTGCAGTCGGCCCAGCAGATGCTGGCGGCCGTGCAGTCCCAGGTCGGGCCTGCGGATGTGTTCATCGCCACGGCGGCCGTGGCGGACTGGCGTCCAGCCAATATGGCCGACCAGAAGATCAAGAAAGACGGTTCGGGCGACGTGCCGGCGCTGGCTTTTGTGGAGAACCCCGACATCCTTGCCACCGTGGCCCAATCCGCCAGAGCCCGCAGCGGTGCCTTGTACTGTGTGGGCTTTGCGGCCGAAAGCCACGATCTGCTGCAGCACGCCATGGCCAAGCGCCTGCGCAAGGATGTCCCCTTGCTGGTGGGTAACATCGGACCGGCCACCTTCGGTCAGGACGATAACGCCTTGCTGCTGGTGGATGCCCAAGGCCACCGCGAGTTGCCGCGCGCGCCCAAGACCGAGCTGGGTGTGCAACTGGTGCAGGAGCTGGCGCGCCGCCTGGCTGCTGCACCGGCGCGCTGAACGCGCACAGCCCCCTGTTGACCTGTTTCCCCCATTTTTTGCCCATGTCCACCTCCAACTATGACGGCCCGCGCGGCGGCGACTATGTGCGCTATGTCGATACCCTTTTGCGTGCCAGCCCGCTGTACCGCAGTGCCTTCCATGGACTGAATACCAGCAGCCGCAGCGATTTCACCGATGCGACGGCCACCCCTGGCGCGCAGCCAGCATCGGCGCTGGCGCGGGTGCGTGAAAAGGCGCAGGCTGCCGTGCAGCAGGCACAGGAAGCCCAGCGCGCAGGCCAGCCTGTGGCGCAAAAAGCGCAGCAGCGCAAGGCCCGCAATCCACGCAAGCAGCAGGAAGCGGAGCAGGCCGCCCGTCGCGCCGCGCAGCAGCAGGCCCAGGACAAGCCGGCTGCTGCATCCTGGTTCCGCATCACGCCCGGGCGCATCGTGTTTCTGGTGTTCCTGGCTATCCTGGGCATGGTTGTGCCGGGTCTGGGGGCGCTGCTGCTGCTGTTCGGCATCATCAGCGCAGTGCGCAAGGGCATCCGGTCTGCCGCCAAGGACTGATCGATTTCAGAAATGCCATGCCGGGCCTGGCGGCACGGCACAATGCAGCCTTTGTTGTCTGACCGGCGGCAGAGCCCGGCCCCTTCCCATGGCGCCATCGGCGCCTGCAGCCCGCTGTGAGTTTCCCCATGAATGTTGACCTGAAGATCCTGGATGCGCGCCTGCGCGAGAACATGCCTGCCTACGCCACGCCCGGCAGTGCCGGACTGGACCTGCGCGCCTGCCTGGATGCGCCGCTGACGCTGGAGCCCGGCCAATGGCAGCTGGTGCCCACCGGCATGGCCATTTACCTGAAAGACCCCGGCTATGCCGCCATGATCCTGCCGCGTTCGGGCATGGGCCACAAGCACGGCATCGTGCTGGGCAATCTGGTGGGACTGATCGACAGCGACTACCAGGGCCAACTGATGGTCAGCGCCTGGAACCGTTCCTCCACCGCCTTCACGCTGCAGCCCATGGACCGTCTGGCCCAACTGGTGATCGTGCCGGTGGCGCAGGCGCAATTCAACCTGGTGGAAGAATTTGCCGATACCAGTGAGCGTGGCGAAGGCGGCTACGGCTCCACAGGCAAGCAGTAAGCGCCCAGGGCGTCCTGAAACAAAGCCCGGCGTTGCCGGGCTTTGTTTTTGAAGGGCTGCAGATCACGTAGATCAGACCATGGACGGCGGGGCGCCGGCGGCTGCGATATAGCGCAACGCACGGACAAAGGCCTCGGGCGCCTGGTTGCCGCGCAGCAGCTGGCGGTGGTTGAAAATGAAGGTGGGGACGGTCTGTATGCCCATTCCCCGGTAGAAAGACTGGGCTTCGCGCACGGCCTGGATGTCGTCGCCCGCCGCCAGATAGGCCAGTGCAGCCTCGCGGCTCAGGCCTGCGGCCACGGCGGCATCGGCCAGCACCTGATGGTCGGCAATATTCGCCCCCTGTCCGAAGTAGCCGTGCACCAGCTGCTGCGCCAGCACCAGCTGGTGGTCCTGCCCCTGGTTGTCGGCCCATTGCAGCAGCCGGTGGGCGTCCAGCGTGTTGTAGAGCATGCGGGGCTCCTGCGGGCCCATGTCCAGGTGGATCGCCAGGCCGTGCAGACGGATGTCGGCCCAGCAGGGCTGCAGGGCGGCGCGGGCAGGGCGCTGGTGCTGCTGCAGGTACTGGGCGCGGATTTCCCCGGCGGCTTTCACGCTGGGGTGCAGCTCCAGCGGTTGCAGGTGCAGCTTCGCCTGGATCTCGCCTTCCAGGCTGCGCAGCGCGTGGAGCAGATTGAACAGGGCAATGGCGCACCAGGGGCAGGTGGTGTCGCTGACCATATCAATGCGGACGGTGGCGGGCATAGCTGCTCCTGTGGGTGCACGCTGCGGATGTCTGGCTATCTGATCGGTAAACCTCATAGCGAATTTGTAAGGGCGTTCTGGCCATGCGCCCGTAGGCGTGCAACCCAAACACCTATGCGCAGGCAGCGCTATCCAGGCCAACGGCAGCGGCGTGTACGCCGTGAAAATCAAGCGCTCTCACCAGCGCCCGCCATTGGACGGGTGCAGTTACCAATCCCCAAAAATACATGCAAGCGGCAATGCGGCAGCGATGACAAACAGCTCCGCACCATGCACACCATTGCGACAGCTTAGGGCTGCATGGGGCTCGTTTGCAAGGCCGCAGCCGGTACGGGGGCGGGAGGGAAGTTTGTGAGCAAGTGTGAAAGCGGTCGTCTCCCTGCGGCACTGGGGCGTTGAACCAGTAAGGCGCGCACGGCGCGCCACCTGTGCAGGCCGTGCACATCGCCATGGCCCTGCCGCTTTGCAGACGAGGAGAAATTGCATGCACACCATTTCACGCTGGGGCCGTCTGGCCATGGCAGCCGCTGTGGCCGCCGCACTGACAGCCTGCGCGGCCTACCCCCAGGGCGGCTATAACCAAGGTGGCTACGCCAGCCAGGGCGGCTACAACCAGCCGGTCACCAGCTACCCGGTGCAAAGCGGCAACTATGGCAGCACATATGGCAACACGTATGGCGGCGGCTACAACCAGCAAGGCCAGTACAACCAACAAGGCCAGTACGTCCAGCAGGGGCGGGTGCTGAATGTGGAAACCGTGCGCGTGCAGGACGGCAGCGGCATTGGCGCCGGTGGTGCCATCGTCGGCGGTGTGCTGGGTGGTGTACTGGGCCACCAGGTGGGCGGCGGCCGTGGCAAGGACCTGGCCACCATCGCCGGCGTGGTGGGCGGCGCACTGGCAGGCAATGCCGTGCAGAACAATATGGGCGGCGGCAGTGTGCGCGACATCTACCGCGTCAGCGTGCAGCTGCCCGACGGCAGCGTGCGGGCGTTTGACTACCAGAATGCCCCGGGCTTCCGTCCCGGCGACCATGTGCGTGTGGATGGCAACCAGATCTACCGCTGAACCACTGCGCTGCAGCAGCATGGTTTCAAAGGGCCTGCGGGCCCTTTTTTCATAAGCGCGGTGCGCGCGGAGGGGGACAGGCGTTGCCCCCGGTGCGAGTGCCTTTGGGCAGAGGGTACTGCGGGGCCTGCGCGTCAGTGCATCCGTGTAATGCGCAGGACCATGGCAGGGGCCGGGAGCGAAAAACGCGGAGCGGGTCTGCCGCGGCCGGGCGTCTCAGGCCGCTGGCGCTGCGGGCAGGCACAGGCACAGCTGGAGGCCTCCCAGCGGCGAGGGGTAGGCCTCGATGCTTCCGCCATAGGTGTGGGCCAGCTCACGCACGATATCCAGCCCCAGGCCGGTGCCGGGGCGCTGTTCATCCAGCCGCTCGCCGCGCCCGAAGATGCGGTTGCGCTGGTCCGGGTCCGGAATGCCGGGCCCGTCATCGTCCACCAGCAGGCACAGCTGCCCGCCTTGGTCCGGGGGCCCTGGCAGGGCCTGCACCGACAGTTCCACCCGGCTGCTCGCCCACTTGCCGGCGTTGTCCAGCAGGTTGCCCAGCATTTCAAAAAAGTCCTGCTCCTCCCCCCGAAAGGCGAGTGGCTCCAGTTGCTGCACATCGCTTGCCAGATGGAAGTGCACCTCCCGGCCGGCATGCAGGCGCCGCATGGTGCGCAGCAGCGCCTGCAGCGGCTCCAGCACCGGGGTGCGCAGGCCGGTAGCGCGGATGGCCGTGGCCGCGCGTGCGCGGGCCAAATGGTGGTCCACCTGGCGGGTGGCCGAGCTGACCTGTTCACGCACCAGCTGGCCCAGCGGGGTGGCATCGTGCGCGGCGGCGTTGCCCAGAATGTTCAGCGGGGTGTGCACGGCATGGGCCAGATTGCCGGCCTGTGTGCGGGCGCGCTGCACGATGTCGGCATTGGCGGCAAGCACATGGTTGAATTCGGCGACCAGGGGTTGCAGCTCATGCGGCACCGGGCCTTGCAGCTGCGCCGTCTGGCCGGCCCGCACGGATGCCAGTTGCTGGCGCAGGCGTTGCAGCGGGCGCAGTGCCAGGTGCAGCTGCACGGCCACGGCCAGCAGCAGCCCCACGGCCAGCAGCCCCAGCGCGGCCAGCAGCATGGTGGTGAAGCGCTGCAGCGGCTCGGCCAGCAGGGCCTGGTCGGCCGCCACGGTCAGTCGCAGCAAAGGGGCATCGGCATCGGGCAGCTGCAGCGGGCGGCTGACGGCCAGCAGGGCATGGCCTTGTGTATCCTGCAGGCCCAGCACGGCATGGCCCAGACGGCGGGTGCCGGGAAAGCCAGGGTCGGCCGGCAGTGGCAGAGCCTGGTCCCACAGCGAGCGTGAGCGTGCCACCGTGTGGAACTGGCCCTCACTGGGCACCCAGCTGTCGACCTGCCAGTACAGCCCGGACAGCGGGGTGTCCAGGCGCACATCGCCCGTCATGGCGGTGACGCGCACTTCACGCTCCTGCATGTTGACGGCGGCGCTGAGCTGGTTGAGCTGTCGCACCAACTGGTCCTGCAACTGCTGGTGCACATGCTCCTGGAACAGGCCGCGCAGCCCCCAGCCGGCCACGGCCACGGCCAGCACCAGCCATACCAATGTGCCCAGCAGCAGCCGCAGGCGCAGCGATCCGTGCTGCAACCAGCGCAGCGCGGTGTGTGCGGCATTCATGACAGGCTTTCTGCCGAGGCGGGCACCAGGCGGTAGCCCAGGCCGCGCACAGTTTCGATGCTGCCTGCGGGCAGTTTCTTGCGCAGCCGGCCCACAAAGACTTCGATGGTGTTGGAGTCGCGCTCGCTGTCCTGCGGGTACAGGTGTTCGGACAGCTCGGTGCGCGAGAGCACTTCGCCCACGCGCTGCATCAGCAACGCCAGGATCTTGAACTCGTGGCTGGTCAGCACCAGCGGCAGCCCATCCACGGCCACGGTGGCCTGGCGCGTGTCCAGCAGGATGCTGCCGCATTGCCATTGGGCGCTGCTGTGGGGCGAAAGCCGACGCAGCAGGGCGCGCAGGCGGGCCAGCAGCTCTTCCATGTGGAAGGGCTTGGCCAGGTAATCGTCGGCCCCGGCGTCCATGCCCATCACCTTTTCATGCCAGGCACTGCGTGCGGTCAGGATCAGCACCGGCATGCTGCGCCCACCGGCGCGCCAGTGGCGTAGCACGGTCAGTCCATCCACCACGGGCAGGCCCAGGTCCAGAACCACCGCATCAAATGCCTCTTCCTGGCCCAGGTACTGGGCGGTGCTGCCGTCGGCGGCGGTTTCCACGGTGTGGCCGGCAGCGGCAATGGCGTCGCGCAACTGGGTCTGCAAAGTGGGTTCGTCTTCCACCACCAGGATGCGCATCAGTCACGTCCTTTCTGGCGCACGCTCAGTACCTTGCCGTTCACGGCGTTGATCTTGACCTTGAGCACCCGGCCGTCGGCCTGCAGCACGCGCAGTTCGTAAAGGAAGCGGCCATCGTCGTGCTCGAACTCCACCTTGATGACCTGGCCCTTGTACTCGCGTTCCACCTGGTCCAGAACGGTGCGCAGCGGCAGCACCTTGCCTTGCTGCAGCGCCTGGCGGGCCAGTTCGTGGTCGCTTTCATCCGACCGTGCGGAGGGCGCCTGCAAAGCGATGGCCCCCCACAGCACCGCCACACATGCGGCCGCACCCAGCACAGGCAGCGCGCGCCAGCGGGGCAGGTGAAAACGGGGACGGGGCAGTGGCATGGCAGGGGTTCCAGAACGGCAAGGCCTTTCCTTATACCGAAATGCCAATGAACCGCAGATGAACAGCGCCTTCAGCTTTGGTTCACGGGCGCTGGAAAACACTGCAGCCATGCCAGCACGGTGCTGGCAGTTTCTTCTTTCAGGAGTTTGCACATGATGGCTATCACCCGTTCTTCTCTGTCCCTGCTGCGCAAGGCGGCGGTACCCGTATCGGCCCTGGCGCTGGCCGCCGTGCTGGGTGGCACGGCCCTGGCGCAAGGCGCTCCTGCGGCCACACCGACGGGTGCCGCCGGGCAGTCAACTGCTGCAGCACCCGCAGGCCCCATCCCGGTTCTAACTATCCGCCAGGTCTATGACCGCCTGGAGGCTGCGGGCTACCGCGATCTGCGCGAAATCGAATGGGACGACTACCACTACGACGTCAAAGGTCTCAACGCCCAAGGCGCGCGTGTGAAGCTGGAGGTGGATGGGCAGACGGGCGCCGTGCTGCGCAGCCGCATCAAGCACTGAGCGACTGAGCGCGCGCGGGGGCTGTGGCTCCCGCCCGCCGAACCGAGGGTGTAGATCATAAAAAGGACGTGGTATGCGTGTACGCGGCATATGGGCTGCCTGGGCGGCGGTGTTGACCGGGGCCTGGATGCTGGCACTGTGGGCTGAGCAAGGCCAGGGGCTGGTGGCGGGTGCGAACGGCGAGGGTGTGCAATGGGTCTGGCTGTTGCGGCGGGATCTGTTGTTGCTGACCGGGGTGTGGGGCATGGGCATGCTCTCGCTGGCCATGTGGCTGGCATTGCGCCAGCCGTGGATGGAGCGCCCCGTGGGTGGCATGGACCAGGTGTACCGCTTGCACAAATGGCTGGGCACCACGGCCGCCGTGGCCGCGTTGCTGCACTGGGGTACCAAGGAATCGAGCGCCTGGATCAAGGCAGCCTGGGGCACGGCCGGACGCCCTGCGCGCGACGCCATGCTGCCCTGGCTGGCCGATGGACGCAGCTGGGCCAAGGACCTGGGTCAATGGGCCTTTTACGCCTTGCTGCTGCTGGTGGTGCTCACGTTGTGGCGTCGCCTGCTGCCCTACCAACCCTGGCGCTGGCTGCACCGCGTGATGCCGGTGTTGTATGTGGCGCTGGTCGTTCACAGCCTGGTGCTGCTGCCGCAGGCGTACTGGCAGCAGCCCGTGGGGTGGCTGATGGGGGCGCTGATGGTGCTGGGCAGTGCGGCCGCGCTGTGGGCGCTGGCTGGCCGGATCGGAGGAGCCCGCCGCTATGCGGCGCAGGTGCATGCGGTGCAACTGCTGGGGGCGCGGCCAGCACAGGATCCGCTGGAGGTGCTGTGTGCACTGCCTGCCCATTGGCCAGGGCACCGCGCCGGGCAATTTGTCTTTGTGCGCTGGGATGCGTGGGAAGGGGCCCACCCTTTCACTGTGGCCAGTGCGCCGGGGGCATGCGGGCAGACGGCCGATGGGCGGACGTTGTTGCGGCTGGTGATCAAGCCGCTGGGAGACTACACCGCCCAGTTGCACCGCACGCTGCACGCTGGGCAGGCCATGCAGATCGAAGGACCGTATGGGCGGTTCGATGGCCATGCGCCGCAGCCCGGAGGCCAGGCCGGCCCCGTGCAAATCTGGGTGGCCGCAGGCGTGGGCATCACCCCGTTTCTGGCGTGGCTGGAGGCGCGGCAGCCGGGCGCCACGCCCTGTGCCGAGGTCCAGGGCGACAGCCTGTCTGCTGCCCATCTGCACTACTGCACCCGCGATGCCGCAAGCGATGGACTGCTGCTCCGTGTCCAGACCCTGTGTGCTGAAGCCTGTCCGCCGGTGGGCCTGAGCGTGCACGACGCCGCCCAGGGCCAGTGGCTGCGCCCCCAGGATCTGGAACGCCATGGGGCGCAGCTGGACCTGTGGGTCTGCGGCCCCCAAAGCCTGGGCGATGCCTTGGAGCAAGGCGCCCAGGCGGTGCGGGCCCAGGGCGGGCGCTGGCGGCTGCACCGCGAGGCATTCAGGATGCGGTAGTCCGGGCCCCGGCGCTCGGTAAAGAGTGCTTGCTTTGCGTCCTGTGCCATCCAACAAAAAGGCAGCCCGCAGGCTGCCTTTTTGCAGGGAGAGGGGCGCAGGCCGGTCTCAGTGCAGCAGGTCGTTGCCTGGCGCCTGGGGCTGCACGCGGAAAAAGCCGGTGCCGGCGCTGCCGCGGCCGATTTCCTCTTCCGTGGCTTCGCGCACGGCTTCCACTTTCAGATGGATGCGCAGCGCAATACCGGCCAGCGGGTGGTTGCCGTCCAGCACCACATGCTCGGGGTAAATGTCGGTCACGGTGTAGAGCGCGTCCTTGGGGGCCGTGGGGTTGCAGCCTTCGGGCAGGGCGCTGCCTTCAAAGGTCATGCCTTCTTCCAGTTCGGCGGGGAACAGGGTGCGCGGCTCCAGGAAGATCAGTTTGTCGATGTAGTCGCCAAACGCGTCTTCGGGCTCCAGGTGCAGGTCCAGCGTGGCACCCACCTGGTGGCCTTGCAGGGCTTCTTCGATGCGCTTGAGCAGGTCGTCGCCACCCAGCAGAAATTCCACCGGCTCGTCCAGCACATCCAGCTCATCGCCCAAGGTGTCTTTGAGCACCCAGGTCAGCGCGACCACGCATTGTTCGGTGATTTCCATATCGAAGCTTTCTTGGCAAGGGGCGCAGGCCGGGCCACAGGGGCCGGCCCAGCGCGGGAAGGCAGAAATTGTACCGGCCAGCGGCTTTCCTGCGAGGGCGTGTGGCTGCCGCTGGGGCATGGCCCCATGCCGGGTCGGTGCGGCAGCGCCATGCGCGCGGTTTTGCGCCGCAGCAAAGCCTGGCATCGGGGCCCATGGGACAATGCGCCCCACGGTGGACCGCCTGCGCATGCTGCGCGCGGCCCGCAAACACCTTCCCTTTTTCTACCGATGCGGCCCCTGGTGGCGCCGCTATCTGCATCGCCATGGACATCCAATCCCCGCTCCAGCTGCTCGGCGGCATCTCGCCCGAGAAATTCATGCGCACCTACTGGCACAAGAAGCCGCTGCTGATTCGCCAGGCGATCCCCGGCTTCAAGCCGCTGCTCAACCGTGCGCAGTTGCTGGCGCTGGCCGGTGAAGAGGGCGTGGAGGCGCGTCTGATAGAGCAACTGGGTGAAGGCCAGTGGAAGCTGTCGCATGGCCCTTTCCCTCGGCGCAAGCTGCCGTCGCTGGCCAAGCCCGGCTGGACGGCGCTGGTGCAAGGCGTGGACCTGCACAACGAAGCGGCGCACCAGCTGCTGCAGCAATTCCGCTTTGTGCCCGATGCGCGCATGGACGATCTGATGATCAGCTTTGCCACCGACCAGGGCGGCGTGGGCCCGCATTTCGACAACTACGACGTGTTCCTGCTGCAGGCCCATGGCAAGCGCCGCTGGCGCATCGGCCGCCAGAAGGACTTCACGCTGCAGGAAGGCGTGCCGCTGAAGATCCTGACCAACTTCGAGCCCGAAGAGGAATGGGTGCTGGAGCCCGGCGACATGCTGTACCTGCCGCCGAAGTGGGCGCACGACGGCATTGCCGAAGGCGAGTGCATGACGTATTCGGTGGGGTTCCGCTCGCCCAAGCAGGACGAGATGGCGCGCGAACTCTTTCTGCGCATGTCCGATGCCCCGGACGAAGCGCCCAAGGACGTGGTCTACAAGGACCCCAAGCAGCCCGCCGTGGCCAAGCCCGGCGAGATTCCCGCCGACCTGTACGACTTTGCCCGGGAAGCGCTGAAAAAAGCCCTGGCCGAGCCGCTGGCGCTGGAACGCGCCCTGGGGGAGTACATGAGCGACCCCAAACCGGGCGTGTGGTTCGAGCCGGCCGAGGACTTCGGCATGATCGAAGGCGTGGAACTGAACCGCCGCACCCGCATGCTGTACGACGCCAAGCACATCTTCATCAACGGCGAAAGCTACCTCGCCGGTGGCAAGGATGCCAAGCTGATGCAGCAACTGGCCGATAACCGCCGCCTGTCGGTGCGCGAGGTGCAGCAGTTCAGCGACGATGCGCTGGAGCTGCTGTCCAGCTGGGTCGATGCCGGCTGGGCGCAGAGCGTACCGGCGTGAACACGGCCCCCGCACCGCTCGGTACACCCTGGTGGTGTGGAGCGTGCGGGGTGCGCAGGGGTGAGGCCTGCGGATGCGCAAGCTATCCCGGCGGCCAGGATGTCGTGGATGGGGGGAATGTCCTGTACTTCACGGCAAGGCAGTGCAGCTGGTGATGGAAAGAAAGGCTCCCTCGGGAGCCTTTTTTGTTGCCAGGTCACGCGCTTCGGAGCGGAACAGGTGCCAGGTGAATCAGGCCGTCGCCGCTTCCGTGCCCGCCGGTGTGGCGCTGCCGTCCTGCGGCGCCTTCAGTGCGGCCAGCTTTTGCTGCAGGAAGTCATCAAAGCCCTGTTGCACCAAGCTGTAGGTGCGCTCGATGGCGCTGCGCACGGGGCTGTCGGTCTCGCCCCAGACGCCCAGGCCTTGCAGGATGTCGGTGGCCTCGCCATAGCCTTGCTCAAAGCCGCTGCGGATGGTGGCCACAAAGTCCTGCAACAGGGTTTCGGGGTCCTTGTCCGGGTATTTGGCGGCATAGCGCTCGAACATCGCGGTCGAGAGCGACACGATGCGGCCGGCCACCGCCTCGCTGCTCTGGTCCTGCTGCTGCGCCTGGGCGATGGCGTCTGGTCCCAGCTCGGGGGCCAGCACCTCGTTGAGCTTGTCCACCGCAGCACGGTACAGCAGCGTCAGGCTGTGATTGCCGGCAGAGATGGAGACATCCATCGAGGCCTGCAGGATTTGCGCATTCTGCTGCGCACGCTGGCCTTCGCGGCTGGTGGCGGCCGTGCGCTGGGCATCTTCCAGTGCGCTGCTCGGGGTGCTGGTGGCGGAAACGCCGGTGGTGGCAACCATGGTCTTCTCCTCGTGGTCGCTTGCGGGTGTGCTGCGACGTTGCGTCTATTTCGGCGGCTTTTTTGAGGACTTGAGCGATGTTTGCGTGTTTTGAAAAAACATAGCAATCCATGTACATACGGCATGCATTGCAGCGGCCAATGCATGCCAAACCTCCGTTGCATGGGCGCAGGCTGCTCAGTTTTTGAAGAACTGATCTGGTGACGTAGATCAAATGCGCATCTGATACGGTCTTTTTGCCTGAAAACTGATGCTGTGCAAGCACGGGGCGCCGCCGCATAGTCGGCGCCAACACATGGCAGATGCACTGCCGCGCCGCCCCCACGCACACATGAACCCGCTTCACGACTCCGCCCCCACCGTGCCCGCAGCCGCTGGCACGGGCACTGCGCGCAAGACCATTCCCATCCATGCCGAGCCACCCGAGGCCGGCCGTTCCTTTTACGAAAAGCGCCAGAAGATCCAGCCGCGCTCCATCGCCGGGCGCTTTGCCGCCTGGCGCTGGGCGCTGGTGTGGCTGACGCAGCTGTTCTTCTACGGTGTGCCCTGGCTGCAGATCCATGGCCGCCAGGCACTGCTGTTTGATCTGGAGCAGCGGCGCTTTTACATCTTCGGCTGGCTGCTGGTGCCTCAGGATTTCATCTACCTGGCGGTGCTGCTGATCATCAGCGCGCTGGCGCTGTTCCTGTTCACCGCCGTGGCCGGGCGGTTGTGGTGCGGCTTCAGCTGCCCGCAGACGGTGTATACCGAGCTGTTCATGTGGATTGAGCGGCGCACCGAAGGTGACCGCAGCGCCCGCCTGCGGCTGGACGGCAGCGGCTGGACTGCCGAAAAAATCGCCAAGCGCGGCGCCAAGCACGGGCTGTGGCTGCTGGTGGCGCTGTGGACGGGGGTTACCTTCGTCGGCTACTTTGTGCCCATCCGCGCCCTGGTGGTGGACCTGGCCAGCTTCACCGGTCCCTGGCAAATGTTCTGGACCCTGTTCTACGCCACTGCCACCTATGGCAATGCCGGTTTTCTGCGCGAACAGGTCTGCAAATACATGTGCCCCTATGCACGCTTCCAGAGCGCCATGATGGACCGCGACACCCTGGTGGTCAGCTACGACAGCGGCCGGGGCGAAGGCGAGAAAGGCCGCAGCCCGCGCGCCAAGGGAGCGGACCGCCGCGCCCAGGGCCTGGGCGACTGCATTGACTGTGCCCTGTGCGTGCAGGTGTGCCCGGCAGGCATCGACATCCGTGACGGCCTGCAGTACGAGTGCATAGGCTGCGGCCTGTGCATCGACGCCTGCAACGGTGTGATGGACAAGATGCACTACACCCGTGGCCTGATCCGCCTGAGCACGCAGAACGCCCTGGCCGGGCGCTGGAGCCTGGCCCAGACCTGGCGTCGCATTGCCCGCCCGCGCGTGCTGCTGTATGCGGCTGGGCTGGTGGGTATCACCGTGGCCATGGTGGTGAGCCTTTCGCTGCGCACGCCGCTGCAGGTGGACGTGGTGCGCGACCGGGGCACGCTCTCGCGCATCGTGTCTGGCGGCCAGATCGAGAATATTTACCGCGTGCAGATTGCCAACGCGACCGAGCAGCCACAGCGTCTGCGTCTGAGCGCCAGCGGGCTGGGCGGCGTGCATGTGGCATCCGATCCCGAGGTGTGGCTGGAAGGCGCACAAGACCGCTGGGTGGTGGTGCGCCTGCAGGCTCCCTATGGGGCTGCTGAGGCCGGATCGCACCCGGTGACCATCCATGTGCAGGCCGAAGGCGATGCGGCGCTGCACGTGGCTGCCAAGACCACGTTCCTGGTGCCCCGGTGAAGACGCATTGGATGAACTGAATGGATTGACAGTTGTTTGACCGCTCTGCGGTTGTTGCTGGCGGCACAGGTGTGCTGCCATTTCAGGCGGTCTGCCCCAAGCAGACCGCCTTTTTTCTGTCTGGATGGCCGGCCCCTAGCTCCTGGCCATGTCGCTGTCGCTGTCGCTGTTGCTGTTGCTGTTGCCAGTCGAGCGTGCTGGCGTGCCTGGGCCGTGGTGGTTCAGGAAGCCTGTGGGCTGCCGTCCGCCATGGCCGTGCACCAGCGGCCCAGTTGGGCCAGTGCTGTCTCGGTGGCCGCATCCCAGGTCATGCCGTAGTTCAGCCGCAGGCAGTGGGCAAACGCCGGGCTGGGGCTGAACAGCGGGCCGGGCGCCAGGCTGATGCCGTGCTGCAGTGCGCGCTGGTACAGCGCCCAGGCGTCGCAACCGGTAGGCAGCTCCAGCCACAGAAAGTAGCCGCCTTCGGGCCGCGTGGCGCGCGTGCCGGAAGGGAAGTGGCGGGCAATGGCCTCGGCCATGCGGTCACGCTGCACCGCCAGGGCGTGGCGCAGGTGGCGCAGGTGCTTGTCGTAGCCTACCCCTTCCAGGTACTGGGCCAGCGCCGCCTGGGCCGGGCCATTGGTGGCGATGGAGGTGGTCAGCTTTTGCCGTGCCACGGCCTGGGTAAAGCGCCCGGCCGCCGTCCAGCCGATGCGCCAGCCCGGCGCCAGGCATTTGGAAAACGAGCTGCAGTGCAGCACCCAGCCTTCGCGGTCGAACGCCTTGGCGGGTAGCGGCCGGTGCGGGGCAAAGTACAGCTCGCCGTAGACATCGTCCTCGATCAGCGGTACCTGCAGGCGGGTGACCAGTTCCACCAGTGCCTGCTTACGTGCCGGTGGCATCAGGCTGCCCAGAGGGTTCTGGAAACTGGTCATCAACCACACGGCCTGGGGACGGTGCTGGAGGAGGGCTGCTTCCAGCGCCTGCAGATCCACGCCGTCGCGCGGGTGGGTGGGCACCTCGATGGCCTGCAGACCCAGGCGTTCCAGCGCCTGCAGCGCACCGTAGAAACAGGGGGACTCCACCACCACGGCGCCGCCGGGGCGGGTGACGGCGGCCAGGCACAGGTTCAGCGCCTCCAGTGCGCCATTGGTGATGACCAGATCGTCCATGGCCAACGGCATGCCGTCGGCCAGGTAGCGGCGCGCAATCTGGCGGCGCAGGCCGCTGTGCCCGGGGGTCAGGTCATCCAGTGCCGTGCGCTGGGCGGTCGCCTGCCTGGCGCTGGCGGCCAGGGCCTGGGCCAGCTTGGGCAGGGCAAACCACTGCGGGCCCGGAAAGGCGCTGCCCAGGGGGACCGTGCCCTGCTGCAGGCTGGCCTGCAGCACGGAAAAAATGCGTTCGGTGACATCCACCTGGACCGAGGCACTGTCGGGGCGCGACAGCGATTCGGGCTCTGGCGGGGCCATGCCTCCGCCATGGGCCACAAAGTAGCCGGAACGTTCACGCGCCCGGATCAGGCCACGTGCTTCCAGCAGGTAGTACGCCTGGAACACCGTGGACGGGCTGACCTGGCGGCTGGCGCAGGCCTGGCGCACCGAAGGCAGGCGGTCGCCCGGCTGCAGCACCCCGGCGCGGATCGACGCCTCGATGTCCGCTGCCAGCAACTGGTAGCGGTTCAGGGACGCAGCGGGGGCAGAGGTGGCAGGGGGCACGGGAACAGTGGAGGGTGGAGCGAGCGCAGGGCTGGGGCGAGGGCACGGCGCGACAGACGCGGTGCAGGCTGCCGTGGCAGCCCATGGTGCAAACTGTAACGGAAGGCCGAGCCTCGGTCGTTGCGACCGCTCAGGGTTTGGCCGCTTGGGCGGCAGCAACAGCAGGACCCGCCGGGGTGGGCTTGGGGGCCGGGCGCAGCACCAGCCACAGTGCCAGTGCAATCAGCGCACCGCCGGCGGCGTGGGCCCATCCAACGGTCTCGCCCAGCAGCAGCCAGCCCCACAGCACGCCGAACAAAGGTATCAGGAACGTGACGGTCAGCGCCTTGAGCGCGCCCACATCGGCAATCAGGCGGAAATACAGCACATAGGCCCAGGCCGTGCACAGCAAGCCCAGGGCCAGCAGGGCAATGGCCACGGTGGGCGTCACGCTGGCCAGCGGCACCGGGTGCAGCCACAGCGAACCGGCGGCCAGCGGCACCAGCAGCAGCACGGCGGCGCACTGGCTGCCCAGGGCCACCAGGCGGCTGTCCAGTCCGCCGCGCTGGCCAATCCAGCGCTGGGTCAGGTAGCCGGCCAGGCCATAACACAGCGTGGCCACCAGGCAGGCGGCCACGCCCCACAGTGCCGCGGCATCCACCGGCAGCGGGCCGGTGCGTACCAGCACGGCCACACCGGCCAGGCCCACGCAGACGCCGGCCAGCTTGTGGACGGTGATGCGTTCGCCAAAGAACACGGTGCCCAGCAGCACGCCCATCAGCGGGGTCAGTGCGTTCAATATGGCGCTGTAACCGGCCGGCAGCACCTGGGCAGCCAGCGCGTACATCGCAAACGGAACGCCGGAATTGACCACGCCCAGTGCCAGTGCGGCGCGGCCCTTGCCGTCAAAGCGCAGCGGCACGCGCTGCAGCAGCACCAGCAGGCCCAGGCCCAGCGCCCCCAGCAGCACGCGTCCGCCGGCCGTGGGCAGGGCGCCCAGCACCGGCACCGCAATGCGCATGGACAGGTAGCTGCCGCCCCACAGGGCGGCGAGCAGCAGCAGGCGGATCAGGCTGGGCAGGGGCATGTCTGGTGTTTCAGGGAAAAATTCAGTACAACTAAAGACAAAGCGTCAGTGCGGTCTGCATTCTGTGCCCAGAGTGCGGGCTGTACCAGCGATTTTTTCTACTGGATTGTTTAGCCAAACTAAATCTTCACCATGCACCTGCCTCCGCTGTCCACTGTCCGCAGTTTTGAAGCCACGGCCCGCCACGGCAGCGCCGCGCGCGCGGCCGAGGAGCTGCATGTCACGCCTGGTGCCATCTCGCAGCAGCTGCGCAAGCTGGAGGATTTTGTGGGGCAACGCCTGTTTGAACGTCAGGCACGCGGTCTGGTGCTGACGGACGCCGGGCGCGTGCTGCTGGCCGGCTGCCAGGAAGCCTTGGCGGCACTGCAGCGTGCCACCGCCCAGCTGCGCCACCAGCGCCAGGTGTTGTTGGTCAGTTGCACACCGGTGTTTGCCGCGCAATGGCTGGTGCCCCGGCTGCAGGACTTTCTGCAGTCCTCCCCGGAGGTGGATGTGCATGTCAGCACCACGGCACGTCTGGTGGACCTGGCGGCCGAGGGCGTGCACTTTGCCGTGCGCCACGGCCTGGGGCGTTACGCCGGCCTGCAGGCCCGGCGGCTGCTGGACGACGACCTGCAGCCGGTCTGTAGCCCCTTGTGGGTGGCCCACCGGCCCACCGCACAGGCTGCCGATATCACCGCAGCCGGGCTGCTGCACGATGGCCAGCGCGACGACTGGCAGCTGTGGGCGCGGGCGGCCGGGCGTCCCCAGTTGGATACCTCGCAAGGCATTGTGTTTGTGGATTCCAATGCCGCCATCGAAGCCGCGCTGGCCGGGCGGGGCGTGGCCCTGGCGCGCCGCTCCATGGTGGTGAATGAACTGGAGCAGGGCCGCCTGCTGGCCCTGCAGGTGCCGCCGCTGGTGACGCCCCTGGCCTATTACCTGGTGTTCCGGGAGCCCACGCTGGCCCAGCCGGCTGCACGCCGTTTTCACGATTGGCTGCTGGCCCAGGCCGCATTGGCGCGCACGGTGGATGGCTGAACCCAGCCACCGTGGCGCAGCCGGTTTTGCCGCCGCCTGTGCCGTGGCACAGGTGCAATGCGGTACGGATGCATGGCATCCACACCGCTGCAACGATGGGGCAGGCCGTGCACCTGCATGCCTGCCCTGCGGTGTCATTGCATGGAATGCAGGCCGATCAGATTGCCTTCGCTGTCCTACACCATGGCAATAAAGCCATAGGGAGCGATGGAGAATTTCTCCTTGATGATCTGCCCTCCATGGGCATCGGCACGGCGAACCTGCTCGGCGCAGTCATCGCAGACAAAGTAGACCAGGGTGCCGCCGGGGCCGGACAGGTAGTCGGGCATCTTCACCAGTGCGCCGCTGGCGCCCATGCCTTCCTTTTCCATGGGGAAAGCCCACATCTCCAGGTCCGAATCGGCGCCGCCCGGGGGCGTCAGCGACTCCAGTGGCCGGCCCAGCAGCTGCTCGTAAAACCGCCGGGCGCGCGGCATGTCCTGCACATAGATCTCAAACCAACCCACGGCGTTGTGTTGCATGGTCGTACCTCCTGTTGCGGTGGCGGGAATGGGTGCCAGGCCCTGGCAGGGCATGGCATCCGCTGCCAACCATTGTGCAAAGCTGCGCGCGGCGGTGCACGCTGCGGCTGCACTGCGCCAAGGGGTATCGCGCCAATGGGGTCGATCAGTCGCTGGCGGGGGGCGGTGCGGCATCGGCGGCCGCCACGGCGGCAATGCGTTCTTGCAGCAGTTGCAGCAGGGTGTCGATCAGCGGGTGGGCGGGCACGGGGCGCCATATGGCCTGCAGCTCGGAGTGGGCTGCACTCTGGCGCAGCGGGCGAAAGGCCAGCCCCGGCATGCCCACGCGCTGCAGGCAGGCGGGCACGATCGACACCCCTTGGCCGCCGCTGACCAGCGACAGCACCGACAGCCAGTGGCGCACCTCATGGCGCAGCTCCGGGTCAAAGCCGGCGCGCTGGCACAGGGTGCGGATGCTGCGGAAATACTCGGGGGAGACCGACTCGGCAAACAGCACCATGCGCTCCTGGGCCAGATCGGACACGGCCACGCGTGCTTGCCGCGCCAGGGCGTGGTGGGTGGGCAGGCAGGCCATGAAGGGCTCGCGCAGCAGTGTGCGGGCGCGCAGGCCATCGGGCACCACCATGGTGTGCAGCAGGGCCAGGTCCAGCTTGCCTTGCTGCAGGGCGCTGACCTGCTCGGCACTGTTGAGCTCGTGCAGGTCCACCCGCACCTGGGGGTGCTGCAGCTGCAACTGGGCCAGCGCCTCGGGCAGGCCACGGTACATGCTGGAGCCCACAAACCCCAGCCGCAGGCAGCCGGCCATGCCATGGGCCACGGCCCGCGTGTCCAGGGCCGCACGCCGTGCGCGTTCCAGAATGTCGCGGGCCTGGGCCAGCAGGTGGGTGCCGGCCGGGGTCAGGCGCACCTCCTTGCTGCTGCGCTCGAACAGCTGGGCGTCCAGCTGGGCCTCCAGCTGCTTGATGGCCACGCTCAGCGGCGGCTGGGAGATGTGCAGCCGCTGCGCGGCGCGGCTGAAGTGCAGCTCTTCGGCCAGTACGGTGAAGTACTGCAGTTGGCGCAGTTCCATGGGGAGCCTTTGGTGGAGAAGATGCTGCTATGCAGCAATGTACAGGGTGGTTTATCTATTCGATTTAGATATGGATGAATATTTCAATAATATTCGACATGAATGGAGCATGTTCCCAGAATTTGACCCAAGTCAGATCCACCTCGCCCGCCTTGTTGAAGGAGAGAGCATGAACATGCGTGCCCCATTGGAAGTCTCCCGTCCCAGCGATTCCGCCCACCCAGTACCCGACCGTGCGGGCAGCAACCTCTACACCACCGACACGCAATGGGCCCCGTTGCTGCAGCAGTACCTGCCGGCCGATGTGTACGCCCACCTGCAGCCCTATCTGACCCGCATGGGCCATTTGGCCGGTGGTCGTCTGGACGAGCTAGCGCTGATTGCCGACAAGAACCCGCCCACGCTGGAGCACCGCACCCGCACCGGTCAGGATGCGCAGCGCATCGTCAAGCACCCGGCCTATGTGGAGATGGAGCGCGTGGCCTATGGCGAATTCGCGCTGGCCACCATGTCGCACCGCACCGGCGTGCTGGGCTGGGAAGGCAAGCTGCCCCCGCTGGCAAAGTACGCGCTGACCTATCTGTTGGTGCAGGCCGAGTTTGGCCTGTGCTGCCCGCTGTCCATGACCGATTCGCTGGCGCGCACGCTGCGCAAGTTCGGTGCGCCGGAGCTGGTCGAGAAATACTGGAGCCAGCTCACCGCCACCGACTTTGATGACATGGCCCAGGGCGCCATGTTCATGACCGAGCAGGCTGCCGGCTCCGACATCGCCAACACCCAGACCATGGCCTATCCGCAGGCCGATGGCAGCTGGCGCCTGGTGGGCGACAAGTGGTTCTGCTCCAACCCCGACGCGGCGTTTGCCATGGTGCTGGCGCGGGTCGATGGCGGGCCGGCCGGCATGAAGGGCATCTCGCTGTTCCTGCTGCCGCGCCAGTTGGACGATGGCAGCACCAACCACTACCGCATCATCCGCCTGAAGGAAAAGCTGGGCACGCGCTCCATGGCCAGCGGCGAGATCCACATGGAAGGTGCCGTGGCCTATTTGGTGGGCGAGCAAGGCCGGGGCTTTGTGCAGATGGCCGATATGGTCAACAACTCGCGCCTGTCCAACGGGGTGCGCGCAGCCGGCATGATGCGCCGCGCCGTGGCCGAGGCCGAGTTCATTGCCAGCGAGCGCCATGCCTTTGGCAAGGCCTTGCAGGACATGCCGCTGATGCAGCGCCAGCTCGACAAGCTGCGCATCTACTCCGAACAGTCCCGCACCATGGTGCTGCAAACCGCCCAGGCGCTGCAGCGCTCGGACGCCGGGGAAGAGGGCGGCTACGCGCTGCTGCGCATCCTGACGCCGCTGATCAAGTTCCGCGCCTGCCGCGATGCCCGCAAGGTCACCGGGGACGCCATGGAAGTGCGCGGTGGCTGCGGCTACATCGAAGAGTGGAGCGACCCGCGCCTGGTGCGCGACGCCCACCTGGGCAGCATCTGGGAAGGCACCAGCAACATCGTCGCGCTGGATGTGCTACGCGCCATCCGCCGCGAAGGCTCGCTCCCGGTGCTGCAGGCCCATGCCGCACAGCTGCTGGCGCAGACCCATGCTGCCCCAGCCTTCCTCACTGCATTGCGCAGTGCGCTGGAGCGGGCTGCAGCCTTTGCCCAATCGGCTGTGGATGCCGATGCCGCCGGCGAGCGCCTGGCGCGCCAGGCCGCCTCGGGCCTCTACCACTGCTTCTCGGCCATCGCCATGGCCTGGGAAGCCTCGCGCACGCACAGCAGCGAGCGCATGCGCTGGGCCCAGCTGGTGCTGCTGCACCGTGTGCTGCCGCGCGATCCACTGCAAGACGGCGGCATCCCCGCCGACTGGCTGCAGTAAGCCGCACCGGCGCCGGGCAGCGGCCATGCCGGCTGCTCCGGACATCTTTCCCCGCAAGCCCCGATACAGGGGCAGGGGCCATCCTCCTGGAGACAACACCATGAACAAGCGCCACTTTGTACAGGGGCTGGGCCTGCTGGCTGCCGCCCCTTGGGCCGCCAGCCGGGCACAGTCCAGTGGCACGGGCTTTCCGAACAAACCGATCACGCTGATCCTGCCCTATGCCCCGGGCGGTCCCACCGACCAGCACCTGCGGGTGGTGGCCGAAGAGGTCGGCAAGATCCTGGGACAGCCCATCGTGCTGGACAGCCGCCCCGGTGCCAACGGTGTGACCGCCGCCGCTGCGCTGACCCGCGCGGCCGCCGATGGCTACACGCTGGGCGTGCTGCCGGCATCGGTCTACCGCGAGCCTTACATCAACAAAGTGCCGTTCGATCCCACCACCAGCTTCAGCTACATCGCGCTGCTGTCGGACTACAGCTTTGGTCTGGCCGTGCGCCAGGATGCACCGTGGAAGACCTGGGCCGATCTGGTGGCCGATGCCAGGAAGCGCCCCGGCGTCCTCAACATTGGCGCCACCGGCGCCATGGGCACCCCACGCATCGTGATGGAAGAGGCGCTGGCAGCGGCGGGCGTGAAGGCCAATGTGGTGACCTACAAGGGCGATGCCGATGTGGCCACCGCCATTCTGGGTGGCCACATCGACGCGGCGCCGCTGTCGGGGGTGGCCGTGCCGTACATCGATGCCCACAAGATGCGCTATCTGGTGATGCTGACGGCGCAGCGTGTGCCGCGCTTTCCCACGCTGCCCACGCTCAAGGAGTCGGGGCTGGACCACTTCATCGACTCCCCTTACGGCGTGGCCGGTCCCAAGGGCATGGACGCAGCGCGCGTGGCCCAGCTGACAGCGGTGTTCCAGAAGGCCTTGCTGTCGCCGGCGGGCATGAAGGCCATGGAGCTGCTCAACCAGCAGCCCAACTACAAGGACCCCGCGCAGTACCAGCGCTACGCACAGGAAGCCTTTGCCCGCGAAAAGCAGCGGGTGGCCTGGCTGCGGGACCAAGGCCTGCTGTAAGACACGGCGCCCGGCAGCGAAAGAACCGCCAAGCAAGCCGTGCAAGCCCTTTACAGGGGCATGATGCGCTTTCAATTTAATAGCAAAAGACTGCCCCGCCCACACCAGGCTGCGGCGGTCATGACAGGAGACACCACTATGAACCCCATTCCATGGCAGCACCCCGTGCGCATGCTGTGCGGGCTGACGGCCGCCACCTTGCTGGTGGCCGCACCGCTGGCCGCGCAGGCCGAGACCTTTCCCTCCAAACCCGTGAACTTTGTGGTGCCGTTCCCGCCGGGCGGCCCCACCGATGCCATGGCACGCACGCTGGCCGTGGCGCTGACCGAGGCCCTGGGCCAGAGCGTGATCGTGGAGAACAAGGCCGGTGCAGGTGGCAACATTGGCGCGGACATGGTGGCCCGCGCCAAGCCCGATGGCTACACCATCATGTTCGGCACCTCGGGCCCGCTGGCCATCAACCAAAGCCTCTACACCAAGATCAGCTACGACCCGGCCACCAGCTTTGCCCCCATCATCCGTGTGGGCCACCTGCCCAACATCCTGGTAGTGAACCCCAAGCTCCAGGCCAGCACCGTGCAGCAGCTGATTGCGCAGGACAAGGCCAAGCCGGCCAGCCTGAACTACGCCTCGTCGGGCAATGGCGCGTCCTCGCACCTGGCCGGCGTGTTGTTCAACCAGAAGGCTGGTACCCAGTTGCAGCATGTGCCTTACAAGGGCACAGGCCCCGCGCTCAACGACCTGCTGGCCGGGCAGGTGCACATGACGTTCACCGACATCCTCACGGCCATGCCCTACATCCAGAGCGGCAAGCTCAAGGCCATTGGCGTGACCACGGACAAGCGCTCGCAGGCCATGCCGCAGATTCCCACGATTGCCGAGCAAGGTCTGCCCGGCTACGACGTGAGCGTGTTCTTTGGCGTGGTGGCACCCAAGGGCACCCCGGCCGATCGCATTGCCACGCTGAACCAGGCCTTCCGCAAGGCACTGGCCAGCGACAAGGTGCGCTCGGTGTTTGCCGCGCAAGGACTGGAGCCAGCATCCGACCACAGCCCCCAGGCGCTGGGCAGCTTCATCAGCGAAGAGGTCGGCAAGTGGAAAACCGTGGTCGATGCCTCGGGTGCCAAGCTGGACTGATGCGTACCACCGACGACCTGTGAAAGACGCTATGAACGCAACCACTGCAACGGGCATGGGGGCTGGCGCCCTGCAAGGCCTGCGCGTGCTCGACCTCTCCCGCATCCTGGGCGGGCCGCTGTGCGGCCAGATACTGGGAGACCACGGCGCCGATGTGCTGAAGGTGGAGCCGCCCCAGGGCGACGACACCCGTGCCTGGGGACCGCCGTTCCAGGACAGTGTGGCTTCGTACTACCGGGGGCTGAACCGCAACAAACGCACCCAGTGCCTGGACCTGAGCCAGCCCGCCGGCCAGGCCCGCGTGCTGGAGCTGATGGCCCAGGCCGATGTGGTGGTGGAGAACTTCAAGATCGGCACCATGGAGAAATGGGGCATTGGCTGGGAACAAGTGCAAGCGCGCTTTCCGGGCTTGATCTGGTGCCGGGTCAGCGGCTTCGGCGCCGATGGCCCGCTGGGCGCCTGGCCGGGCTATGACGCGGCCATCCAGGCCATGAGCGGCATCATGAGCGTCAACGGCGAGCAGGGCGGCGAGCCGCTGCGCGTGGGACTGCCCGTGGTGGACATGGTCACCGGCATGAATGCGGTCATCGGCGTGCTGCTGGCGCTGCAGGAACGCCAGCGCAGCGGCCTGGGCCAGCTGGTGGATGCGGCGCTGTATGACAGCGGCATCTCGCTGCTGCACCCGCATGGCGCCAACTGGTTCATGGATGGCAAGCCGCCCCAGCGCACCGGCAATGCCCACCCCAATATCTACCCCTACGACACGCTGCAGACAGGTTCCATCCCGGTGTTCTTTGCGGTGGGCAATGACCGCCAGTTCGGTCTGCTGTGCGGCCACATCGGCTGCGCGCAACTGGCCGAAGACCCGCGCTTTGCCACGGCGGGCCAGCGCTCGGTGCACCGCGCCGTGCTCAAGCCGCTGCTGGAGCAGCAGTTGGCCGCCTTCGAGGGCGAGCAACTGGCCACGGACCTGATGGCCATTGGCGTGCCGGCAGCGCCCGTGCAGTCGGTGGATGCGGCTTTGCAGCATCCGCACACGCTGCACCGCGGGATGGTGGTGGACCTGCCGGGCTACCGGGGGATTGGCGCGCCGGTCAAGCTCAGCCGCACCCCGGCAACTTATCGGCTGGCTCCGCTCACGCCCGGAGAGGACTTTGTGGTGTGACGCAGTGCCGCCATGGCAAACCCAAAGGAGTCGAAGGACTCCTTTTTGATGAGCCATTCAAGTTCAGTCACTATGCTTGGAACAGTTCTTTGGCGCCATGCGGCTGGCAGCGCAGGTACTGCGGCGCTGCATGTACGCTGGCGCCCAGCTGGCGCGCGGCCTCCCAGGGCCAGCGCGGCTGGTAGAGCATGGCGCGGGCAATTCCTACGGCGTCGGCCTGGCCGGTCTGCACAATGCTTTCGGCCTGCTGCGGGTCGGTGATCAGGCCCACGGCAATCACCGGCATGCGGCCTTCCAGCCGGTCCTTCAGCGCTTCGGCCAGCGGAACCTGGTAACCGGGGCCCACCGGAATCTTCTGGTCCGGGTGCAGCGCGGCACTGGAGACATGCAGAAAATCGCAGCTACGTGCGGCCAGTTCCTGGGCCAGGTGCTGGCTTTGCGCAAGGTCCCAGCCGGCCGGCTCCATCCAGTCGGTGGCGCTGATGCGTACGCCCACGGCCATGGCCGCATCCACGGCGGTGCGCACGGCCTCGAACACTTCCAGCGTCAGGCGCATGCGGTTGCCCAGGCTGCCTCCGTACTGGTCGGTGCGCTGGTTGGACAGCGGCGACAGGAACTGGTGCAGCAGATAACCGTGGGCGGCATGGATCTCGATGGCGTCCAGCCCCAGTTGCCGGGCGCGCAGCGCGGCATCCACAAAGGCCTGGGTGATCTCGGCAATGTCCTGCAGCGATGCGGCCTGGGGTTCGGGATCGGTGGGTGCAAAAGGCAGCGCGCTGGCGCTGACCGTGGGCCAGGCCTGGGCATCGTCCGCCGGCAGTGCTCCACCGCCTTCCCAGGGGCGGCGGCAGCTGGCCTTGCGTCCGGCATGGGCCAGCTGGATGCACACCGGCATGGGGCTGAAACGGCGCAGGTGCTGTACCACCGGGCGCAGCGCTTCGGTGTGGGCATCGCTCCACAGCCCCAGGTCATGGGCGCTGATGCGCCCGCGTGCCTCCACTGCCGTGGCCTCCAGCACCAGCAGGCCCGCGCCCGACTGGGACAGGTTGCCGTAGTGCATCACATGGAAGTCGTTGGCCAGCCCGTCCTGCGCGGAATACATGCACATGGGGGGAATGACGATGCGGTTGGCCAGCTGCAACGGGCCGAAGGCGATGGGGGAGAACAGGGCAGACATGAAAAGAGGGGGATGTGTATCAACAACAGTGCACTGCAGCATGACACAGACAGGAGATGTCGCGCGTCCGTTGCACGACAGGTCGCGGCACGGGTGTGGTGATTGCAGGTATGAAATGAATGGGAATTTATGACTGATTTATGAAATAAAAATTCAATTAAGAAAATCGATATACCTAGATTCAGTGATTGATTGCGACACCGCCCGTCGTTACCATGACAAATATTTACAAAATTATCAGCCGCTGAGGGAGCCTTCAATCGAGGAGAAATGCGGTCTGTGTAGGGTGTGCCGTGGGCCGTCTGTGCCCGCCTCCTGCCAGTGGCTGCTTCGGTGTTTCGATCTCTTATCCACCAGCCACCATCCATGCAAGACCACTCCTTCTCCTTTTCCTGGCTGCCTTTGGCGCGCCGTACCGCCCTGGTTCTGGGTACCGGCGCCGTGCTGACCGGTTGCGCCAGTTTCAACGCCCAGCCGCTGACCGATGAGGAGTTGCGCACCCAGGTGCAGGCCGACCGCCAGCAACTGGCGCAGGATGTGGCACCGCTGCCCGCCACCGTCACGCTGGAAGAGGCGATTGCCCGTGCCATCAAGTACAACGCCGTGCAGCGTCTGCGCGCCATGGAAGAGGCCGTGGCCCAGGGCACGTTCCAGGTGTCGCAGTTCGACATGCTGCCCAAGCTGGTGGCCTCGGCAGGCTACCGCTACCGCGACCAGGAGCTGATCACCCGCAGCCAGGATTCGGTCACCGGCCGCCCCTCGCTGGCCAATCCCTATATCTCCACGGACCGCGAAGCGGCCCTGTACTCGCTGGGCTTTTCCTGGAGCCTGCTGGACTTCGGCCAAAGCTACTACGCCGCACGCCAGAACGCCGACCGCGCGCTGATTGCCGAAGAACGCCGCCGCAAGGCCCTGCACAACCTGGTGCAGGAAGTGCGCACCGCCTACTGGCGCGTGGCCGCCCACCAGGCCCTGCAGGCGCCGCTGCGCAGCGCCACCCAGTCGGCCGATCTGGCCCTGACCGATGTGCGCAAGGTCGAAGCCGAAAAACTCCGCTCCCCGGTGGAGCCGCTGCGCTACCAGCGCCAGTTGCTGGAGAACCTGCGCCTGCTGGAAGTGATCGAGCAGGAACTCTCGCCCGCCCGCCTGGAGCTGGCGGCGCTGATGGGCATGGCACCCGGCCAGGCGGCCACGGCCTGGCGGGTGGCGGAGCCTGCACAAGGCACATCGTCCACCTGGTTGCAGCGTCCGGTGGAAGACATGGAAGCCCTGGCCCTGGTGCGCAACCCCGACCTGCGTGAAAGCCAGTACGGTGCCCGCATTGCCCGCGAAGAAACCAAGCGCGTGATGCTGCGCATGTTCCCCGGCCTGTCCTTCAACTACGCCGCCAACCACAGCACCGACAGCTATCTGATCAACGACAGCTGGCGCGAAGCCGGGCTGCAGATCTCGTTCAACCTGCTGGGCCTGTTGTCGGTGCCGGCGCAAAAGCGCCTGGCCGATGCCGGTGTGGCGCTGGCCGACCAGAAACGCATGGCCACGCAGATGGCCGTGCTCAGCCAGCTGCACATCGCCCGCCTGCAGTTTGCCAACGCGGCCCACCAGTACGAACGTGCCGACGCGATTGCGGCGGTGGACCAGCGCTTGGCCGAGCATGTGGACAACCAGGTCAAGGTGGACAAGCAGACCCGCCAGGAGAGTGTGGCGCAGCAGACCGCGTCCATCCTGTCCACGCTGCGGCGCTACCAGGCACAGGCGGCGCTGCAGTCGGCAGGCTCGCGCCTGCAGGCCACGCTGGGGCTGGAGCCGGTGATCGAAGGCTCTGACCGCCTGCCGCTGCCCGAGCTGACCAGTGCCGTCGGCCAGGCCCTGCAACGCTGGGAAGCGGGGCAGGTGCAATGAGGTTCACGGCAATGATGCGGGCGGGCCTGTGTGCCGCAGCCCCCATGGTGCTGGCGTTGGCGGCATCGGCGCAAACCGCGCCAGCGCCGGGCGCCAAGAAGCCAGCTGTGCCCGCGCACAGTGCCAGCCCGGTCACCAGTGCGCTGGAGCAGCGCGACATCCGCGCCCAGCTGGCGCCACGCCGCTACACCACCCTGGGTGCCGAAATCGGTGCCAAGGTGCAGCGCCTGCCGGTGGCCGAAGGCGGCAGCTTCCGCCAGGGCCAGCTGCTGGTGCAGTTTGACTGCAGCCTGCAGCAGGCGCAGCTGAACAAGGCCCAGGCGGGCGTGGACGCGACCGAGAAGACCTGGCGTGCCAACCAGCGCCTGGCCGAGCTGAACTCGGTGGGCAAGATCGAGCTGGACACCTCGCAGGCCGAATGGAACAAGGCGCGTGCCGAGCTGGCGGCCAACCGCAGCGTGCTGGGCAAATGCCAGATCAGCGCGCCGTATGCCGGGCGCATTGCCGAGCAGAAGATCCGCGAGCAGCAGTACGCCCAGGCGGGGCAGCCGCTGCTGGAGATCATCGACGACAGCGTGCTGGAGCTGGAGTTTCTGGTGCCCTCGCGCTGGCTGAGCTGGCTGCACCAGGGCACGGCCTTCGAGGTGCGGATTGACGAAACCGGCAAGACCTACCCGGCCAAGGTGCAGCGCCTGGCGGCGCGGGTGGACCCGGTGAGCCAGTCGATCAAGGTCAACGCCGCCATCCACGGCAAGTTCCCCGAGCTGATTGCCGGCATGAGCGGGCAGGTGCTGTTGGCACCGTCAGAGCAAAAATAACCCCACCGTTGGAGGAGCTGCCTGTGCCCAGAGCGTATGGATGTCCAGGTTGTTGCTTGCGGAAAGTCCCGCTGCAAGCGCACAGGTAGTTTGCCTCCCAAAGATCCGGGCCAGGCCTGCTGCAACCGAAGCGATCGGTGTACAGCAGGCCTGGCCACCCCGTATTCCGTGCCAGTGTCCCTGCAAGTGCCGTCCGTGTGCCCGTGAAAGGGCCGCCCAGGCCAAAGGAAGGATGATTCGATGACCGCCCACAACCGCCCCTTCTGGCGCCGCCTGGCGCAAGCTGCTGCCGCTTCCAAGACATCTGCATCCGCGGTGCAGAACACCGCCCCCGCAGGGGCAGGCAGCGCCATGCGCCCCCTGGCGCTGGAGCAGCGCTTCATGTTCGACGGTGCGGGTGCGGCCGACGCCGCCCATGCGGTGGCGGACGGAGCCACGGGCAGCGACGCGGGGGCAGACACGGCCAGCGCGCTGCGCCATGCGCTGATGGCCGAGGCGGCTCCTGCCACCAGCCAACGCCAGGAAGTGGTGTTTGTGGACAGCCAGGTGCCCAACCTGGCTGAATTGCTGGCAGGCCTGTCCAGCAGCGCCGAAGTGGTGATTCTGGACGCCGGCAAGGACGGCCTGCAGCAGATGGCGGACTATCTGCAGGGGCGCAATGGGCTGGACGCCATCCACCTGCTGTCCCACGGCGCGGACGGCACGGTACAGATGGGCAATGTGTGGCTCAGCAGTGCCAACCTGGGCGAACACAGCGCTGCCTTGCAGGGCATTGGTGCGGCGCTGAAGGCCGATGGCGACCTGATGCTGTACGGCTGCGATGTGGGCCAGGGCGACAAGGGCCAGGCGTTTCTGGACCAGCTGGCGGTCATCACCGGCGCCGATGTGGCTGCATCGGCAGACGATACTGGCGCTGCTGCCTTGGGCGGCAACTGGAGCCTGGAGCGCAGCAGCGGGCAGATCGAGACATCCGCCCAGGTGGTGGCGGGCTACGATGGCGTCCTGGCCAGCTCCTGGACCACCGGCAGCGTTCCGCTGGGAACGAGCATCGGCAACGCTGGGCGTACCGTCGTCGGCGACTTCGACGGCGACGGCGATACCGACATCCTCTACCAGACCGGTGGCAACGGCACTGCCTTCGCCTATGCCCGCAGCAACGGGGACGGCACCTTCACCAACCTGAGTTTCGCCAGCTCGCCGTTCGCCGGTCTGAGCCTGCCCGATATCACGGGGACCAACTATTTCGTCGGCGACTTTGACGGCGACGGTGACGTAGACATCCTGGTCGGGGTCAACGGCAGCTCCGGACAGTATTTCCGCAACGATGGCGGGACTCTCTCCAGCCAGTCCAGTGCGAATTTCCCCGCGCCAACGGTTGGATCGCGCATGGTCGTCGCCGACTTCGATGGTGACGGCGACAGCGACATCCTCTATCAGACCGGCACCAACGGCAGCGCCTGGGCCTATGCCCGCAGCAACGGCGACGGCACCTTCACCAACCTGAGTTTCGGCAGTTCGCCGTTCGCCGGCCTGACGTTGCCTGACCATGGCGGCAACAACTACTACGTGGCCGACTTCGATGGCGACGGCGACCTCGACATCCTCGCCGCAGTCAACAACGGTACCGGTACCTACCTGCGCAACGACGGAGCCACCTTCAGCAGCCAGTCCACCAGCACCTTTCCGCAACCAGCCGCCAACGGCCGCATGCTGGTGGGGGACTTCGATGGCGACGGCGATGCCGACATCCTCTACCAGACAGGTACTAACGGCAGCGCGTTTCAGTACGCCCGCAGCAATGGCGATGGCACCTTCACCATCCTGCCCCAGAGCGCGTCGCCCTTCGCCGGCTTGACCCTGGTCGACCATACCGGCACCAGCTACCGGGTCGGCGACTTCGACGGCGACGGCGATCAGGATATTATCTCCGCCACCAATGGCAGTTCGGGCAATCTCTACCTGCAGAGCGATCGCCCGCCTGCTCTGATCAGCTCTACACCTGGTGATAACGCCACCGGTGTCAGCCCGGGCGCCAACATCGTGCTGACGTTCAGCGAAGCGGTAAGCAAGGGCGTCGGCAACATCTACATTGTCCGCACCTCGGACAACCAGATCGTCGAGACCATCTCGGTCAACGGTGGCCAGATCACTGGCTCTGGTACCACCTGGACCATAGATCCATCGATCACCCTAGTCAACGGCGTCGCCTATGCGGTACGCATAGACTCGCGGACCTTCGTCGACAGCGCAGGCATCGTGTACCAGGGCATCAACGGCAACACTACGCTGAACTTCACCGTAGCCAACCAGGCGCCGCCGGTAATTGCCAATCTCAACGGCGACGCGGTCAACTACACCGAAAAGAGCGGCGGCGTCCTCATCGACCAGAGCAACAACGCCGCAGTCACCGATGCCGACTCTGCCAACTTCAACGGCGGTAGCGTGCGCGTTTCGGTCACCGGCGGTGCCGTGACCAGCGAAGACGTGCTGTCAATTCTCAGCCTCGGCATGGCCGCCGGGCAGATCTCCGTGTCCGGCAGTGACGTGCTGTACGGCGGCGTCCTGATCGGCGCCTTCACCGGCGGCAGCGGCGGCAGCGCCCTGGTGATCACGCTTAATGCCTCTGCCGATGCCGCTGCGGTCAGCGCGCTGGTGCAGAGCCTGCAATACAGCAACAGCAACAGCAACACCATCTCGCCGAATACCGGCGCGCGCACCCTGAGCGTCACGGTGACCGACGGGACCGGCACCAGCAGCGCCTCGGCAGCGGTCACTGTCAATGTCCTTGCAGTGAACGATGCACCCGTGGTTAGCACCACCGGCACCAACCCGACCTTCACCGAGGACGGTTCGGCCGTGGCAGTGTTCAGCGGTACCAGCATCAACAACGTGGAAGCCGGGCAGAGCATCATCCTGATGACTGTCAACGTCACCAACCTGGTCAACGGCGCCTCGGAAAAGCTGGTGATCGATGGCTCCGAGGTGACCCTTACCAACGGCACCAACCTCATCACCTCTAACAATGGCATGAACGTCTCGGTCTCGGTCAGCTCCGGCACCGCGACCCTGACTCTGGCGCACGCAGGGCTGTCCACAGCGACCGCGCAGACCATTGTCAACAACATCACCTATCGCAACGAAAGCAATGCACCAAGCGGGACCTCGCGCACCGTCACCCTGACCAATGTGCGCGACAGCGGCGGCACCGCCAACGGCGGCCTGAACACCATCTCGCCGAACCTGGCCAGCATCGTCACCCTGGTCGCGGTCAACGACGCGCCGACCTTGAGCGGCGGTCCCTACGCGATCCCCACCACCAACGAAGACACCACTAGTGCCGCTCTCTCCGTCTCCACGGTGCTGGCTAGCACCACCTCCTCGGACGCCGACGCGGGCGCTGCTTCCGGGATTGCCGTCACCGGCACCGTGGGTCGCGGCACTTGGCAGTATTCCACCGATGGCGTGACCTGGACCGACTTCGGCACCGTCTCGGCCAGCAAAGCCCTGTTGCTTACGGCGGACACCCAGGTGCGCTACGTTCCGGACGGTGCCAACGGCGAGAACGTCAGCTTTACCTTCCGCGCTTGGGATTGCACCAGCGGCATGGCGTCGGTCAACGGCTCTCGCAGCACTGGTGACACCACCACCAACGGTGGCTCCACCGCTTACTCCGTTGGCAACGCCATGGCCACATTGATAGTCAGCTCGGTCAACGACGCGCCGGTGATGATCCCGGTCAACCCGACCCTGACAGGCCTGACTGATGGCTCCACCAGCAACAGCGGTGACGCCGTCAGCACGCTGCTCGGAGGCGTCGCCGATCTCGACACCGGCGCGCCAAGAGGCATGGCGATCACTGGCCTGACCGCGACCTACGGCAAATGGCAGTACAGCACTAACAACGGCACCACCTGGAATGATGTTGGCGCCGTCTCCGATAGTAGCGCGCTGCTCCTGCGTCCAGCCGACCGACTGCGCTTCGTGCCGGATGGCATCCACGGTGAAACCGCGACCATCAGCTACAAGGCCTGGGACCAGACCAATAGCACTCTCGGTCTCCAGGGCACCAAGACTAATACCAGCACGTCCGGCAGTACAACGGCCTATTCCACTCAGACTGACACGGCCGCCGTGGTGGTCACTGCCATCAACGACCTCCCGGTGGTGACGTTGACAGGCACTGCAGCGTCCTGGAACGAAGGCAATAACGTGACCTCCAACCCGGTGGTGGTGGATCCGGGCGTGACGCTGTCCGACCCCGATGGTCCTAACCCGACTAGCGCCACGGTGCGCCTACTGACCTATTACAGTGCCCAGGACAGCCTGGCCTTTGTTAACGACGGCCTGAGCATGGGCAATATCGTCGGCAGTTGGAGCGCAGGCACCGGCATTCTGACCCTGACGTCGGCTGGCAACACGGCGACCACCGCGGAGTTCCAGGCCGCAATGCGCGCCGTGACCTACGGCAACTCCTCGGACAGCCCGAACACCACCAGCCGTACCATACAGTTTCAGGTTACCGACGGTGGCGGTCTGTCCTCCATCGCGGTCACCCGTGACATCACCATCAGTGCGGTGAACGATTCGCCGACCATCACCGCGCCGGTAACCTTCCCGGTCAGCGAAGACGTGGTGACGCCGATCAACGTGATCAGCTTCAGCGATGTCGATTCGAACACCGGTACCGTCACCCTGTCGGTCGGCAGCGGCACCCTCAGCGCTACCAGCTCCAGCGGCGTGACCGTGAGCGGTACGCCCACGGCGCTGGTCCTGACCGGCACCCTGACCGACATCAATACCTTCATCTCCGAAAGCCGCGTGACCTTCACCACGGCGGCCAACGCCACCAGCAACGTCACCCTGACCATCAACGTCAACACCACGAGCGTATCCGACGCCACCACCACCATGACCCTACAGGTCCAGGCGGTGAACGATGCGCCGGTGGCCACCGTACCGCTGTCCATCACCGTGACCGAAGACGTGTCCAGCGTGATCACCGGCATCAGCTTCACCGACATCGATGCCGGCATCAACAGCGTGACCGCAACCTTCTCGGTGCCGAGCGGCACCTTGAGCGCCACCACCGGCATGGGTGTCACCGTGGGCGGCTCCGGTACCGGCGAGCTGACCCTGACCGGCAGCCTGGCCGATATCAACTTCTTCATCGCGGCCAACGGCCTCACCTTCAAGACCGCCCAGGACGCCACCGCCAGCGTGATCCTGACGGTGAAGATCAACGACAAGGGCTTCAACGGCAGCGGTGGCGAGCAGACCGACACCAAGACCGTGACCCTCAACGTCACTGCGGTGAACGATGTGCCGGTCAATAACCTGCCGGCCGCGCAGACGGCCTCGCAGAACCTTGACCATGCCTTCAACACCGCCAATGGCAACGCCATCTCCATCAGCGATGTGGATTCCGGCAACGGCCTGATGACCGTGACCTTGACCGCCACCAATGGCTTGCTCAGCCTGGGCAGCCTCAGTGGCATCAACATGGTCAGCAACACCGGTGTCGCCATGACCTTCGAGGGCAACCGGACCAACATCAACGCCGCGTTGCAGACCCTCACCTTCAGGCCGTCGAACAACTACCTCGGCGCTGCCAGCATCACCATCGAGACCAGCGACAACGGCAACTCCGGTACCGGCGGGGCGAAGACCGATGTCGACATCCTCTCAATCACCGTCGTGCCGGTGAACCCGAAGGTCACTAACGTCTCGGCCCAGGGCCTGGACCGCACCGTAATGATCGGTGACGAAGTACTTATCAGCATGACCTGGGATCAGGTGGTCAACGTCGACCTCAGCAGTGGTTCGCCGACCTTGCTCCTGGAAACCGGCCTGGTGGATCGCAATGCCGTGTATGTGAGCGGTACCGGCACCAACACCCTGGTCTTCAAGTACACCGTGCAGGCCGGCGATATCAGTGCCGACCTGGACTTCCAGAGTACCTCCGCGCTGCAAATGAACGGCGCGTTGATCACCAACAACACCAGCGACCTGGCGGTGCTGACCCTGCCAACCGTGGGCGGCGCCGATTCCCTGGGCGGGCGCAGCAATGTCGTGGTCGACGGCGTGGTGCCGGTGGTGGCTAGCGTCAGCGTACCGTTCGATGGCACTTACATCGTTGGACAGAATCTAGACTTTACGGTCAACTTCAGCGAAAACATGTTGGTCGATACCACCGGCGGCGTACCGCGCATCGCCGTGACCCTGGACACCGGCGGTACGGTTTACGCCGAGTACGTTTCCGGCTCCGGCGGCAGCGCCCTGGTGTTCCGTCTGATCGTCGCCAGCGGCCAGCTGGACAGCAACGGCGTGATCCTGGGCAGCACGGTGCAGCTCAATGGCGGGAGCATCCGCGACACCGCCGGCAACGATACCGTGGTGACCTTGAACGGCGTCGCCAGCACTGCCCACGTCAACGTCGACGGTGTGGTGCCTACCGTGACCAGCGTCACCACGCCGCTCGACGGCAACTACAAGGCCGGCGACGTACTGACCTTTACGGTCAATGCCAGCGAAGCACTGCAGATTGGCGGATTGCCGCCACGGCTAGTGCTGGATGTGGGCGGGGTGACCCGGTACGCCACCTATGTGTCCGGCAGCGGTAGCAATGCGCTGGTGTTCCAGTACACCGTGCTGGCCGGTCACAACGACGGCAACGGCATTGAGGTCAACGGTATCGACCTGCGTGGTGAGCCGCTCACCGACCTAGCTGGTAATGGCCTGAACCTGACTCTCAATGGAATGGGGGGGACCGCTGGCGTCGTAGTCGACACAACTGCACCAAGTGCAGCCACTATCGTGCGCGTCGATGCCAACCCGAGCAACAGCGGTTCTGTCAGCTTCACCGTGACCTTCAGCGAGGATGTCAGCGGCGTCGACGCCAGCGACTTCAATCTGTTCTTCGGCGGCAGCGCCGCGGGCAGCATCAGCAGCGTTACCGCAGTAGACGGACGTACCTACACGGTGGTGGTCGGCGGCCTGACCGGCACCGGCAGCCTGCGCCTTGACCTGAACAACAGCGGCACCGGGATCGTAGACGGTGCAGGCAATGTCATCAGCGGTGGTTTGACTGGAGCCGCCTATAGCATCGACCGGGTCGCCCCCAGTGTGACCAGCGTTGATGTGCCAAGCCATGGTACTTATCTTGCCGGACAGAACCTGGACTTCACCGTGCACCTGGATGAAGTGGTGCACCTGGATGCGGCGGGTGGCACACCACGCATCGAAGTGACCCTGGACAATGGCGCCACTGCGTATGCCACCTACCTGTCTGGTGCTGGGTCCAATGCTCTCGTGTTCCGGCTGACTGTTGCCAATGGCCAGCTGGACACAAATGGCATCACTCTTGGCAGTAGCCTCCAACTCCATGGTGCGACCCTGCGCGACAGCATCGGCAACGATGCCAATATCGCCCTCAATAGTGTGGGCGACACCAGCCAAATACGGATTGATGCGGTGGTCCCAGTCGTCAGTTCGGTGAGTGTTCCGGCTGGTGGCAGCTACAAAGCCGGCGACGTGCTGACCTTTACCGTCAACGCCAGCGAAGCCGTGCAGATCGGCAGCCTGGCGCCGCGCCTGGCGCTGGATGTGGGCGGCGTGACCCGTTACGCCACCTATATCTCCGGCAGCGGCAGCGACACGCTGGTGTTCCAGTACGTGGTGCAGCCCGGCGACAACGACGCCAATGGCATTGCTGTCAGCAGCCTGGACCTGCGCGGCGAGCAACTGACCGACCTTGCCGGCAATGACCTGAATCCGGCACTGAACGGGGTGGGCAGCACCTCCGGCGTGCTGGTGGACAACGTGGCGCCGACGGCCAGCCTGTCGCTGGACAGGACCACGTTGAACGCGCAGGAGACGGCGCAGTTGACTATCCGCTTCAGCGAAGCGGTCACCGGTCTGGATGTGGGCGATTTCACGGTGACCGATGGGACGCTGAGCGATCTGGTCAGTACCGATGGGGGCATCACCTGGACCGCCACCCTGACGCCTGCGGCGGGTAAGGTGCAGTCCCATCTGCAGGTGGTGCTGAATCACACCGGCTACACCGATCTGGCGGGCAATGCGGCCGCCAGCGACAGCCTGTCCGACAGCTATGCCATCGACACCGTGTTGCCTGCGCAGCCTGTGCTGGAGGTCGAGAGCAACGCAGCGGGCAACGCCACGGTGCGCGTGGATGCGCTGGAAGCCGGCGCACAGTGGGAGTATTCCCTGGACGCGGGCCAGACCTGGCAAACCGGTCAAGGCAATGTGGTGGCCATCGCCAGCCCCGGCCAGTACCTGCTGCAGGTGCGGCAGACCAATGCGGTGGGCAATCGCTCCGAAGTGGCAGCGCTGACCGTGGACGTGGCCCCGCTGGTGGTGCCACCCACCGTGGAATGGCCGGTGGCAGGCATTTTTGGCAATGCCGGAGTCTGGGAAATTGCCTTGCCTTCGGCAGGGGCGGTGCCCTTCGGTTCTGTGGCTACAGAGCCTGTGGCACCCCGCACCAGCGGCGCATTTTTGGGGAACGATGGCGCTTCATCGGGCGCATTGGCCACTTCACCGTTCTTCAACGCCGATGTGGCGACGGACCGCAGCGAGCTTTCGCTGGGCTTCCTGGGCTTTGCCCCCTCCCGCAGTGGTGAGGTGCCCGGCGCATCCGCACCGCTGGGCACAGACGCGGGTTCGGGGGCTGGCGCCGATCGCCTGGTGCTGCTGCACCCGGTGGATGCGGTGGTGGCCGATACCGGCCGCCAGGTGGACTGGAAGGTGCCGCCCACCATGTTCGGCCACAGCGATCCGCTGGCCAGCGTGCAGTTTGCGATGACGCAGGCCGATGGCCGGCCGCTGCCTGCCTGGCTGAAGTTTGATGCGCGCACGGGCCAGGTCAGCGGGACCATGCCGCCGGGATTCCAGGGGGAGCTGACGCTGCGCCTGACGGCGCGCGACAGCCAGGGCCACGCGGTGAGCACCACCATCAAGATCAAGGCGGGTGATGCCGGTCCTGCGGCCCGCACGGGCATGGCGGAGCAATTGCAACGGCATGCCCAGTTGCGTGCCGGCCAGATGGCGGCCCAGCGCCTGCATCTGTGATGAGGCCTGGTGGGTGTGGGGATGGCGTGCTGCATCCCCTCGATCACGACCGGCAATATGTACCCGGTGGGACCGTTGCCGGTGGGTGAGCGCGCGGCAGGTCTCGCATTCAGGTGTTGATTGCGCCGGAATCGGCATCACCGTGCTACGTGGACAATGTGATGGTGAAAAAAGAACTGCAAACGCCCAGGCCGATCCGGCAAAAAGCAAGCAACGAGGACAGAGCGAGGATGTCGCAGTGAATGCCCCGATGACGACGGGCAGCGTGCACCCTGCGGTGCTGCTGCTGGAGCTGGGCCACCGTGCCCGGCAGGCAAAGACGGTGCAGGAGCTGGCGTTTCTGCTGGTCAATGACACCCGCCTGCTGCTGCCTTACCGCCAGGCCGTCTGGTGGACCCAGGAGGACGGTGTGCACACCTTGTCCGGGGTGGTGCAGCCAGATGCCAATGCGCCCTATGCCCAGTGGGCGGCGCAGCTGTGCCGCCACCTGGCGCAGCACCACCCCAAGCTTGGTGCTTTCACCGCGTCCGATGTGCCCCCCGATCTGGCGGCGCAGTGGTCGCAGTGGTGGCCCGCCCATGCGGTGTGGCTGCCCGTGTCGCTCGCCACCCCGGGCGCCGCGCAGGGCGAAGGGGTATCTGCCGGCTTGCTGCTGGCGGGAGCGGAGCCGTTTCCCGCAGACCGCCTGCCGGTGCTGGGCGAATGGGGCAGCATGTGGGGCCATGCCTGGCAGGCCTTGCAGCGCCGGCGCATGGTATCGCCACGGCAGTGGTGGGCGCGCCTGCGCCAGCAGCAGGCGCAAGCGGCCTGGTGGCGACGGCCTGCGGTGTGGGCCGTGGCGGCAGTGGCCGCATTGGCAGTGTGGCCTGTGCACCTGACCGTGCTGGCGCCGGGCGAGCTGGTGGCGGCGCAGCCGGCCGTGCTGCGCGCACCCATGGATGGGGTGGTGGAGCAGATCCATGTGCAGCCCAACGAGATGGTGAAGCAGGGCCAGCTGCTGTTCAGCCTGGACGAGGCGCAGCTTGCCAGCCGGCTGGAAGTGTCGGAGCAGGCCCTGCAGACGGCCGAGGCGGAGTACCGCCAGTTTGCCCAGCTGGCGCTGGGCGATGTGCGCTCCAAATCCCAGCTGGCAGCCTTGGCCGGCAAGATTGGCGAGCGCCGCGCCGAACAGGCGTTTCTGACCGAGCAGCGTCAGCGCGCCCAGGTGCTGGCGCCGCACGATGGCATGGTGCTGTTCGATGCCCCGTCGGAATGGATGGGCAAGCCGGTGCAGACCGGCGAGCGCGTGATGCGCATTGCCCAGCCCGATGCGGTGGAGGTGGAAGCCTGGCTGCCGATTGGAGATGCCATTGCGCTGCAGCCCGGTGCCCCGGTGCAGCTGTACCTGGCGGCCGACCCGCTGGCGGCCGTGCAGGCGCAGGTGCGTTATGTGGCCTATGACGCCGTGGCCCGCCCGGACGGCCAGTATGCCTACCGTGTGCGTGCGCAGCTGGTGAAAGCGGGTACGCAACGCATCGGCCTCAAAGGCACGGCCAAGCTGCAAGGAGAACGGGTCAGCCTGGCCTATTGGATGGTGCGCAAGCCCTGGGCCAGCATCCGCCAGTGGGTGGCCCTGTGATTGGTGCACCAGCCCCCTGGCTGCCTTTGCGTGAGGAGCTGGATCTGCTGCCCGGACCGGTCTTGCCCGACGGCCAGCCCAGCTGGACCCTGCATGACCCGGTGCGCAATCTGTTCTTTCAGCTGGACTGGGCCAGTTTTGAAGTGCTGCGCCGCTGGGACATGGCCGATCCCCAGGCCATGGCGCGCGATATTGCAGCGCACACCACGTTGCAGGTGACTGCGGCGGACGTGCAGGTGTTGCAGCAGTTTCTGCTGGGCAACGAGCTGCTGCAGCCGGCGCCCCATGGCGCGCCTGCGCTGGCCGAAAAATGGCAAAGTCGCCGTGGCGGCTGGTCGCAATGGCTGCTGCACAACTACCTGTTCTTCCGGGTACCGCTGCTGCGCCCGGACCGTTGGCTGGCGCGCTGGGCGCCCCGGCTGGATTTTCTGTTCCGGCCCGGCTTCTGGTGGTTGACGCTGGCCGCCTTCCTGTGGGGGTTGTGGGGTGTGGCGCGCTCCTGGGAGGTGTTCTGCGCCACCCTGGTGGACATGTGGAGTCTGCAGGGGTTGCTTGCCTACGGCGTCACCCTGCTGGGGGTGAAGTGCCTGCATGAGCTGGGCCATGGCATCACCGCCAGGCGCTATGGCTGCCGGGTGCCCACCATGGGCGTGGCGTTTCTGGTGCTGTGGCCTGTGGCCTATACCGACACCAACGAGGTCTGGAAGCTGACGCGCCGCGACCAGCGGCTGAAGGTGGCGGCCGCGGGCATCACCACCGAGCTGGTGATTGCCGTGTGGGCCTTGCTGGCCTGGCTGTGGCTGCCCGATGGTTGGCCCAAGGCGATGGCGTTTCTGCTGGCCACCACCACCTGGGTGAGCACGGTACTGATCAATGCCAGCCCCTTCATGCGCTTTGACGGCTATTTCCTGCTGTCGGACTATCTGCAGATGCCCAATTTGCACAGCCGTGCCTTTGCCCTGGCACGCTGGCATCTGCGCGAGCGGTTGTTTGCGCTGGGCGAGGCGCCGCCCGAGCACTTTGGCCCCACGCGCCAGCGCATGCTGATTGCCTTTGCCTGGGCCACCTGGATATACCGTCTGGTCCTGTTTCTGGGAATTGCGGCCCTGGTGTATCACTTCTTCATCAAGGCGGTCGGGATTTTGTTGTTTGCGGTGGAAATTGTGTGGTTCGTTGCCAAACCGGTGTGGTCGGAAGTGAAAGCCTGGCGTGAGCGCAAGGTGCAGATTGCGCACAGCCGCCGTGCGCGCTGGAGTGCGGCGCTGGCCGTGGGCCTGCTGGTGCTGTTGGTGGTGCCCTGGCCGGTGCCGGTGCTCAGCAGCGGCATGCTGCAGTCCAGTGCCCAATGGCAGCTGCATGCGCCCGAAGCGGCGCAACTGGCGCAGGCACCCTTGGCAGAAGGCAGTGCGGTGGCGGCCGATACAACCGTGTTCGCGCTGAGTTCACCCGCCTTGCAGGCCGCAGCACAGCAGAACCAGGCGCGTTTGCAACAGGTGGTGCAGCAGTCTGCGGCCGCCGGCATGGACGGGGAGCTGCGCCGCGATTGGCAGGTGTGGCAGGACCGCCAGGCCGAGGCGGTGGCACAGCGGGCGGCCTTGGACACCGATGCCGCGCGCTACCAGCTGCAGCCGGGCGGCAGCGGCGTGCTGCGCGATGTGGATCCGGACCTGCAGGCCGGCGAATGGGTGGCCCGCAGGGAGCTGCTGGGCCGTGTGGTGGACCTGCAGAAGCTGGAGGTGGTGAGTTATGTGGCGGAGCAGGAGCTGCACAGGATCCGGCCGGGCGACAGCGGCCTGTTCATCACCGAAGGCGCCGGAGGCACCGCGCTGCCGGTGCGCGTGCGCAGCATTGACCAGGACGCCAGCCGCAGCCTGAACGAAGGGGCGCTGGCCGCACAGGCGGGCGGCAATGTGGCGGTGCGCAGCCAGCAAGGGGTGCTGTACCCCGAGCAGCCGATCTACCGGGTGGTGCTGGATGTGGTGAACACGGACGCCATGCCCGCCTGGGCGGCCCAGCACCGCTGGCGTGGCCGGGTCAGCATCCGGGGGGCCTGGGAGGCCCCTGGGGCGCAGTTTGTGCGCACGGCTGCCAGCGTGTTCTGGCGCGAAGCGGGGTTCTAGCGCAGGGCAGGGCCACGGTGTGCCGTGGCGCGCCTGCCGAAGACCTGCGGACCTGAGGGTCCAGGGCTTGCTGCCTTCCTGCCTGTTGCAGGCCGTAGACCGCAACAGCATGCTGGAACGCCAGAATGCTGTATGCAGCGTTCCACAATGCTCAGGCCTGTTCGGCCAGCAGTTCCTGAAGGGTCTTGACCTGGAGCTTCAGGCGCTCGTTCTCGGCTTCCAGCTCGGCCACGCGGGCCTGCAGTTCTTCGGCCGATGCCTGCGGAGCGGCTTCGGCACCTTCTTCGGCTTCCGGCTTTTCGGCCTTGGGCTTTTTCTTGGCGTCGCGCACGCGCTTGGCGGCCTGCTTCAGGCCGTCGGCGCCTTCGGCGGCCACAGCCTGTTGCTCTTCCATCGGCAGGGTGGCGACCACGGCCGCCGCGTTCAGCGTCAACTCCCCGGCGCGCACGGCGGCCACCACTTCGGGGGCGGCTTTTTCCTGGATGGTTTCGATCATCTTGACCTGGCCGGCCGACAGGCGGGCAGCGCGGGCCAGGGCTTCACGGGTGTCCAGGGCCTGGTCGGGTACCTTGGGCATCTTGGCCAGCGTCTGTGCGACCACCGGGTCGGTATCACCTTCCCAGGGTGCTTCTGCGGTGGATTCTCCGGCCTGGGCCTTGGCGGCATTCACGGCCGCAGCGGCCGCAGCGCGGCGTTCGGCGATGATTTCGCGTTTGCGCAGGGCCAGCACGCCGCGCTGGAAGTCCGAAACGCTGCGGCGGCCCAGGTGCTGGTCGATCATCCACAGGTGGATGTCTTCCATGTTCTGGAAGCGCTCGTTCTGGATGGTCTTGAACGGCAGGCCGTGCTTCTGGCAGATGCCAAAGCGGTTGTGGCCGTCCACCAGGATATTGCCCCACAGCACCAGCGCGTCGCGGCAGCCTTCGTCGAGGATGCTGCGCTCCAGCGATTCGTGTTCGTCGGGGGTCAGGGGGTCGATATAGGCCTTGAGTTCGGGCAGAACCTGGATTTCTTCTGGATTCACTTGTCGTTCCTTGTCTTCAGGCAATCAGGGGCAAAAAGAGGCAAAGGCCCCGAGGGGCCTTGCAGAATCAGGGGCTGCTTGCGCGCAGGGAGCGCGGGCTTCAGCGCTCAGTCGTGCTGAAGTTCTCCGTGCCTGGGCACAAGAAGCCGTGGTCTTATGCTTGCTCGGGGTGCAGCAAGCGGGCGATCAGTGCACCTTCCCACGGGCCTTCCATCGGCACGCGCACACGGATGGGGTTGCCCTGGGCCACCTGCACCGGCTCGCCTTCCAGATTGAACATCTGGGTCAGCTGGACGCGGCGGTTGCCTGTGGGGTGCACGACCTCAATGGTATCGCCCACGGCAAAACGGTTCATGGTTTCAATCTCGACCATGCCATTCACGTAATCGCGCACCTGGCCCACAAAGTGGCTGCGCTGCAGCACCGAGGTGCCGGTTTCGTAATTCTGGTAGTCGTTGGCGGGGCGGCGTTCCAGCAGGCCGCCGGTGTAGCCGCGGTTGGCCAGGCTTTCCAGCTCGGTGATCAGGTGCGGGTTGAAGGGGCGGCCGGCCACGGCGTCGTCGATGGCGCGGCGGTAGGTCTGTGCGGTACGGGCCACGTAGTACAGGCTCTTGGTGCGGCCTTCGATCTTCAGCGAATCGACACCGATCTTGGTCAGTCGCTCCACATGCTCCACGGCGCGCAGGTCCTTGGAGTTCATGATGTAGGTGCCATGCTCATCTTCCATGATGGGCATCATTTCGCCGGGACGGCCTTTTTCTTCCAGCAGGTAGATGGCGTCGGCCTTGGGGTGGCGGTTGCCGTCCCCGCAGGTGCTGGTGAACTGGTTGTCGGCGTCGTTCTTGGCGTCTTCGAAGTTGAAGCCCTTGTCCATGGCCTGGGCCAGGGCTTCACCGGTGTTGGGGTCGACCTGGGCATCGTGCGTCTTGTAGTCCCAGCGGCAGGCGTTGGTGCAGGTGCCCTGATTGGGGTCGCGACGGTTGAAGTAGCCGCTCAGCAGGCAACGGCCCGAGTAGGCAATGCACAGCGCGCCGTGCACAAAGACTTCGATCTCCATGTCCGGGCACTCCTGGCGGATCTTTTCGATCTCGTCCAGGGACAGCTCGCGCGAGAGGATGATGCGCTCCACGCCCATCTTCTGCCAGAACTTGACGGTGGCGTAGTTGGTGGTGTTGGCCTGCACGGACAGGTGGATCACCGCCTCGGGCCACTTCTCCTTGACCATCATGATCAGGCCCGGGTCGGCCATGATCAGCGCGTCGGGCTTCATGGCGATGATGGGCTCGATGTCGCGCAGATAGGTGCGGATCTTGTCGTTGTGCGCAATCACGTTGCTGGTCAGGAAGAATTTCTTACCGCGTGCGTGCGCTTCCTGGATGCCCTGGGCGATCTGTTCCATGCGGAACTCGTTGTTGCGGGCGCGCAGACTGTAGCGCGGCTGGCCGGCGTACACGGCATCGGCGCCAAAGTCATAGGCGGCGCGCATTTTGTCGAGCGAGCCGGCGGGCAACAGGAGTTCGGGGGCTTTGAGGGTCATGATGGGGCGTATTGTCCTGCAATCCGCCCTCCCGTGTGTCAGGGCGGGCAGGGTGCCCGCAGGGGCTTCAGGGGCTGTTACACCTGCTTCCAACGCCAGCTTCCGCGGTCTTCGGCACACCAATCCGGTGCAGGCAGGAGCCAGGGCGGGCAAGCAAGGACTTGCCTGCTGCGGGTGTGTACTGCCCTGTCTGTGAAGGCCGGTGCAGGAGGGTCGTGGGGTCAGCGGATGCTGTGCTGCTGCAGGTGTTCCAGCAGCAGCTGGGCATGTGTCGGCAACGGCACGCCGGGTCGGGTGCACAGCAGCAGTTGGCGTTGGGCCCAGGGGTCCTGCAGCGCAATCGCCCGCGCGCCGCTGCGGCCCGCATGGCGGCGTGCGGCGGAAGCCGGCAGCACGGCCACGCCGGCGCCCTGGCCGACCAGTTGGCAGATGCTGTCGAACTGCTGCAGCTGCACGCGCCAGCGCAGCGGCTGGCCCAGCTGCGTGGCCTGGTGCTGCACCAGGGCCTGCAGGGCAGAGCCACGGGGCAGGCCAATCCAGTCCTGGGTCAGCAGCTCGGTAAGCCGCAGCGACATGCGGCGCGCCAGCGGGTGTTCCACCGGCAGCACCGCCACCAGCGGATCGGGGCGCCAGGGCTCGGCCTGTATGCCGCTGGTGTCCACCGCATCGCTGGCAATGCCGATGTCGCACAGGCCCTGGCGCAGGCCGTCCAGCACGGCTTCGCTGCGGCATTCCTGCAGCTCCAGCGCCACGCGCGGCTGGGCTTGCAGAAAGCCGGCCACGGCCTGCGGCAGGTGCTCGGCCACGGCCGAGGTGTTGCCGCGCACCCGCGCCTGGCCGGCCAGACCGTTGCCGAAGTCCGCCAGATCACCGCGCAGATGCTCCATTTGCTGCAGCACCTGGCGCGCGTGCTGTCCCAGGGTATGGCCGGCAGCCGTGGGGCGCACCCCGCGTGCGCCGCGCTCGAGCAGCGGCGCGCCCAGCTGGGCTTCCATGCCGCGCACGCGCTCGCTGGCCGAGGCCAGCGTCATGTGCGACAGGCCCGCTGCCGCCGTGAGCGTGCCGCTGTCCAGGATGTGGACAAACAGTTGCAGATCGGTGAGGTCAAAGCGCATGGATGGCAAGGTGGGCATGGACGAAGAGGGTCGGTGCAAGGCTCAGGGTGGGCCTGAGTCTGGCTGTAGCACTTCCGCATTGTGGTGTCAGTGTAGGCGCAGAAGAATGGCGCAGGAAAAGTGTTTGGTTAGGACATGTTGTGATGCAAAAGGTTCAGTTTGAAACGAAGGCTGCTGGAGCCGCCATGGCAGCCATGGTGGTACAGGAGGTGGGCGCATGACCGCCGATCTGCTGGCCCAGCCAGGGCTGTTGCTGGGGGCTGTGCTGGTGTTTGCGCTGGCCGGCCTGGTCAAGGGCGTGGTGGGCCTGGGCCTGCCCACGGTGTCCATGGCGCTGCTGGCCTTGTTCATGCCGACAGGGCAGGCCGCCGCCTGGCTGCTGCTGCCTTCGCTGGTGACCAATGTGCTGCAGATGCGGCCTGCGGCATCGCTGGGGCCGGTGCTGCATCGGCTGTGGCCCATGCAGCTGGGTGTGGTGGTGGGCACGCTGGGCGGAGTGTGGTGGTGGGGGCCGCTGGGCCAGGCGGCCGGTGCCCGCCAGTTGCTGGGCGCTGCCCTCGCGCTGTATGCGCTGTGGGGCCTGTGGGGGCGGGCGGTCACGCTGTCGCCGGGCCACCAAGGATGGCTGGGGGCCGTGGTCGGTTTGGTAACCGGAGGCATCACGGCGCTGACCGGTGTGTTTGTGGTGCCGGCGGTGGCCTATCTGCAGGCACTGCAGCTGCCGCGCCAGGCCCTGATGCAGGCCATGGGGCTGAGTTTTACGGTTTCTACCCTGGCCCTGGGAGTCGGGCTGAGTGGCCTGGCCGGTGGCAGCGGCCCGCTGGATGGGGTGGCGCTGTGGGCTTCGGCCGCGATGCTGTTGCCCGCGTTGCTGGGCATGGCTGCGGGGGAGCGGTTGCGATCGCGTCTTTCGGCCACCGCTTTCAAGCGGGTGCTGATGGGCAGCTTGCTGGCGTTGGGGGCTTACATGCTGTTCAATTAGCCGCCAGCAGCACAACCGCTGTGCCGTCGCACAGCATGGTTTTCCTGCGGGTGGGCAAAAGCAAAGGGCTTGAAGGTGGAAACACCTTCAAGCCCTTCTGGCGTGCGCTGCTGCGGCGTGGCCGTGTGCGTGCTCAGTCTTGCGGACGGAATCCGATCACCAGGGTGGGCGGCACCTTGCCGTCCACGTCCTTGGGCAGCGAATCGGTCTTTTGCACGGCGCGCACCACGGCGTCGTCCCAGGCCTTGTTGCCGCTGGACTTGATCAGTCGGGCGCTGATGATGTCGCCGCCGGGCGCGGTGCGCACCTCGACTTCGGCACGCGGGTTGCCGCTGATCGCATCCGGGTAGACGATGTTGGGCTTGACCTTGGCCGCGACCTTGGCGCCATAGCCGGCCGACGGGCCATGGCCGCCACCGGCACCGGTGCCTGCGCCGGAACCGTTGCCACCGCCCTTGCCAGCGTTGGGGCCGCTGCTGCGTTCGGCCGAACCACTGCCGCCCGAGCCGGCCAGACCGGCCATGCGAGCGATGTTTTCCTGGCGCATCTTTTCTGCGGCGGCGGCATCCTTGGCGTCCTTGGCCGCCTGTTCCTTCTTGCGCTTGTCGTCGGCGGCCTTCTTCTCGGCCTTTTCCTTGTCGGCCTTCTCTTTTTCGGCCTTGTCCTTTTTCTCTTTTTCCTTTTGCAGCTTGTCCTTCTCGGCCTTGTCTGCCTTCTCTTTTTCCAGGCGGTCCTTCTTTTCCTGCTCTTTCTTCTGCTTGTCCTTTTCGGCCTTGTCCGCTTTTTCCTTTTCCAGGCGTTCCTTGCGCTCTTCCTCGGCCTGTTCCTTCTTCTCTTTTTCCTTTTGCAGGCGGGCTTTTTCCGCCTTCTCGGCCTTGTCCTTGGCCTGGCGTTCTTCCAGCTCGCGCTTGTCCTTCAGCTCCTGCTGGCGCTTTTTCTCCAGCGCCAGCTCGGCCTCATGGGCCTGCTGTTCGGCTTGCAGCTGTTGCGGCGTGGGCTTGGGCGGCACCACCACGGGCTCGGGCTCCGGTGGGGGCGGGGGCTTGACGGGTTCCGGCTCCGGTTCGGGTTCCGGGGGGGGCGTGGGCGCGCGCGGGGCTGCTGCCGTGGGCATTTCCGACCACAGCTCGGCTTCCACAGCGGCTTCGCCCACCGCTTTGGGCGGGCGCACGTTCCAGACGAGCGCCACGATCAGCAGGATGTGCGCCGCCAGTGCCATCAGCCAGGCGCGCAGGTACTTGCTGCGGCGGGGTGGGGCAAAGGGGTCGTTTTCGTAGCGGGATGACATGGAATCGGGTGCGGTGCTAATAGTTGCGGGCCGGCGGGTCAAAAGCCGCTGCCGGCCCGAAGGTCACTTGCCGGCGGCGGACTTGACGCCCAGGGCCACGCGCTTGACGCCGGCTTTCTGGAGCTCGCCCATGGCGTTGACCACGGTTTCGTAGGGCAGGGCTTTGTCTGCCTGGATCATGATGGCGCTGTCCTCGGGCTGGCCGGATTGCCAGCTGGAGGCCGCCAGGCCCAGTTCCTGCAGCGTGACGGTCTGTTCGCCATTCGGGGTTTTCAGGCGTACGGAGCCATCCTTGTCGATCAGCACGTGGGCCACGTTCTGAACCGGGGGCTTGGTGGACTTGCCGGCGCTGGGCACGTTGATGGCGCCCGGCGTGAGCATGGGGGCCGTGACCATGAAGATGATCAGCAGCACCAACATCACGTCGATGAACGGCACCATATTGATTTCATTGACGGTGCGGCGGCCTTTGCCGCGGGAGCTGACTGCGGGCATGGGGCGGCTCCGATCAGTGGCCCGACGCCGTGCTCTGGCCCACGCCGCTCACATTGCGTTGCAGGATGTTGGAAAACTCTTCGATGAAGGTTTCCTGCTGGCTGGCAACGCGGTCAATCTTGTGGGCGTAGCGGTTGTAGGCGGTCACGGCGGGGATGGCGGCAAACAGGCCCATGGCGGTGGCGACCAGGGCTTCGGCAATGCCGGGGGCCACGGTGGCCAGCGTGATCTGCTCCATGTTGGCAAAACCGGTGAAGGCGTGCATCACGCCCCAGACCGTGCCGAACAGGCCGACGTAGGGGGCCACGGAGCCCACGGTACCGAGGAAGGGCAGGCCGGATTCGACCTCGTCCATCTCCCGCTGGAAGCTGGCGCGCATGGCGCGGCGGGTACCGTCCATCAGCGTGTCGGCGCTGGTGATGCGGCGTTCGCGCAGTTTCTGGTATTCGCGCATGCCGCTGGCGAAGACGCGTTCCATCGGGCCGCCGCTCTTGGCGTTTTTCATGGCGCTGATGTACAGATCGTTCAGGCTGGTGCCGGACCAGAAGTCCTGCTCGAAGCTGTCGTTCTGCGCGCGCACCTTGTTGAGCGTCTGCATCTTGCGGAAGATCATGGCCCAGCTGGCGACCGAGGCGGCCACCAGAATCAGCATGACGAGTTGGACCACCCAGCTGGCTTGCAGCACCAGGTGGAGGATGGACATGTCTTGGTTGTTCATGAGAGTTGTTCCAGGATGCTGGCAGGAATACGGGCAGGGCGCATGCTGGCCGCATCCACCCAGCCAATACGGATGGTGCCTTCACTTAACAGCTGAGGCTGGCCATCGGATGACATGGTGTGTTGTAACAAAGCCTGTTGGGCAATGGTGATGGAGGCGCGGCCTGCCGATTGCAGCCGGGCGGTGACCCAGAGCTGATCGTCCAGCCGTGCCGGGGCGACATAGTCCACCGCAGCATGGGTTACGACAAAGAAGCCGCCGGTTTGTTCCCGCAGCTTTTGCTGTTCGATACCCAGCGCGCGCAGCCATTCGGTGCGGCCGCGCTCGAAGAAATGCAGCATCCGGGAAGGGTAGACCGTGCCGCGGGCATCGGTGTCTTCCCAGTAGATGCGCAGGGGAAAGCGAAAAGCCGTCATGGGGATGCTCAGGCCAGCAGGCGTTCCATGCGGGCCACGGCTTCCTGCAGCTGGGCCATGGAATTGGCCGTGGAAAAGCGGATGTGACGTGCGGTGTCGGCCGTGCCGAAGTCACGGCCCGGGGTGGCGGCAATATGGGCTTGCTGCAGCAAGGCATGGGCAAAGTCCCAGCTGCAGTTGGCACCCGGCGCCACGCCCAGCTTGTGTGCCACCTGGGAGCAGTCGGCCCAGGCGTAGAACGCGCCGTCGGGCATGACCGGCACGGACAGGCCCAGGCGGTTGAGCTGGGGCAGGAAGTAGTCGCGGCGGGCCTTGAATTCGGCGCGGCGGCGTTCGAACTCGGCAATGCTTTCGGGCGCAAAGCAGGCCAAGGCGGCGTGCTGCGAGATGGTGGAGGCGCAGATGAACAGGTTCTGTGCCAGGCGCTCCACCACCGGAACCATGGCCTCGGGCACCACCATCCAGCCCAGGCGCCAGCCGGTCATGTTGAAGTATTTGCTGAAGCTGTTGATGCTGATGATGTCGTCGTCTATGGCCAGGGCGGTCTGGCCGAAGGCGTCGTCATACGACAGACCCAGGTAGATCTCGTCGACGATGGTGATGCCGCCCTTGGACTTCACCACCTCATGGATGCGGCGCAGTTCGGCCGGGTCAATGGATGTGCCCGTGGGATTGGAGGGCGATGCCAGCAGCACGCCGCGTGTCTTGTCACCCCAATGGGCCTGCACCTGGGCTGCGCTGAGCTGGAAACGTTCTGCTGCGCCCGAAGGAATCAGTTTGGCCGAGCCTTCGGCCGCGCTGACGAAGTGGCGGTTGCAGGGGTAGCTGGGGTCCGGCATCAGGATTTCATCGCCGGCTTCGATCAGTGCCAGGCAGGCCAGTTGCAGCGCGGCGCTGGCGCCGGCGGTGACCACGATGCGGCGGGCTGGGACCTCCACACCGAAGCGGCTGGCATACCAGCCGCTGATGGCTTCGCGCAGCGGCTCCAGGCCCAGCGCGTTGGTGTATTGCGTGGCGCCGCTGCCGATGGCGCGGGCGGCCGCTTCTTGCACCAGTGCCGGTGCTGTGAAGTCGGGCTCGCCAATGTTCAGAAAGATCACCGGCTGGTCGGTGTGGGCCACTTCTCGGGCCAGCGCCTGGGCGGCCTTGGCCACCTCCATCACGTAAAACGGTTCAATGCGTTGCGCGCGGGTGGAAAACTGCATGGGCTTTTCAAGGGGCGGCTGTGCCGCAGAACAAAAAAGAAAAAAGGCAGCGTTCCGGTGGGAAGGCTGCCTGGCAGGAGATCAGGCCTGGCTGTCCTGGCCGGGCTGGTCGGCTGCGGGCTCGGCTTCGGCCTTGGGGGCCTGTTCCGGCTTGCCGGCGCCGTTCTGCCCCTTGTCGGCAGCCACTTCGGTGGGGCGCAGCGTGGGGGCCAGGGCGTGGAGAACACCGTTCACGTACTTGTGGCCGTCGGTGCCGCCAAATTCCTTGGCCAGCTCGATGCTCTCGTTGAGCACCACGCGCCAGGGCACATCGGGGCAGTGCAGGAATTCATAGACGCCAATCCACATGCAGGCATGTTCGATGGGCGAGATATCTTCCATGCGGCGGTCCAGCTTGGGAGCGATCAGCGCATCCAGATCGGCAGCGGTTTCGATGCAGCCGTGCAGCAGCGCGTCGTAGTGGGCAGTGTCGCACTTGTGAAAGCCTGCCAGATCGCGCGTGAACATATCGATAGACGTGGCATCGTTGCCCCCCACGATGTGCTGGTACAGCGCCTGCAGCGCGAATTCACGCGAGCGGCTGCGGGTGGACTTGGAGGCCGCCTTGCGCACGCCGGTGCTGGTCACGCCCTTGCGGGGCTGGCGGGGGGGGCGGCTTTTGGCCGATGTGGATTGGGTGTCGTCGCTCATGGCTTATTTCAGGGTGCGGAGCAGACAGGCCATTTCGATGGCCACGCGGGCGGCATCGGCGCCTTTTTCGGTCTGGCGGGCGATGGCCTGCTCCAGGTTCTCGGTGGTGATGATCGCGTTGGCAATCGGAAGACGGTAGTCCAGGCTCAGGCGGGTCACGCCGGCGCCGGATTCATTGGCCACCAGCTCAAAGTGGTAGGTTTCGCCGCGGATGATGCAGCCCAGGGCCACCAGGGCGTCATAGCCGCCGCGTTCCGCCAGGGCCTGCAGCGCCACGGGCACTTCCAGCGCACCGGGTACCAGCACATGGTCAATGGCGTCGGCGGCCACACCGGCTTCCAGCAGGGTCTGGGTGCAGGCCTGGGCCAGGGTGTTGGTGATGCTTTCGTTCCAGCGGGCCTGGACGATGCCAATGCGCAGACCTTGGCCGTTCAGTGCGGAGGCATTGCCTTTTTCAGCGTGCAGCATGTCGCTTTATTCCTTGGTGATGTATCCGGTGATTTCCAGGCCGTAGCCGGCCATGCTGGGCATGCGGCGGGGCTGGCCCAGCAGCTTCATTTTGTGCACGCCGCATTCGCGCAGGATCTGCGCGCCCACGCCGTAGGTGCGCAGGTCCATGCGGCCGCGTTCGGGCGCCTGGGCCGAGCGGGCCTTGCCGTCGAACTGCTCCAGCAGCTGGGCGGCGCTTTCGCCGCAGTTCAGCAGCACGGCCACGCCCTGGCCTTGCCTGTCCAGATACTGCAGGCTGGTGTCCAGACCCCAGGAGTGCATGGAGCGGTTGACTTCCAGTGCATCCAGCACGGACAGCGGCTCATGCACACGCACGGGAACTTCGTCGGCTTCGCTCCAGCTGCCCTTGACCAGGGCCAGGTGCACGGCGTGGCTGGGTTTGTCGCGGAAGGCGTGGCAGGTGAATTCGCCGTAGGGCGTCTGGATGACACGGCTGCCCACTTTTTCCAGCAGCGATTCGGTGCGGCTGCGGTACTGGATCAGGTCGGCAATGGTGCCAATCTTCAGACCGTGTTCCGCGGCAAACAGCTGCAGATCGGGCAGGCGGGCCATGGTGCCGTCGTCCTTCATGATCTCGCAGATCACGGCCGAGGGGGCGCAGCCTGCCATGCCGGCCAGGTCGCAACCGGCTTCCGTGTGGCCGGCGCGGATCAGCACGCCGCCGTCCACGGCCTGCAGCGGGAAGATGTGGCCCGGTTGCACCAGGTCGGTGGGCACGGCGTTCTTGGCCACAGCCGTCTGCACGGTACGGGCGCGGTCGGCGGCGGAAATGCCGGTGGTCACGCCTTCGGCGGCTTCAATGGAGACGGTGAAGGCGGTGCTGTAGACCGTGCCATTGCGTGCGGCCATGGGCGGCAGCTTCAGGTATTCGCAGCGTTCGCGGGTGAGCGTCAGGCAGATCAGGCCCCGGCCGAACCGGGCCATGAAGTTGATGGCTTCGGGGGTGACGTGGTCGGAGGCCAGCACCAGGTCGCCTTCGTTTTCGCGGTCTTCCTCATCCACCAGGATGACCATGCGGCCTGCGCGCATGTCGGCAACGATCTCTTCCACCGGCGAGATGGCGACGGGGTTCAGGGGGGTATTCATGAGAGCTGTTTCCTTGGGGCCTGGTGCTGTGGCAACAGAAGGCGTATGGCGTCCAGGGCACTGACACATGGTGCCCAAGGACACCCCCAAAGAACGCAATGCGCACGGCCACTACCGTACGAGAGAGGGCGCCGGATGGTGCCCGCCTCGGAATCCTGCCATTCTAGTGCAGCGCAGCAGCTGTGCGCCGCAGAAGGTTTAGCGGGAGGGGTCCTGCAGCACCACATCGCCATCCGGAATGGCCACGCAGGGCAGCACGCAGCCTTCGGCTTTTTCCTCGGCGCTCAGGCCGGGCCATTCCACGGCGTAATGCACGCTGCCGGACACCAGCTGGCCGATGCAGGTGCGGCAGGTGCCGTTGCGGCAGGAGCTGGGCCAATCCAGCCCACCTTGCTCCATGGAGTCGAGCAGGGACTGGTCGGCCCAGGCATCGCACTGCTGGTCGCTGGGACTGAGGCGGGCGATGAAAAAGGGTGGAGCGAATTCGGAAGACATGACAGCAAAAAAAGGAGCGCTCCATGGCGCAAACCCTGCATTGTGGCCGAGCCTGGATTCGGTGGGAGGTGGGCGGGATTTGACCTGGTGTTAACCCGTGTATGCCTAAAAAATGGGCGCAGCAAATGGAAGTGTGAAAAATCAAGCACTTAGCGTCCAGGAATCCGCGGTTGCGAAAGTTGTCCACACAGTTTTCCAACGCGGTTGGTGACAACTTTGTCAGACAGTGCGCTGCCTAAAAAATAGGCATAAAAATAAAATCTTTCAAAATCAATGACTTGGGATTTTGTTGTAACAGTGTCCCATGCTTATCCACAGGCCTTTGCCGCAGAGATGGGGATAAATCGGCGCTGGAGTCTGCGGTGGCTGCGCGCGGGGGCGCACAGTCGCTTGGGCTACTGCGGCGCTGCCCGCCGCCGCGTAGAGTGCGCGGCGTAGACACCCGCAGCGGGTGGCAAAAAGCACGCAGATCCAACAGGAGACAAACACCATGCAAGCAGATGAACTGGACTTTCAGGGCCGCGTGGCCATCGTGACCGGCGCCGGGGGCGGCCTGGGCCGTCAGCATGCGCTGGCACTGGCGCGACGCGGTGCCAAGGTGCTGGTCAACGACCTGGGCGGCGCGCTGGATGGCAGCGGTGGCTCGGTCGGCGCGGCCCAGGCCGTGGTCAATGAAATCCGTGCCGCCGGTGGCGAAGCGCTGGCCAATGGCGCTTCGGTGACCGATTTCGACGCCGTGCAGGCCATGGTGCAACAGGCGGTGGATGCCTGGGGGCGGGTGGACATTCTGGTCAACAACGCCGGCATCCTGCGCGACAAGAGCTTTGCCAAGATGGACATGAGCGATTTCCGCCTGGTGATCGAAGTCCACCTGATGGGCGCGGCCAACTGCTGCAAGGCCGTGTGGGCCCAGATGCAGGCACAGAACTATGGCCGCATCGTGATGACGACCTCGTCCTCCGGGCTGTATGGCAATTTCGGCCAGAGCAACTATGGTGCGGCCAAGCTGGCCCAGGTGGGGCTGATGCAGACCCTGGCCATCGAAGGTGCCAAATACGGCATCCATGTCAATGCGCTGGCGCCCACGGCGGCCACGCGCATGACCGAAGGTCTGCTGGGGGAAGAGGCATCGCAGGCGCTCACCCCCGAATCGGTGGTGCCAGCCATGTTGGTGCTGGCGCACGCATCGGCGCCCACGCGCACCATTCTGTGTGCCGGTGCGGGATCGTTCGAGGCGGCCCACATCACCTTGACCCAGGGCGTGCACCTGGGGCAGGGCGAGACCGTGCCCGAGCAGTTGGCCCAAGCCTTGCCCCAGGTGCTGGACCGCACGCAGGAGCAGGTGCCGCAAAGCGGTCAGGCGCAAAGCCGTCTGGAGGTGGGCAAGGCCTTGCAGGCCCAGGCGCTGGCCTAAGCACAAGCCGCGCCGGGCGGTGCCAGCGGCTCGGCCCGGCACAGTCCGGGTGTGGTTAAAACCGGAGGGGCCACGCCGCTGGTTACATTTGCCTATCATCGGCGACCCATGGCCCGGCATGCTAAGTTCGGGCCCCGCAGTACTGTGCACCGACACCAGCCAGCATGAACCATACCGCAGCCTTCTCCCCGCTTCCCGATGCCCAACGCCTGGCGGGAATCCGCCGTGGCATTGAGAAAGAAGGCTTGCGTGCGCTGTCCAACGGGGGGCTGGCACTGACGCCGCACCCTGCCGCGCTGGGTTCGGCACTGACCCACCCTCACATCACCACGGACTTCAGCGAATCGCAGCTGGAGCTGATCACCGGTGCCCGCCTGGGGGTGGAGGAGTGCGTGCAGGAGTTGCAGCGCGTGCACCAGTTTGTGCACCGCACGCTGGACGCCCAATGCGACGGCGAGCTGATGTGGGCCTCCAGCATGCCCAGTGGGCTGCCCATCGATGAAACCATTCCGCTGGGACGCTATGGCAGCTCGCATGTCGGGCGCTCCAAAAGCGTCTACCGCATGGGCCTGGGCCACCGCTATGGCCGCCGCATGCAGACCATCTCGGGCATCCACTACAACTGGTCGTTGCCAGGGGTGTCCAGTGACGAATACTTTGCGCTGATCCGCAATTTCCGCCGCCACGCGTTTGTGCTGCTGTACCTCTACGGGGCATCGCCGGCGCTGTCCCCCTGCTTTGTCGAAGGCCGCTCGCACCAGCTGCAGCCCATGGGCAGCGAGGGCAGGGCGTTCTACCTGCCTTATGCCACTTCGTTGCGCATGGGGCGCCTGGGCTACCAGAGCGATGCCCAGTCCAGCATCAGCGTCAGCTACAACGGCCTGGAAGGCTATGCCAACTCGCTGTACGACGCGCTGACCCGGCCGTACCCCGCCTACCAGCTGGTGGGCGTGCGCAACCCGGGGGGCGACTACAACCAGTTGGGCACCAGCCTGCTGCAGATCGAGAACGAGTTCTACGGCACCATCCGCCCCAAGCGCACCGTGAAGAGCGGAGAGCGTCCGCTGCATGCGCTGCGCGAGCGCGGCGTGGAGTATGTGGAAGTGCGTTTGATGGACATCGATCCCTACGAGGATGTGGGCATCCACGCCAGCACCATGCGGATGCTGGACGTGTTCCTGCTGCACTGCCTGCTCAGCGACAGTCCGCCGGATTCGCCCCTGGAAATTGCGGACCTCAAGCACAACCAGCACCTGACCGCCGAGCGCGGCCGTGAGCCCGGCCTACGCCTGGTGCGTGCCGGCCGGGAGGTGGAGATGACGGCCTGGGCCGACGAGGTGCTGCAGGCCTGCCGGCCCATCGCCCAGGCGCTGGACAAGGTGCATGGCACGCAGGGCTACACCGAAGCCCTGGAGCTGGCACTGGCACGTGTGCAGGACAGCAGCCTCACGCCGTCCGCCCGCGTGCTGGCCGATATGGCACAGCACTACGGCAACAACTTCAACGCCTTTGGCCTAGCCCGCTCCCAATGGGCGCGCGACCAGTTGCTGCACCGTCCCTGGAGTGCGGCGGATGAGGAGCAGTTTGCGGCCTGGGCGGCCGAATCGGTGCAGGCCCAGCAGGCCATCGAGGCGGCCAGCGTGGGCAGTTTCGAGGACTGGCGCCAGAACTACATGGCGCCCCAGCAGCTGGGCTGAGTCCGGCGCGGCAGCACGCGCAGCCAGGGGACGATCCGGGGCGCCTAAGCCGTCTGGATGAATCTGCGATGACGGCAGCGTGGGCGCATGACATGCGTTTGTAACACGCTGTCACTACATTGCCGGATAGAAGCCGCCCCGGTGGGTGGCACAGGGTGACTCCCGCCAGCCATGTCCACTGCCACATTGCGTTTGCATCCGCCCCGCCGCTCCATTTGGGCGCACCTCCAGAATCTGTCGGTCGCACGCAAGATCGGCATGGTGTTCCTGGGATTGCTGCTGTCCAGTGCACTGGTTGCCGTTGCCCTGCTGTGGCAGTTGCAGCGTGTGAACCAGGAAGTGGCCCAGGCCACGGCCGACAGCGAACAGCGCATGCTCTGGGCCGTGCGCTGGCAGGCCCTGACCAACCAGGCGCTGGAAGTGGCGCTGGCCGGGGTGCAGTCCGCGGAAGAGGCGCTGATCGCCAGTGCCAACGACAAGGCCCGCACCTTGTGGAAGGCGGCTGAACAGGCGCGCGAAGCCATGGCCCAGCGGGTCAGCGATGGCGAGGACCGCGCGCTGATGGACGAAGCCCAGGCCGGCCAGACCCAGTTGCTGACGCACTATGACGCAGCGTTCAAGGCGCGCGATCTGGGACAGGCCTGGGAAGTACAGAAGCTGGTGGACCAGGCATTGCTGCCGGCCGCCAAGGCACAGATCGCGGTGTTCGAGCGCCTGATCGCCCTGCAGGAAACCCACCGCGGCGAGGTGCTGGAAGCCGGTGCCCGCCAGCGCCAGGCAGCGCTGTGGTGGGCCGTGGCCATCTACGGCAGCCTGCTGGTGCTGGGCGTGCTGGTCTCGGGGGCGCTGGTGCGCTCGCTGACCCGCCCGTTGCACGAAGCGGTGGCCGTGGCCCGCACCATAGCGCAGGGGGATTTGCGCGTGCGCGTGGACAGCCAGCGCACCGACGAAGTGGGGGTGTTGCTGCAGGATCTGGGCCGCATGGCGCGCCAGTTGCAGACGGTGGTGGCACAGGTGCACGACGGTGTGGAGGCGGTGACCGAGGCTTCGGGCCAGATTGCCGCCGGCAATGGTGAGCTGGCCGAGCGCACGGCCCAGACGGCCGACCACCTGCACCGCAGTGTGGAGCGCATCGAGGAAGTCACGCTGACCCTGATGCAGACCGCTGAAACCGCCTTGCAGGCTGACCGCCTGGCCGCCGCCGCCGCCGCTTCGGCCCGGCAAGGGGGGGAGGCGGTGCGCGATGTGGTGGACAGCATGCAGGGCATTGCCGAGCGCAGCCGCGAGATTGCGGCCATCACCGGCGTGATCGATGGCATCGCTTTCCAGACCAATATCCTGGCGCTCAATGCCGCGGTGGAGGCGGCGCGCGCCGGCAGCCAGGGCCGGGGTTTTGCCGTGGTGGCCACCGAGGTGCGCGCGCTGGCCCAGCGCAGCGCGGAAGCGGCCAAGCAGATCAAGGCGCTGATCGGTGATTCGCTGCGCCAGGTGGATGGCGGCGTGCTGCTGGCGCGCCAGGCCGGCGGGCGCATGCAGGGCATTGTGGGCGATGTGGCCCAAGTCGGGCAGCTGATTGCCGAGATGGCCCAGGCATCCACCGCCCAGCGCGACGGCATTGCCCACATCCACAGTGCGGTGCTGGAGCTCGATGGCATGACGCGCCAGAACGCGGCCATGGTGCAGGCCTGCAGCCAGGCCACCGATGCCATGCAGCAGGAAGTGGGGCAACTGGTGCGCGAAGTGGGGGTGTTCCGCCTGGAGCCGCGGGCCTTGCCTGGGGCTGCCGTGGCTGCTGCACAGCAGCCGGTGTTGCTGGCGTCCTGAGCGCGCAGTGGCCGGGGGGCCCCACTCAGTCGGGTGCGGTGCCTGGGGAGCCAGGGACTGGCGCCGTGGCGGGGTGCGCTGGATGCGCACCGACCGTTTCGGTAGCCCGAAAGCCGAATCCGTCAGCCGCGCCGCTGGCGCAGGCGGTGCAGACCTTCCTTGCCCATGAAGGCCAGGCCCAGCACCAGGGCGAACCAGCCCACCACCTGGGCCTGGGCAAACATGTCGCGCAGCGGCGTGGCGCCCATGAAATGGGGTGCGATCAACAGCACCAGTCCGATCAGGGCCAGGATCACCCCTTTGACCAGGGTGTCATTGGCAGTGGGTTTGCGGGAGGGAGAGAAAAGGGCCATGGCGCAGTAGATGACGGGAGAACAGGGTTGCGATTATCCTTGCGCCCCCGAAGACACCTGACATTCCCGTAGAAAGACACTCCATGGCCATCCAGTGGTTTCCCGGTCACATGAACCTGACGCGCAAGCTGATTGCCGAGCGCATCAAAGAAATCGATGTGGTGATCGAAGTGCTGGATGCGCGTTTGCCAGGCTCCAGCTTCAATCCGCTGCTGCAGGAACTGACGGGCCACAAACCCCGCGTCAAGCTGCTCAACAAGCAGGATGTGGCCGATCCGGTGCAGACCCAGGCCTGGCTGGAGTGGTACAACGCCCAGCCCGAGACCCGGGCCATCCCCATGGATGCGGAAGAAGCTGCTCCCGCCCGGCGCCTGGCGCAGGCTTGCCGCGAGCTGGCGCCCAACCGGGGTGGTCTGGCCAAGCCGCTGCGCGTGCTGATTTGCGGCGTGCCGAATGTGGGCAAGTCCACGCTGATCAATTCCATGAGCAACAAGCGCCAGGCCAAGGCCGCCGACGAAGCCGGTGTGACCAAGGACGAGCAGCGCATTGTGCTGGACGATGACTTCTACCTGTGGGACACGCCCGGCATGCTGTGGCCGCGGATCATCGTCGAGCAAAGCGGCTTCAATCTGGCGGCTGCCGGGTCGGTGGGGCGCAATGCCTACGACGAAGAGCTGGTGGCGCTGGAGCTGCTGCTGTATCTGCAAAAGCACTACGCCCAGAACCTGGAAGACCGCTACAAGCTGGGCTGGGGGGCGCAGAAGATTGCGGCCGCCCACGACGATGAGCTGCTGGAGGCCATTGGCCGCAAACGTGGCGCCGTGATGAGCGGCGGGCGCGTGAACACGCAGAAGGCGGCCGAGCTGGTGATCACCGACTTCCGTACCCACATCCTGGGTCGCATCACGCTGGAAACCCCGGCGGAGTTTGCGCAATGGGTGGCCGCGGGCGAAGCGGCCGAGCAGCAGCGCCAGGCACTGGCCGAAGCCAAGAAAAAGCAGCGCAAGGCGGCACGGCGCTGACACGGTGCCGGGGGCATTGCCGGCATGGACAATGACCCCGAAGCTTGTCACCATGAGTGAGTGCTGACGCTATCATGCGCCACACCATCACCTTCATGACGGGCCTTCATGCCAGCGCTGCAGCGTTCGCTTTCTCCGCAGGATGAGACTTTCAGTCGCAGTCTGGTGCGATTGGGAGGCATCTATGTGGCCGTGCAATCGGTCGTGCTGGCGGCGGCCTACTGGCTGGAAGCTACGCCCGGCTGGCAGTGGCGCCTGCTGGCCAATGCCATTGCCTGCTCCATTGGCATCGCCACCTGGGCGCTGGAGCGCAAGGGGCACTGGCGTGGCGCCGCCTGTGTGCTGGTCTGGGGGCTGTGGGGGGTGATCGTGCTGGCGGCCCTGGCCACCGGAGGGGCGCGCAGCCACAACCAGCTGGGTCTTCCCATCATCTTGCTGTTCTGTGGCTGGGTGCTGGGGAAAAAGCCTGCGCTGTGGCTGCTGGCGGCGTCGCTGGGCGCGATCATGGGGTTCAAGCTGGCAGCGTGGTGGGGGCTGATGCCGGGGCTGGCCACGACCTGGACCTCCGTGATCTACATCTGTGGCATGCTGGTGCTGACGGTGGTCGCCACCTTGCTGGCGCGCCAGCATTTCATGAGCCGTGCCGCTACGGCGGAAGCCGCGCAAGAACAGCTGCGTGCCAGCGAACATGAGCTGCGCAAGCTGTCCCTGGCGGTGGAGCAATGCCCGGCCAGCATTGTGATCACTGATATGCAGACGCATGTGGTGTATGCCAACCAGGCGTTTCTGCAGCGCTCCGGCTATACGCTGCAGGAAGTGCTGGGGCGCCCCACGGGAGAGGTGTCCACCACAGGCATGGACGAAGCGCTGCGTCTGCAGGCACTGGAGCAACTGGCGAAGGGGCAGACCTGGCAAGGGGATTTGCGCAACCGCCGCAAGGATGGGCGGGTGGTGGTGGAGGATGTGCGCGTGGCGCCATTGCGTGATGCATCCGGTGTGCCCACGCACTACGTGGAGCTCAAGCAGGACATCACCGACCGGGTCAAGGCCGAGGCCACCATACACCAGCTGTCGCACTACGACCGCATCACCGGCCTGCCCAATCGCTTTGCCTTTCTCAAGCTGCTGATGGAACTCAAGGAGCACAGCAAGGGCAGGCGCTGCGACATCAGCCCCTGCCCGCGCCACGGGCTGCTGGTGCTGGATGTGGACCGTTTCACCAACTTCAATGATGTGCATGGCCCGGTGCAGGGGGACCAGCTGCTGCGTGCCGTTGCCGCCTGCCTCAGCGGGCTGGTGCCCGCTAACGGGGTGCTGGTGCGCAACTCGGGCGACGAGTTCGCCATCGTGCTGGAGAACCTGGCGGTCGATGTCAGCAATGCGGAACTACTGACCAAGGCTTTTGCGCAGCGGCTGCTGGAGGCACTGTCAGCCGACCCGCTGTGGCTGGACGGCTTGCACGATGGCGTGCGTGTGACCTGCTGCATCGGCATGTGCGTGTTTCCGGAGCTGCCCAACGATTCGGAGATTGAAGCCCTGCGCCGTGCCAATACCGCGCTGCATGAGGCCAAGAGCCGTGGGCCCGGGCATGCGGTGATCTTCCAGGAGGTGATGGCCGAGAATGCCAGCCGCCGCTACCGCATTGAAAAAGGCCTGCGCCGTGCGGTTGGCGAGGGCGAGCTGCGCCTGTTCCTGCAAGGCCAGTACAACGCGGAAGGGGTGGCGATGGGGGTCGAGGCGCTGGTGCGCTGGGAAAACCCGGAGCGGGGCCTGCTGAGCCCGGGGGCCTTCATCCCTGTGGCGGAAGAGTCCGACCTGATCGTGTTGCTGGGCGACTGGATGCTGGAGGAGGCCTGCCGTCTGTTGGTGCGACCGGAACTGGTGGAAAGGCGTTTGCAGCTGTCGGTGAATGTCAGTGCGCGGCAGTTTCTGCAGACCGATTTCGTGGCCAAGCTGCAGGCGCTGCTGGCTTTCACGGAGGCCGACCCTTCCCGGCTGACGCTGGAGGTGACGGAAGGCCTGGTGCTGGGGGATTTCGATGAGGCTGCGCACCGGATGCTGCAGCTACGCGAAATGGGCATCCAGTTTGCGCTGGATGATTTTGGCACCGGCTATTCGTCCATGGCCTATCTGAAGCGCCTGCCGATCCAGGAACTCAAGATCGACCAGAGCTTTGTACGGGACATGAACCGGAGCCAGCAGACCGAAGCGCTGGTGGAGGCCATCTTGTGGGTGGCCCACCGCTTTGGTTTGCGGGTGGTGGCTGAAGGGGTGGAGACCCCGGCACAGGCCGCGCTGCTGCATGCCTGGGAGCCGAAGATCCTGTGTCAGGGTTTTCTGCATGACCAACCCATACCCTGGCAGGCCTGGGTGGCGCGCTACGTGCAGCAGCAGCTGCAGCCGCCGGTCACGGACACCGGTACGGAGGCGTGATGGTTGCGGTGTGGTCGTGCAGGTGCTGGCGCCGCACTGCCGCGGTCATGGTGGCGGTCGCGCAGGCTTACTGCGCCTGGATGCCGGCTTCGCTGATCACCTTGGCATTGGCCACATAGTCCTGGCGCACCAGGGCGGCAAAGGCCTGCTGGCTCATGGGGTAGGCCATGTTGTCCAGCTTGCGCAGGCGTTCCTGCATCTCGGCAGATTGCAGCAGGCGGTTCACTTCGGCATGGAAGCGCTGCTGAATGTCTGCGGGGGTGCTGGCCGGGGCATAGAAGCCAAAGGTGGAAGTCAGGTTGGCGGCGGTGAAACCCAGCTCGCCCAAGGTGGGGATCTGTGCCAGCGCCGGCATGCGGCGCGGACCCGTCACGGCCAGCACGCGCAGCTTGCCCTCGGCAATCAGGGCGTTGATGGGGGCGTAGGGGTTGGCCAGCAGCAGGTCGAACTGGGCGCCGGCGGCATCGGTGATCAACTGGGAGCCGCCCTTGTAGGGCACATGCACCAGGTTGGCGCCGGATTTGCGGCGCAGCTGCTCCACCATGATATGGGCCAGCGTGCCGTAGCCGGATGTGGCCACGCTCACGCCCTTCGGGTGGTGTTTGGCGGCGTCCAGCACGGCCGCAAAGTCATTGCCCTTGAAGGCCGTGGTGGCCAGCACATAGACCGGGGCGTACATGACCGAGGCCACGGGCGCGATGTCGCGCAGCGGGTCATAGCCCACTTTCATGATGTGCGGGTTCAGCGTCAGCGGGCTGATGGCGCCAAAGGCAAAGGTGTAGCCGTCGCCGGCGCTGCGGGCCATTTCGGCAATGCCGATGGTGCCGCCCGCGCCGCCACGGTTTTCAACAACGAAGGACTGGCCCAGCGTAGTGGCCATGCGCTCGCCGAACTGGCGGGCAATCACGTCGTTCACACCGCCGGCCGGGTAAGGCACGATCACGCGCACCGGGTGGTGGGGCCAGCCGGACTGCGCAGCCCAGGCCGGCAGCCCGCTGCCGACGGCCATGCCGCCCAGGGCGGCTGCCAGCAGCTGGCGCCGCGAGGGGCCTGCCCGTTCAGTCGCGGGGCTGGGTGAACCAGCGGCGAGCGAGTCGGTCCCAGAAACGGGCGCCGAGTTCGATGTTGTCGTCGTTGAAGTCATAGCCTGGATTGTGCAGCCCCACGCCGGGCTGGCCGCCCTTGCCGTTGCCGATCCAACCATAGGCACCAGGGATTTCTTCCAGCATGAAGCCGAAATCCTCGGCCGTCATGGCGGGAGCGATGTCGGGGAAGGCGTTGGTGTTGCCCACCATCTCCTGCATCACCTCGCCCATGAAGCGGGCTTCGCGCTCGCTGTTGGTGGTGTTGGGGTAGCCGGGCTTGTGGATGTAGGTAGCTTCACACAGATGGGCTTCGGCCACATGCTGGGAGATGCGCTTGAGGCCCTCGGTCATGTAATCCTGCGTCTCTTTGCTCAGCGTACGCACCGTGCCGTAGATGCAGCATTCATCCGGGATGATGTTCTCGACCGTGCCGCCGTCGATCTTGCCGATGGTCAGCACTGCGCTGTCGATGGGGTCCACGCCGCGCGACACCAGGGTCTGCAGCTGGCCGACGATGGTGCAGGCGACAGGGATCGGGTCCAGCGTCTTGTGCGGCATGGCGGCGTGGCCGCCCTTGCCCTTGACGCGGATCTCGAAACGCATGGTGGACGCCATGATGGGGCCCACGCGCACGGCCATCTGACCCTGGGGGAGCGACGGCCAGTTGTGCAATGCAAACACGGCATCGCAGGGGAAGAGCGTGAACAGGCCATCGTCCATCATGGCCTTGGCGCCCGCGCCACCTTCTTCGCCGGGCTGGAAGATCAGGTGCACGGTACCGTCAAAGTCGGGGTTCTGTGCCAGCAGCGTGGCGGCGCCCAGCAGCATGGTGGTGTGGCCGTCGTGGCCGCAAGCGTGCATCTTGCCGGGGATGCAGCTGGCATAGGGTGCACCGGTGGTTTCGGCCACGGGCAGGGCATCCATGTCGGCACGGATGCCCACCTGGCGGCCGGGGTTCTCTTTGCTGCGGCCCTTGCCGTAGATGCTGGTCACCACGCCGGTCTGGCCCAGGCCGCGGTGCACGGTCAGACCCAGGGCGCCCAGGTAGGCAGCCACTTTGTCGGCCGTGCGGTGTTCTTCGTATTTCAGTTCCGGGTTGGCGTGCAGGTCTCGTCGGAAGCTGACCAGTTGGCCCAGGTAGGGGGTGATGTCGGATGCGGTTGTCATCTTGCTATCGGTACCGGCGCGCGGCAGGCGCCCGGCACGGGGGGAAGAGGTGTAGTCCACATTATCGTCAAAAGGAATATATGGGCATAGGGGAAACCGCATTCCGGGGTTGCAGGTAGTGCCGCAGGGAATGCATATGAAAGATGAGTGTCAATAGCTATTTGATTGGATATGTAGCTCCTGAATTGATAGTTTTTGAGCGATGGAATGAATAAGTTCAGTCGCAAGTTGCATATCCGGAGCTGGGTGCTGAGGTGCAGTGGAGGGAGGTTTTTGATTCTGAATTGGAATATTTTGTGGCGTGGTGACCGCTGGCGCTATGGCGCTATGGCGCAGTCATGCCGCAGTCACGCCACGGCGTGCATCCCCCAGGGGGAGGTGCTGGCTCGGCTGCCGCGCACGCGGTGTTCCGGTCGGCCCGTGCTTGTCGTGGTGCGGTGGCGATCCATGGTGGGCAGGCACTGGCTGACGTGGGTACCGCCAGCCCGCCATGGCGAGCGGGACTGTGGAAGTGAATGGCATGCCCATGACCATCCGACGGCATGCTTTGAACGACTGCCTGCGAGAGTTCAGTCCGGCGGGTACTGCATCGGTGCCCAGCGTGTGCGGGCATGGGCATGAGGCTGGAGCCAGGCTTTCCCAGTGCTGCCAGGGGTGGTGTAACGGCGCAACGCACGGGCGCGGGCAGAGCAGCGACAATCGGCGGCAATGAGCCGAACCATCCTCCCCCTGCAACTGCTGGTAGGGCCGTCGCACGACGACCCGCGCCCCCTGATCCTCTACCATGGCCGCCGCTGCCCGGACGGCTTTGGAGCCTCGTTAGCCGCCTGGCTGTACTACGGCGATAGCGCCGAGTACCGGGGTCTGGACCATGGCGAGATCCAGACCGCCGATGACCTGGGCGATCTGGATGGCCGCGCGGTCTACGTGCTGGACTTTGCCTTCGAGCCAGAGCTGCTGGCTGCGATCGAAGCGCGCGTGTCCAAGCTGGTGGTGCTGGACCACCACAAGAGCGCGGCCGAGAAGCTGACGGGCTACCAATGCCGCTGCGGTGTGGTGCATTTCGACATGAACAAGTCCGGCGCGCGCTTGGCATGGGAGTTCTTCCACCCCGACAAGCCGGTGCCCGGCCTGATCCGCTACGTGGAAGACCGCGATATCTGGAAGTGGGAATTTCCGGAGAGCCCAGCCTTCCTGGCTGCTCTGGAAATGGAGCCACGCTCCATTGCCCGCTGGGCCGAGATTGCAGCCTTCACCCCCGAAGAAGAAGTCGTCTTCATGGCCCGCGGCGGCGCCATGGACGAGAAATACCAGAAGCTCTGCGCCGACATTGCCGACAGTGCCCAGCCCCTGGTTTTCAACGGCCAGCAAGGCCTGATGGTCAACTGCAACGGCATGTTCCACAGCCAGGTGGGGGATTTGCTGTCCCGCCAAAGCGGCAGCTTTGCCTTCATGTGGCATGCCAGCACCAAGGGTGTGAAAGTGGGCCTGCGTTCGCGCTCCGAGTTCAACTGCATTCCGCTGGCCGAAGCCATGGGTGGCGGTGGCCATGCACAGGCCTGTGGCTTCAAGATGGGCAACGAGCGTCTGGTGGAGCTGCTGTCCGGTACCTTCCAGAGCGATGCCGAAGCCGACTACCCCTTTGTCAAGGCACCGCTGATGGAGTTTGACGAGGATGGCAAGTGGATCCGTCCGCCCAAGGCGGATTGAGCGCACTGTCTACCGCCCCCTACCTTGCCTGCCAAGGTGCGCCACTCCAACGCCGCTTTTGCGGCGTTTTTTGATGGGGCTGCTGCATCCCCCGTGCGGGGTGCGGGTTGCCAGTGGGCGGTACTGCCGTTCGCCATCTGTGGAGGGGGCCTTGTCTGGGAGAGGCCCGTGGCGCGCGCAGACTCTGTCCGCGCTGCATCTGGGGCGTCTCCGGGTAAACCACAGACCGTTCTTCCAACAAATGAACATAGATTCACTTCATCCGTGAATCCATGTTCATTTGTTGATGGTCTACCGCCAAACCCCTGCCGTCGAAGCCCGCTTGCACGACAACCGCAGCCGCATCCTGGCGGCCGCCCGCGCCCTGGTCAGTGAAGGCGGCTGGGCCGAGGCCCAGGTGGCCAGCGTGGCCGCCACGGCGGGTCTGGCCACCGGAACGGTGTACCGCTATTTCGCCTCCAAGGCCGAACTGTTTGCCGAGGTGCTGTCTGCTGTCTCGCAGCGCGAGGTGGATGTGCTCGAAGGCATTGCGGCCACCGGCGGCGATGCCCACAGCCGGTTGCATGCCGCAGTGGCGGTGTTTGTGCGCCGTGCCATGCGCAACCCGCGCCTGGCCTATGCGCTGATTGCCGAGCCCTGCGACAAGGCCATCGACGAAGTGCGGCTGCAGTACCGCGCCGCCATCAGCGCCGTCATCAGCGGGCTGATCGCCGAGGGGCAGGCCCGTGGCCAGATGCGTGTCGACATGCTGGCGGACACTGCGGCCTCCTTCATTGTGGGCGGTTTCATGGAAGGACTGATCGGTCCGCTCTCGCCTTTGAAGCAGCCTCTGCATTCCCACCCCGATCCCCAAGCCTGCCAGCGCGATGTGGAGGCGCTGGCCGAGCAGATGGCCCACCTGGCCTGCGCCAGCGTGGGCAGTCCTACGATCCCTTGCGCCTAGCCGTCGGCCGTCTGGATGCGGCGGCCGGGATGTTGTGTTCTCTCCCCCATCAAACCCAGGAGTGCCCATGCTGACCCGAACCCATCTGACTCCCTCCAGCGGCTTTGCCCCCACGCACGAGGTGCGCAACCAGGCCCAGCCGGCCAGCGGCTTCAATGCCTTCACCGGGGATGCCGTGCTCAGCGCCGCCATTGCGCGCGATGCCCCCTGGGCCGCCGCACGCTGCGCCGCGCTGGGTGCGGTCGCGGGGGATGAGGCCGTGCAGGAGCTGGCCCGCCTGGCCAACCGCCACCTGCCCGAGCTGCAGACCCACGACCGATTTGGCAACCGGGTGGACTGGGTGGAATTCCACCCCGCCTGGCACCAGTTGATGGCGCTGGCTTGGCAACACGAGGTGCCCAACCTTAGCTGGCGCACCAGCGAATCCAACGGCCACCTTGCGCGCGCTGTGCTGTCCTATCTGTGGAACCAGGTGGAGCAGGGCACCGCCTGCCCCACGGGCATGGCTTATGCCTGTCTGCCGGGCTTTGAGGCCGAACCGGCTCTGGCCATCTGGGCCGAAAAGGCGCGCGGCACCGGCTATGAATTCAGCCGCCGCGAAGTGGCCGACAAGCCCAGCGTGGTGATTGGCTATGCCATGACCGAAAAGCAGGGTGGATCGGACCTGCGGGAGACGCAGACCACGGCCACATTTGCCGGCACGCACGACTACCATGGCGCCGCCGCGCACTGGTACCAGCTGACGGGGCACAAATGGTTTTGCTCGGTGCCGCAGTCGGACGGGTTCTTCACCCTGGCCAAGGTGGATGGGGGCGTCACCTGCTTCTTTCTGCCGCGCACCCTGCCGGACGGCAGCCACAACCGTTTTGCCGTGCAGCGCCTCAAGGACAAGGCGGGCAACCGCTCCAATGCCTCCAGCGAGGTCGAATACCAAGGCACGCTGGCCATCCGCGTGGGGGAAGAGGGACATGGCATCCGCGAAATCCTCTCGCACGCCCACCTGACGCGGTTGGACTTTGCCGTGGGATCGGCCGGCCTGATGCGCCAGAGCCTGACGCTGGCGCTGCGCCACACCGGCACGCGCAATGCCTTCGGCAGCCGCATCGCCGAGCGGCCAATGATGGTGCAGGTGCTGGCTGATATGGCGGTAGAGGTGGAGGCGGCCACGCTGATGGCCCTGCGCGTGGCCCGCGCCACCGACGGGATGCAGACCAGCGAACACGAGCGCCTGCTGGCCCGGGTGGCCACGCCGGCTGCCAAATTCTTCAACTGCTCACGTGCGCCATCGATTGCCTATGAAGCGTTGCAATGCCACGGTGGCAACGGTTTCATCGAAGAAAACCCCATGGCCCGCCTGTACCGTGAGGCGCCGCTGAACAGCGTCTGGGAAGGCACGGCCAACATGATGTGCATGGACGTGCGCCGTGCCCTGCAGCGCGATGCCGGCTGTGTGGATGCGCTGTTCGCCGAGCTGGCGCCCTTGGCCGGCCAGCATGCACAGTTTGATGCGCTGGTGGCCCAGACCCACCGGCTGGTGCGTGCCGGCATGGAGGACGAGTATCTGGCCCGCCCCATGACCGAGGCCATTGCCCGTGTGCTGCAGGGCGCCGAGTTGCTGCGCCACAGCCCGGCAGAGGTTGGCGATGCCTTTCTGGTGACGCGCAGCGGCACCATGGGCAGCGGCTGGGGTGTGCACTACGGGACCTGGCAGAACGCGGGCAGCCAGCCGGCGGCCCGGCGCATTGTGCAGCGCGCAGCCGTGCAATAGGCCGCGGTACCGTCTGCTCCTGGCACTGAGGCCGGCGCAGCGCGGCAGCCACCAATGGCACCGCCCCGGATCGCGTTGCTTTTGGTGGATGCCTGTCTACAGCGCAATGCCGCAGCTGGGAGGCAGCGGGTTCGGTCCGCTCTGCCAGCCCTGCAAGGCCATCAGGCGCTGCCATTGCTGCACCTCGGGCACATGGCCCAGCTGGCGCCAGTCGGCGCAAAAGCGCATGTGCTCGCCGGTTGCGGGGTGGGGAAGTTCCAGCGCATGGCCATGCAGCCACAGGCGCTGCAGACCGATGCGCTCGGCCCACCAGCGGTTCAGCGGGCCTTTGCCGTGCGTGGCGTCGCCCAGGATGGGGTGGGCGGTGTGCTTCAGATGGCGGCGGATCTGGTGCCGGCGGCCGGTGCGGGGGAAAGCCTCCACCAGCGAAAAGCGGGTGCTGGGGTGGCGGGGGTCATAGGACTCGGGCCATTCCAGTTGGGCCAGGCCGCGCAGCAGGGTCTGTGCTGGCTGGGCGGGAGCGTCGGGTGGGGCATCGTCGGGGTGCAGCGCATGGTCCACGTCGATGTGACCCGGGACCCAGCCCCGTGCCAGCGCCAGATAGTGCTTGTGGGCGCGGTGTTCGGCAAAAGCCGCCGTCAGCTTCTGCGTGGCCTCTTTGTGCAGGCCAAACACCAGCACACCGCAGGTGCCCTGGTCCAGCCGGTGCACAGGCCAGACATGGCGGCCGATCTGGTCGCGCAGGTGCTGCAGCACAAAGCGTGTCTCATGGCGCGCCAGCGCGGTGCGGTGCACCAGCCAGCCCGCGGGTTTGTAGACCACCACCATGTCGTCATCCTGGTGGAGGAGGTGCAGCGGTTCGGGGGCGGCTGCAGCATTCAGCGGCTGGGAAGCGAACAGCAGGGGCAGGGCATTGGGGGCAAGCATGGGGCAGAACGCAAACGGGCAGGCTCCAGGCCTGCGCAGCCCTGCAGTGTAGGCGCAGGGCTGCCGCCGCATGGCGGGCGGGGCTGCTGTGTCCGCTGGCGCCGCCAGAGACGGCTCCCAGGCCGCGGCCATCCTGGCGCGGGAAAAAGCCCCGTCTTAGGCGGGCTGGGAAGGGATGCGGCCACGGTCCCAAGACCTGCGGCGTGCACTGTATGCACGCACGCCGCGTTCCATGCCGGCGGGCTTGGGTTACGGAGAAGGGTGGCTGCTGGAGCGGGCAGCGTCTTCCAGCCGGTCCACAGTGCGCAAGGGCTCGAACACCCGCATCCAGGTGCCCACCACCCCCAGCGTGCACAGGCTGCCGGCAATGGCCGCCGGCACGGCACCAATGGCCGATGCCATGGCACCGGCGCGGAACTCGCCCAGCTCGTTGCTGGAGCTGATGAACAGCATGTTCACCGCATTCACCCGGCCGCGCATGGCGTCGGGCGTGGAGAATTGCACCAGGGCCGAGCGGATGTAAACGCTGACCATGTCCGCAGCACCAGCCACCGCCAGGCAGGCCAGCGACAGCCAGAACCAGTGCGACAGCGAGAAGATCAGGTTGGCCATGCCAAACACGGCCACGGCCGCAAACATCACCTTGCCCACATGGCGCTGGATGGGGCGGGTGCTGAGCCACAGGCCCATGGCCACCTCGCCCACGGCCATCGATGAGCGCAGCATGCCCAGCCCTTCGGGACCGGTGTGCAGCACTTCCTTGGCATACACCGGCAGCAGCGCCACCACGCCGCCGAGCAGCACGGCAAACAGGTCCAGCGAGATGGTGCCCAGCACGATGGGACGGCTGCGGATGAAGCGGATGCCTTCTGCGGCGCGCTGCCACATCGTGCCTTCCAGCGGCTGGCGTGGCGCCGCGTAGCGCACGGGCACCACCGCCAGCAGCAACACGCCGAGCACCAGGGCGACGGCGCACACGGCATAGGTCAGCTCGCCGCCGCCCAGGCCATACAGCAGGCCGCCCAGCATGGGGGCCGCAATGGCCGAGGTGCGCATCAGCATGCTGTTGGTGGCCAGGGCCTGGGCCAGGTGCTCGCGCGGCACGATCTGGGGCAGCAGGCTTTGCATGGCCGGGCTGGTGAAGGCGCGGCTGCAGCCGAACAGCACCAGCACGGCGTAAATGCCGCCCGCCCCATGCTCGCCCAGCGTGGTCAGCCACAGCAGCAGGCCGGCACACACGGCCGCCACGCTCCAGCTGACGGCCAGGATGCGCTTGCGGCTCATACGGTCGCTCAAATCACCGGCAGGCACCAGCAGCAGCAGCATGGGCAGGAACTGCGCCAGGCCCACCAGGGCCAGCGACAGCGGATCGCGGGTGATGTCATAGACCTGCCAGGCCACGACGATGGCCTGCATCTGCTGGGCGAAGAAGCCCAGCATGCGGGCAGCGAGAAAGGGAACAAAGCCCGGCTGGCGCAGCGCGCTGCCGTGCACCGGGGTGGGGGCGGTAGAAGACAAGGGGAGACCCGTCGATGAAGGCACAAGCGCTGCATTCTGGCGCATCTGTCTGCACCATGCCGCCACCTGCGCGTCATGCCACGTGCATGCCATGGCCGACAATGCGCGGCTTGTAGGGGGGATAGGCATGGTCAAGGGTGTGCTGGCATCGGTGCTGGCATCGGTGCTGGCTTCGGTGATGTTCGGGCTGCTGTATGCCATGGCGCCCTGGCTGGCTCCGCTGGATGGCGAGCAGATCTTTGGCTGGCGCGTGGTGGTCACCTTGCCGTTCACCACGGCACTGCTGTGGCTGCTGCAGGAGCAAGGGCAGTTGAAGGCGATGGCCGCCCGGGTGCGCGCCCAGCCGTCGCTGGTGCTGGGCCTGCTGACCAGCGCGGCGCTGCTGGGGGTGCAACTGTGGCTTTTCATGTGGGCGCCATTGCACGGCAAGGCCCTGCCGGTGTCGCTGGGCTATTTTCTGCTGCCGCTGACCCTGGTGCTGGCAGGGCGCTTGCTGTTTCAGGAACGCCTGACCCGTCCGCAGCTGCTGGCTGCGGTGCTGGCCAGTCTGGGCGTGGCGTGGGAGCTGTGGCGCGCGGGGGGGCTGGCGCTGGAAACGGGGATCGTCTGCCTGGGCTACCCGGTCTATTTTGCGCTGCGCCGCAAGCTGGGCACAGACAACCTGGGCGGGCATTGGCTGGACATGGCGCTGCTGGTGCCGGCCGCGCTGTGGTTCATGGCCCGTGCGCCATCGGGCCTGTTGGTGTGGCAGTCCGCATCGCATCTGCAGGCCATGTTGCCGCTGCTGGGGGTAGTCAGTGCTGCCGGGCTGGCGCTGTATATGCTGGCCAGCCGCTGGCTGCCCATGGGCTTGTTTGGCTTGCTGTCCTATGTGGAGCCGGTGCTGCTGGCCCTGGTGGCGCTGTTGCTGGGTGAGCAGCTGGCACCCGGACAGCAGCCGCTGTATATCGCCATCTTTGCGGCGGTGGCGGTGCTGGTGGTGGAAGCGGCGGCGCAGCTGCGGCAGGAGCGCCGCAGGAAAGTGGTGTAGACACGGCAGTCCTTGCATGCCTGTTCGAAGGGACGGCCTGCCGGGCCGATGCGGGCCGATGGCATTGCGTGCCGCATGTGATGAAAAAACGGGCAATGGCGCCAAAGCCATGCTGGGCGTGGCCTGGGCCGGTTTACAGGCCAGTTATCCACAAGGGCGCCCACACGCAGTGGGCATAAGTCCGGCGCTGCCGGGGGCAAGCGAGCGCTGTGGGCAGGCGCGTTCTGTCCCGGTCATTTTTCTGGACCGGTGCGCTTGGTGCCTGGCGGCAGTCCCACCAGCATAGGCATCCGCAGCCCGTGGCGGTGAAATGCCATGGGTCGGTAGCGGAAACCGTTTGGCGGGAATGTAGGAAAGTGAGAGCGATCTGGCGCTGGCAGTCTGACTTCCCGATCATGCTGACTATTCCTACATGTCCATGGGGCGGGCTATTGAACAATCAATTCCATAGCAAAGGCGTTTTCGACATACCGCGCTCAACCGACTCAACGACAGAGGCAGACCATCATGACAATGCAATACATCGGCGCACTCCTGGGTCGTGAAGCCGTCATCGACTTCCCCGAAAGCACTGCCGAAGTCCGTTACACCGTGCGAGGGGATCTGCACTGGAGGGTGCGTGACAAAAACGGCAACATCACGCAAGGGCATGAACGCCTGAGCTATCTGCAACTGTCCGACACGCTGCACTTCCTGAACTGGATCGAAAAGACCGGTTTCACCGTGAGCCAGCTGATCGATACTGAAAACGGCACGGTCAAGGCATTCTGGTCCTATGCCGACGACCAGAGCGAGCGAGGCCACCGCGCTTCCATGTTCGTGGACGGCAAGTTCCGTTTCAACTGATGGCGGGTTGCCCCGCTGGTGGGCGGGGCCGGGAGCTGAATTCCCGCTGGCCAGGCGAGTGCACCCAGCAGTCGCCGCCTGTGGGGAGCAGACAGGAGAGGGAAATTGAAATCGGGGTTATGGCTGCCTACCGTGCAGCCGTTTTTTTGTCCGCGTTTTGTTTGCGTGCTGTCTGCAGCCCCGCTGCCAACGTTCCGGCAGTGATGTCCCCTCACCGGGCCTATGACCGTGGTGCAAACCCTTGCCGAACCTCGGCAAAAAAGCTGTGCCCAAAGAAAAAAGCCATGCAGCGGCACTGCATGGCTTTTGAGAGGGCTGCGATGGCGGCGCGTGCGGATCGGCGGTCAGCGTGGCTTGACGATTTCCGACTCCACCACCATGTCCAGCACATAGACATAGCGCGAGGCATCGGCCGGCACATGCTTGCGTTCGTAGCGTTGCACGCGCAGCACGTTGCGCACGCCGGGTTCATGGCGGTAGCCTTCGATCTCGGTATAGAACAGCTGCCAGGGGCCGACTTCGGTCTTCAGGCCGCGGCTGTCGTACTGGACCGAGCGCACCTTGAGGCACTGCATGGGGGCCACACCGGTGCAGGCTTCACGTTGCGGTGCCACTTCCATGAATTCGCGCACGCCTTCGCTGCCGTACAGCGTGGCGGGCGTGGGCTTGCCCTGCAGTTCCCAGCGACCTCCGTCCTTGAAGGTCAGGGTCAGCGTGGGGGCGGCAGGACCTTCGGCCGTACGCAGCTGCCAGCTGTCGAGCTGGGCCAGGCGCTGTGCCACGCGTTGCTCTAGTTCCATCAGCGGACGGTTGTTGCAGGCGCGCATGGTGGACACCAGCTGTTCCACCAGGATGCGGTTGCCGTCCAGCGTGTAGCGGCCGGCCAGCTGGTTGCACAGGTTGTGCACGCTCAACATGCCTTCGCTGGTGAAGTCCAGCTGCACGTCCTTGCCTTCCACGCCCGGGCCGCTGGGTTTCCAGCCCGCTTGCTCTGCGCCCTGGGCGGTGCTGGCGCGCTGCAGCAGCCAGTGGTGGCCGCTCAGAATGCGGGCGGCGGAGGGCGCTTGCGATGGAGCAGGACGGGTTTGTGTCACTGGTGAAGCCGAGGAGGATGAAGCAGAGGGCTGGGCGCAACCGGCCAGCAGACCCAGGCACAGGCTTGCGACCGCGACAGGTTGCCATGGGGCGCGCAGCGCATGGGAAGAGGGTGTCAAATGTTTCACAGAGATGGGACAGGGTGAATGGACGGAAGTTCAGTCTCGTAGGCGGTTTGGTGCCGCAGCGTCGCAGCAGCCGCCCTTGCTGTGTCAGACGATAGCGTGATCTTCGCCCAGTCATGTATCTGGTTTGTGCGTGTATTCCACGTAAATGGCAAACAAATGTATTGCGGCGGATGGCGCACATCGAGGGAGCCTTGCGTGCCATCGGCCCTCCTATCCGGGCGCCATCGTGGGCGAGATAAAATGGCATGCCTGGAGCGTGTGATGGCCTCTCGTGGCCGGGTTGCAGCGTGGAGCCTTCTGGAAGTCCTGTGCAGCCAACTCACCGCGGGTTTGCATGCATACCGCATGCAGCGCGATATGGAGTGCATGGGGTGCGGATGAGAGCAACTGGGCAAATACAAGGACCCGCAGCCAGGGCGGGATGGGCAATGGCCATGGCGACAGCCGCCATGCTGGCAGGGTGCGGGGGCAGCTCCACGCTGCAGACGCTGCCGCCGCAGGAGAGCTTCACGTCGGCTGCCACCTTCTCGCGCATGTTTGATGCGCGGGCCGAGCAGACCTGTGAAGCGGCGCGGCGCGCCTTGCTGAGCCAGGGCTACATCATCGACACCAGCCGCAAGGACCTGGTGGAAGGCAACAAGAACTTCCAGCCCGAGGCCGAACGCCATCTGCAAATGCACATCCGTGTGGTGTGCGCTGCCGAGTCGGCCGATGGCAAGCTGAGTGTGGGTTTTGTCACCGCCTTGCAAGACACCTACGCCCTGCGCAAGGCCAGCAATTCGGCCAGCGTGGGGGTCAGTGCACTGGGCTCGCTGTCGCTGCCGTTCTCGGCCGGGCATGACTCCATGATCAAGGTCGGCAGCGAAACCATCCAGTCGGAGCGCTTCTACGAAAGCTTTTTCGAGTTGATGCGGCGCTATCTGCTGGTGGACGTGGCAGATGTGACGCCAGCCGCTGTCGAATCGGCCAGTTCGAAAAAACCTTGACACCTGGTGCGCGCGCCGTCGCGGTGCGCCATCCTGCTGCAGGCAATGCGGCGGGATAAGTTGAAAAAATCTTTTCAGGTTGGCGCATCTTGCCTGTGCCGGCAAGGCTGTGACTGCCGTTGCAGGCATAGGCTTCGCTGAGTGGCTTCGGCTGCTTTCGGAGGGAGACCTACCTTTGTGCGCGCAGGCCGGCGGCGATGGGCCACGGCACCCTCCGTGTCCGTGGTGCCGGTGGAAAAGCAGGGCGCTGTCAGGCAGCCAGGAACAAGGCCGGATCCACCATGGTGCGGTTCAGCATCACGCCCCAGTGCAGGTGCGGGCCCGTCACGCGGCCGGTGGCGCCCACCTGGCAAAAACGGTCCCCGGTGCGCAGCACATCGCCGACCTTGCAGTCGGTGCGGCTCAGGTGGCAGTACATGCTCAGCAGGCCGGCACCATGGTCCAGCCACACCGTGCCTCCATTGAAGAAGTAGTCGCCCACATCCACCACCGTGCCTGGCAACGGTGCCACGATGGGCGTGCCCGTGGCGGCCGCAATGTCCATACCGCTGTGGGGATTGCGCGCCTGGCCGTTGAAGATGCGGCGCAGGCCGAAGCTGCTGCTGCGCCGGCCGGGCACGGGCTGCAGCATGCGCAGCGGCCCCAGATCGGGTGGCGGGGCGCTGAAGCGCTCCATGATGGTCTGCTGGTGGGCGCGTTCGCGCTCGTGGCGGGCCAGATCGTCGGGCGCGAGGTCCACGGTCTTGGGTGAGACCTTCAACCGCTGCTCGGTGTATTTCTTGTCCTGCACCTGGTAGTGCAGTGTGCGCTCACGTTCGCCTTCCTGCACCAGCACCGCATGGGAGCCGGGTTTGGCGGACAGGGGAATGCCTACCACCGCTGTCCACTCGATCATGTCGCCCAGCACGAGCACCGGTACATCGCCGGACCGGACCTGGGGGCGCTCTGGGGCCGGGCCCAGCGACAGGCGTGCCACGCCGCCGGGGACGCGGCTGTCCTGGGGCCACAGGCCGTTGTCAGTGGCAGCCCTGCTGGAGGAAGGGAGTGCGGCCAGCGCACCCATGCCCGCGAGGGCTTGCATGGCGCGGCGGCGGGAGGGAAGGTGTGTGAAATGGAGCGGTGCAGCAGACATGCGGTGATGCAGGACGTAATGTGGGGAGGGATGCGGGGATTGTGAAGCGCGCGCGGCATGGCCGCAGCAATTCCTGGCGCAGCCTTGGGGTTGGGCAGGTGGTCGGGGCTGCGGATGGCATGCGCTGGCGAGCGTGGATGGCACAAGCTGCCGCTACCGTCTGTCAACGGGAATATGGGTTGGAACGTTGAGCTAACACAAGCAGGCCGGCATTTGAACGGCCTGCTGCTTTTTCTGCCGCTTTTGCGCACTCCCTATCCATGTCCTCCAGAAATGCCTGGCTTGACCAGGTCAAAGGGTTCGCCTGCCTGCTGATCGTTTGCCACCATCTGGCCTTCTATGGGCCGATGTCGGACGTGGTCAAGCCGGTGGCGACCCTGTTGATGGACTGGCTGTTTGACTATGCGCGCATGGCGGTGCAGGTGTTCCTGGTGCTGGGCGGCTACCTGGCCGCAGCCGGTCTGGCGCCGCAGGGACTGACGCGCCATGCCCAGCTGCTTCCGCTGCTGGGCAAGCGCTTTGTGCGCCTGGTGCTGCCTTTTGCTGCCGCGCTGGCCGTGACCATTCTGCTCACCGAGCTGGTGCGCAACATGGGGTTCGAACACGATTCCATGTCGGCCGCACCCACCTGGGCCCAGCTGCTGGCCCATCTGTTCCTGCTGCATGGCGTGGGGGGCTGGGAGTCCCTGTCCGCAGGCGTCTGGTATGTGGCCATCGACTTCCAGCTCTACGCCGCTGCCGCGCTGTGGATCTGGGCCTGCCACCGCCTGGCCCAGGCACCTTTGGCCGCCAAATCTGCCGCAAAGGGCGGTGCCGCAGCGGCGCTGGTTGCCAGCCGCTGGCCGCTGACCCTGGTGCAGGCCGGCATCGTGGTGCTGGTGGCGGCATCGCTGTGGGACTGGAATCTGGACAGCGGTCTGGACAACTGGGCCATCTATTTCTTCGGTGCCTACGGCCTGGGCATGATGGCTTGGTGGGCTGCACACAGCCAGCGCCCCATGGGCCGCTGGGTCTGGGCGGCAGCCATGCTGGTGCTGGGTGCGGTGGCGCTGTGGATCGAATGGCGCACCCGCATTGCCCTGGCGCTGACCACGGCCCTGGTGCTGGCGCTGGCCGGGGCGGTGTCCTGGTCTGACCGCCTGCTGCAATGGCGCTGGTCCCCGCTGCAACAGCTGGGCCAGATGTCGTATTCGGTGTTCCTGATCCACTTCAGCATCTGTCTGCTGGTGAATGCCGTGTGGCACATGCTGTGGCCCGAAGGCGTGTTCATCAACAGCATCGGGCTGGTGCTGGCGGTGGGCCTGTCGGTGGCTGCCGGCCATGTGCTCTACCGCTATGTGGAAACCCAGAGTGCCAGCTGGCTGGAACTGCTGCGCTGGCAGGCCGGCACCATGGGTGTGGGTGCGGCCGTGGCGCTGAACCTGATCTGACGCCATTGAACACCCTGCGGGCGGCGCGATCCCGTCAGGTTCTCAACTCCATTGCTTCCGGACCCCGTGGACGGTCCGGGTGCGACTTCCCCAGACTTATCGGCTGAGCGCTTGCCGCCGCCACGGCACATGGGCCGCTGGGGGGCTGGACCCCGAACCACTGAACCACCAAGGAGCAGAGAGTCAGTATGCGCTTGCATGGTGGCCTTGTCTGTGTCGCCTGGGTGCGCATCGGCTCGGCGGGCAAGGCCGTTGAAAGCCCGTGTGATACACCGGGCAGAGCTGGCCAACCACAGGGCGTGGCGCCCACACTGCCTGTGCTCCCGGGCGGATGTGTCGCACGCGGGCTTGTTGATCTGGCGCAGAGGCTTTGCATTCCCGCATGGCCCGGGTGCTGCGGCGGGCAGCAGGCTTTTTATGATGGGGCAGTGCTTTTGAAAGGATGGGTTACCCCATGCAGATGTTCCAGATCGTGGTGATTGGCGCCGGCGAGACCGGCACCCCTTTGTTGCAGCAGTTGTTGAATGCGCCGTTTGTGCAGGTGCGCGGTGTGGCCGACCTGGACCTGAACCAGCCCGGTATCGCCCTGGCGCGCCAGCACGGCGTGCATGTCACCACCAATTTCATGGAGCTGGTGGACCACACGGTGGACATCATCATCGACGTCTCCGGTGCGCCCAGCGTGCGTGAGATCCTGCGCAGCAATATGGTGGACACGGGCAACACCCACACCCTGATCGTGCACGAATCGATTGCGATGCTGATGATGTCGCTGTCTGCCGGCCGGCTGGTGGCCAGCAAGCACGGGAATATGGAATACGCCTGAAATCGGCGTGCCGTGCCGGTTGCCGATGCACCGGATACATTCGTCACTCTCCAAAAGGACTGCCTGGGCAGTCCTTTTTGCTGTGCGGTCTGCCGCCGGGCCGCGTGTGCGGCGCGCACTGCCTGGTTCACCCCAGAAAAAAAGGCTGCCGGATGGCAGCCTTTCAGGCACGCGTGGAGGCGCTTACTTGCCCCAGGAGTCCTTCAAACCGGTGATCTTGTTGAACACCGGGTGGGCCGCGCTGTGCTCTTTGCGGTCGGCCACAAAGTAGCCAAAGCGCTCGAACTGGAACTTGTCGTCGGGCTGGGCCGCCTTGAGCGACGGTTCCACATAGGCGGTCACGACCTTGAGGCTGTCGGGGTTCAGCAGGGCCAGATAGTCCTTGCCGCCGGCATCGGGCTGGGCGTCGGTGAACAGGCGGTCGTACAGGCGCACTTCCGCTTGCAGGCCGTCCTGCACGCCCACCCAGGTGATGGCAGCCTTGACCTTGACGCTGTCGGCGCCGGGGGTGCCGCTCTTGGTGTCGGGCACCACAGTGGCCAGCACCTTGGTCACGTTGCCGTCGGCGTCCTTCTCGGCACCAGTACATTCGATCACGTAGCCGCCCTTCAGGCGCACCTTGTTGCCGGGGAACAGGCGCTTGTAGCCCTTGGGGGGAACTTCGGCAAAGTCTTCGCGCTCGATCCAGACCTCGCGGCCCAGGGTGAAGTGGCGGTCCGGTGCCGTGGCGGGCTCGTCGCCGTGGTGGGGCAGGGCCGGCAGTTGGCACTGTTCCAGATGGTCGGCACTGCCAAACACCTCGGCCCAGTTGGTGAGCTCCAGCTTGACCGGGTCCAGCACCACCATGGCGCGGTGGGCCTGGTTCTCGAGGTCTTCGCGCAGGCAGCCGTCCAGCGTGGCGTAGTCGATCCAGCTGTAATCCTTGGTCACGCCGATGCGTTCGCAGAAGTTGCGGATGGACGCAGGGGTGTAGCCCCGGCGGCGCAAGCCGACGATGGTGGGCATGCGGGGGTCGTCCCAGCCGGTCAGTGTGCCGCTGTCTACCAGGTGCTTGAGCTTGCGCTTGCTGGTGATCACATAGGTCAGGTTCAGACGTGCGAACTCATACTGGCGCGGCTGGGGGGCATCGATCAGGCCGCCAGCGCGCAGGTGGTCCAGCAGCCAGTCGTAGAACGGGCGCTGGTCTTCGAACTCCAGGGTGCAGATGGAGTGGGTGATGTGCTCGTACGCATCCTCGATCGGGTGGGCGAACGTGTACATCGGGTAGATGCACCACTGGTTGCCGGTGTTGTGGTGCTCGGCATGGCGCACGCGGTAGATCGCTGGGTCACGCAGATTGATGTTGGGGGCGGCCATGTCGATCTTGGCGCGCAGCACGGCGGCGCCATCGGCCAGCTTGCCGGCCTTCATGTCGGCAAAGCGGGCCAGGTTGTCGGCCACGCTGCGGTCGCGGAACGGGCTGTTCACGCCGGGGCGGGTGAAGTCGCCCCGGTTGGTCTTCATGTCCTCGGCCGATTGCTCGTCCACATAGGCCAGGCCCTGTTCGATCAGGTACACGGCGCAGCGGTACATGAAGTCGAAATAGTTGCTGGCGAAGTACAGATTGCTGTTGCCCTGGGGGTCCTTCCAGTCAAAGCCCAGCCACTGGACGGCATCCTTGATGCTGTCCACATATTCCTGGTCTTCTTTTTCCGGGTTGGTGTCGTCAAAGCGCAGGTGGCACACACCGCCAAAGTCGCGTGCCAGACCAAAGTTCAGGCAGATGGACTTGGCGTGGCCCACGTGCAGATAGCCGTTGGGCTCGGGCGGGAAGCGGGTGCGGATCTTGGCCTCGTCCACCTGGCCTTGCTGGTGGTGCTGCGCATCGCCCGGCGTGCCACCCCAGTGGCGCTGGGCGTAGGTGCCTTTTTCCAGGTCGGCTTCGATGATTTGGCGCAGGAAGTTGGTGGGTTTGACCACTTCCGGCGCATTGCTGGTGGTGTTGACGGGGGTGCTCATAGGGGCGTCATTGTAGGCGGCTGGCCGCCACTGCAGCGTTGCCTGCGCGCCATGCCCGGGTCTGCACAAGGGCGCGGGGTGGTGTGACCGGGTCTTCATCGTCAAGAAACGTTAAGTCACAAAAGTAGCAGGAATGCTGACATCCAAAAACAGGCCTGCCACGTTAAATCTGCAAGCAGGGTGTGTGGCCTGTGCCGCAGCCACCCTTCCTCCCCCGCAGAACGAGGAGATACAACATATGTGGAAAAACCCCATCCCCGCCCTGATCGTCGCTGCCGCCGCATTGGCTGGCTCGGTGGGCACGGCCCAGGCCGGTGGCAATATCAGCTGGTCTGTGGGCATCAATGCAGGTCCCCCCGTGGTCTATGGCCCGCCGCCCGTCTATATGGCGCCGCAACCTGTGTATGTGGCACCGCCGCCGCGCTATTACGCACCGCCACCGCGCGTGGTGTATGCACCGCCGCCCGTCATGCTGTGGGCGCCGCCGCCTCCGCCCCCCCGCGGCTGGCACCACCATCGCCACCACGACCGCGGTTATGACCGGGGTTACCGTGGTCACGGCCACGATTACCGCCGCTGAGCTTCAGAAAACTTCCGTTCCCGTCGCCTACTGATACACCGGGTGGCGGGGCCGGACCATTTTTGGAGATGGCCCCATGCCTGCGATCGCCGGCATGGGGTTTGTTTTTGGCTGTGCCGCATGGCTTGCGCACCGAGCCACGTTGGCTGCAGATGCCGGCGGACTAGGGTTTATGCCTAGAGTTGGTGGCGGTCGCTGCTGCTTCGCCGTCGAAGTGTCCGCAATTGTCGAAAAACTGTCATCACCAGCACCGATCGCCCTGAAGTGGCGCCGCATAATCGGCGGCAGTCGCTGGAGTGTTTGCATGCAAAAAACCGTCTTTGTTCTCAATGGCCCCAATCTGAACCTGCTGGGCACACGGGAACCTGCCATCTATGGTGCTGACACCTTGGCCGATGTGCAGGCCTTGTGCGAGGCCGCTTGTGCCCGCCAGGGCCTGGCATTGCGCTTTCACCAAAGCAACCACGAAGGCCAGCTGATCGACTGGATCCACGAAGCCGGCCGCCTGCATGCGCAAGGCCAGCTGGCGGGCCTGGTGTTCAACGCCGGGGCCTTCACCCACACCAGCGTGGCGTTGATGGATGCCGTCAAGGGCACCGGCGTGGCGCTGCTGGAGCTGCACATCACCAACGTGTTTGCGCGCGAGGCCTTCCGCCACCATTCCTATCTGTCGCCGGTGGCACGCGCGGTGGTGTGCGGCCTGGGCGTGCAGGGCTACACGCTGGCCATTGATGCCGTGGCCCAATGGTCCGCAGCAGGCTGAACCACCCGATCCGAATCCCCCTCTGAGAGTGTGCTGTGCTTGAGACATTTGAACGCGATGACAACCTGCCCGAGCTGGGCTGGGCCGATTTTCCGGAAGCCATGACCGCCATGGCCGCCGGCCAGCTGCAGTCCATCGAAGCCCGCAAGGTGCTGGCCAAGGGGGAGCGGGTGGAGCACCCCCATGCCAATGGGCACACCGTGCTGCACCACTGGAGCCCGGCCGAGCCCAACGGCCAGCCACCGGTGGTGCTGTTCCATGGCGGCAGCGGCAGCTGGACGCATTGGGTGCGCAGCATCATCCCGCTGACCGAAGCCGGCCACGACGTGTGGGCGGTGGACTTGCCTGGCTTTGGCGATTCGGACGCCGTGGCCGGTGCGAATGACGCCGACGGCATGCTCGAAACCCTGGCGCAGATGCTGCAGGAGCGTTTTCCGGTGCAGCCGGTGCAGCTGGTGGGCTTCTCGTTCGGCGGCATGACGGCCGGCATGCTCGCTGCTGCCCACCCGCATGTGGTGCAGCAACTGGTGATCGTGGGCGCCCCCGGCATTGGCCTGAGCGCCAAGCACCCGTTCCAGCTCAAGGGCTGGCGCCATCTGAAGTCGCCCTATGCCCAGTTGCAGACCCATGTCTACAACCTGGGGGAGCTGATGCTGTGCGATCTGAAAAAGATCACCCGCGACACCGTGGCCCTGCATGTGGCCAATGTGCAGCGCGACCGCTTGCCGCGCCGCCGCATCTCCAGCACCGACATTCTGGTCAAGTCGCTGCTGAAAGTGACCTGCCCGGTCACCGCCATCTATGCCGAGCGCGACGCCCTCTACCCCAAGCTGCTGGATGAGGTGGAAACCTTGCTGGCCACCAGCGCCCGCAACTTCCAGGGCATGCACCGCGTGCCCGATGCAGGCCACTGGGTGCAGTACGAAGCCCCCGAAGCCTTGCACGCCCTGCTGCTGCCCATTCTGGCGGGCCCGCAGCCGGTGGAGGCCTGAGAGGCCTGGAACCATGCGCTGGCAGCTGCACGAGGACGAAGTCACCTGGACCGCCATCCGCGCCCAGGGGGCGGGCGGCCAGAATGTGAACAAGGTCTCCAGCGCCGTGCACCTGCGCTTCGATGTGGCCGCGTCCTCGCTGCCCGATCTTCTCAAGGAGCGCCTGCTGGCGCGCTGCGGCCATGACCAGCGTTTCACGCTGGACGGGGTGGTGGTCATCAAGGCCCAGGCCCACCGCACGCAGGAGCGCAATCTGCAAGACGCATTGCAGCGCCTGCGCGAGCTGCTGGCCGAAGCCGCCCACACCCCCAAGGCCCGCAAGGCCACCCGGCCCACCCGCGCCAGCCAGCAGCGCCGCGTGGATGGCAAGAAGCGCACCGGGGAAACTAAGGCCGGGCGGCAGAAACTGCAGTTCTGACGCTGTCCGTGCTGCCACAGCGCGCAGACGCGCACAGGGCGGGAAAATGAGTCCTTTCCACATGCCGTGGAGCGCGGCATGTGGATGCCATCCGCTCCCTGCATGCTGACACCGCCCCACACCGACACACGGGCTTTTCATTGCGCAATGACTGACGTACCGACCCTGAAGAGATGGCTTTCCATGGCCGAGGATGACGCCATCGTCATCGACCCGGATGACATCCACCACGAGGCCTTGGCTAATATGTGGAGCTTTTCCCCGGACGACGACGCCGCTTTGGACCTGCGGCCTGAAGACGTTGGCCATTTTGTCGGCCAGGTGCTGGAGGCGCGGCGCCAGCGACTGGCCGCAGAGGGCCATGCGTCCATGGTGTTCTACTGCTGGCACGACGCGCAGGTCCGGCAGCTGCGGTTCAGCCTGGTGTCTGCCGTGCATGGCTGCCTGCCTTTTCGCGTGGCCATTCAGCACGAAGCGTCCCCCATGGCCATTGCGGAGCGCATCGTCCATGGCGATTGGTGCAACCCGCAGTGGGGCCAGTCTGCCGACAACGATATGGCGGACGACGCGGTGCCCGGTCTGCCGGTGTTTGTGGCACAGCTGCCCTGAATCCACCGCCCGGCGTGCCACGGGCAGGCCCCGGCACGTAGAGGCGCTGCGCTTGCCAGCCCGACAGAGTGGCCCTGCCTACACCACGTTACCGGGTCGGTGCCGGTCCTGGCTCCAGATTCACTGCGGTCAATTAATTTCAATTTCAGAACAATATGTGGCAGTAATGGCGGCTAGTGCAACAGTGGCTGCGCCCCTACATTCACTGGGTAGGCCGTTGGCTGCGCAGGGCGCGGCGGCGGCCCCTGTAGGAAAGCCTTGCCATGACCACCTCTTTGCCGAATCTGCCCGCCACCGCTGACATGTCTGTACAGCGCCTGCCCGCCTTGTTTGTCTCCCATGGTTCGCCCATGTTTGCCGTGGAGCCCGGAGCCACCGGACCTGCTCTGCAGCGCTGGGGCCGCGCGTTGCGTGCTGCCTACCCGCAGCTGCGCGGGGTGGTGGTGATGTCGCCGCACTGGATGAGCCGGGGGCTGGAGGTGATGGCTGCGCTGCAGCCCGAGACCTGGCACGACTTTGGCGGTTTTCCCCGTGTGCTTTACAGCCTGCAGTACCCGGCACCGGGCGCGCCCGTACTGGCGCAGCAGGTGGCGCAACTGCTGCAGGCCGCCGGCCAGCAGCCGGTGCTGAACCCCGAGCGCCCCATGGACCATGGTGCCTGGGTGCCGCTGATGCACCTCTTCCCGCAGGCCGATGTGCCCGTGGTGCAGCTGTCGCTGCCGGCCGATGCGGATGCGGCGGCGGTGTACGCCCTGGGCCAGGCCCTGCGCCCGCTGCGCGACGCTGGTGTGCTGCTGGTGGGGTCGGGCAGCATGACGCACAATCTGCGCGACTTTGTCACCGGGCAAAGCGGCGGCCGGCTGGACTATGTGCAGCCTTTCAGCCGCTGGATCGAGGAGCGCATCGCGGCGCGCGATACCGCCGCGCTGCTGGACTGGCTGGAGCAAGCCCCGCAGGCGCGGCGCGCCCACCCGACGGATGACCATTTCCTGCCGCTGTTCTTTGCGCTGGGCGCCGGCGGACCGGGCACCACGGCCAGCTACCTGAGCCGCGAAGTGCAGTACGGCATGCTGGCCATGGACAGTTTTGCGTTGCAGGATGTGCCTGCAGGCGAGCGCGCAGCCGCTGCGCATTTACAGTGAAGCCCGGACATTTTGAGCAAGGACCACCCATGGACACCCCCGCACTGCAACTGCCACTGAACGGCTATATCCGCCCCGCCCAGGCCGCACCGGAACAGGCCTGGCTGCTGGTGCTGATGCACGGCGTGGGCAGCAATGCCCAGGACCTGTTCAGCCTGGCGCCCTATGTGCCACCCCAGTTCCACGTGCTCAGCCTGCAGGCGCCATACGCCATGGGACCGGATGCATTCGCATGGTTCCAGTTCAGCGTCAACCCTGACGGCAGCCGCACCATTGCGGCCGACCAGGAGCAGCACAGCCGTGCCCTGGTGGCCCAGACTGTGCAGCAGGCCGCCGAACAACTGGGTGTTCCGCCTGAACGCGTGGTGGTGGGGGGCTTCAGCCAGGGCGGCATCATGAGCCTGAGCCTGCTGCTGACCCAGCCCGCACTGCTGCACGCCATCTGCGTGTGGCACAGCCGCCTGCTGCCCGAGGTGCTGCCGCTGCAGGTGCCGCCTGCGCAACTGGCAGGCCGCCAGGTGTGGCTGAGCCACGGTACGCAGGACAACGTGATTCCGCTGACCAGCGCCCACCTGACCCGTGCCCGGCTGGAGCCATTGCCGGTGCAGCTGAGCTACCACGAGTACCCCTGCGCCCACACCATCCACCCCGACGAGCTGCGCGACTGCGTGCAGTGGCTGCAGGGCCTGACGGCCGCCGCGTAAGAACCGCACCGCAGCAGGCCCTGGCCGCACAGCTGGTGCCGCCGAGCTGCGCGACCTGCGGAACCTGTTGATGCTGCCCCGGCCGGCGGCGGTGCATTCCCGGTTCGTGGGTCTGGAGCTGACGGCGCTGGCCGACGACAGTCTGCGCCGCGCCTGGATGCAGGTGCAGCGCACCGCTGCCGCCGAGCTGCGCCTGGCGGCGTTGGCCCAGACGCTGCATGTGTCACCACGCACCCTGGCAAGGCGGGTGCGCGCGCAGACCGGGCTGGCTGCCGTGCAGTGGATGCGGCACATCAAGCTGCGCCAGGTGGCCGATGCCCTGTGTGAAACCCGGCAGCCGCTCAAGCGGATTGCCGAGGACCTGGGCTTTGCCAGCGAGGCCAGTCTGATCCGTGCTTTTCGCCAGGTGACTGGCTTGACGCCCATGGCCTATCGCATTGCCCATGCCTGAGTGAACGGCCGCGTGCTGGAGGCAGAGGAACACCTCGTGCGCCCAGGAGCTGCCTGCAGCAGGGGTGGTGGGCAATGTTCTGAAACTCTATGAATGAAATTGCGGCGTACAGCCCCATCCGGAGAGGAGGACGTGGGCGGTATCTGCCACCGCCACTGCAGTCGCCGCAGCAGTCATCGCTGCCTTGTGCCCGAGCCGGGGTGCCGCGGTTCTTTTGATTGATGCATACAGTGCAGTGGTGATCTGCATTTAAATGGATTGTGGCGCTGTATGTGCATGAATACCATGGCTTTTTTCATTCCATTGAAGGAAACAGCCATGGCCATTGCCATTCGTGTGCGCAGCACCGGTGCCCCTGACGTGATGCAGCTGGAGGACATCGATCTTGCAGCGCCCAGTCCGGGAGAAGTCCGTCTGGAGCAGACCTCCATTGGCGTCAATCCGCTGGATGTGAGCCAGCGCAAAGGGGCCGTGCCCATCCCGCTGCCGTCCGGACTGGGGTTGGAGGGCGCGGGGCGGGTGACGGCGGTGGGTGCCGGGGTCTCGAGCGTGCAGGTGGGAGACAGGGTGGCCTACGCCACCGGCCCTTTGGGTGCCTATGCCAGTGCACGGTTGTTTCCTGCGGACCGGCTGGTGCGGCTGCCGGACACACTCGGCAACGACGCAGCGGCTGCGGTGCTGTTCAAGGGCATCACGGCCCAGTACCTGCTGAAGACCACCGGCCAGGTTCGCCCCGGGTCCACGGTGCTGGTCTATGGCGCAGCCGGGGCGCTGGGGCAGTTGCTGTGCGCCTGGGCCCGCCATCTGGGGGCGCAGGTGCTGGGTGTGGTGTCCAAGGCGGCCAGCGTGGCACGGGCCGAGGCCAGTGGCTGCCATGCAGTCTTTGTCTTTGACGCGCACACCCTGGCGGCCCAGGTGGCGCAGGCCACGCAGGGGCGCAAGGTGGATGTGGTGTACGACCCCATTGGCAGGGACACGTTTGCCGCCTCGCTGGACTGTCTGCGTCCCCGCGGACTGATGGTGTCGTTTGGGGCCACGTCGGGATTGCCACCGGCGGTCGAGGTGGGCGTGCTCAATGCCAAAGGCTCGCTGTTCCTGACGCGGCCGTCCCTGGCGGCGCACACGGCGTCTGCGGAGGAATACCAAAGCCGTGCCCATGATGTGCTGGACGCCGTGGCCAGCGGCATACTCACGCCGCAGATCTGGAAAAGCTACGCACTGGCCGATGCGGCCCTGGCGCATGCGGACCTGGAACACGGGCGCTCCCAAGGCGCGATCATTCTCAATCCCTGACATATTCAAACTCAACGCACGCCATGGAAATGCCCGACAGCCAGCACACGGACGAGCTCGCCACCCTGCTGGCGCTGTCGGAGCAGCACTCGTTTGCGGCCGCAGCCCGGGTGCTGGAGCGCCATCCGTCGGTACTGTCCAAACGGATCCAGGCGCTGGAGCGCAGGCTGGGCGTGCGCCTGGTCGAGCGCACGACCCGCAGCTTGGGCTTCACCCGCGAAGGCCTGCAATTGGTCGAGAAGGTGCGCCAGGCCGCCAGCTGGATACGGGAGGCCGAGCAGGAGGCGGCCCAAGGGGCCACCGAGGTGCGTGGACGGCTGCGTCTGGCCCTGCCTGCCACTATGGGACGGCGCTGGATCAGTCCCATGGTGGCCGGTTTTGCCCTGGCCTACCCGGATGTGGTGCTGGAAGTGGAATACAGCGAACGCATCGTGGATGTGGTGGGCGAGCGTTTCGATGCCGCCATCCGCATTGGCAATTTGCCCGACAGCGCCCTGGTGGCGACGCGTCTGTGCGACCAGTACCGGATCCTGTGCGCATCGGCCGCCTACCTGGCGCGGTGCCCGGCACCCACCAGCCCGGCGGATCTGGCCCAGCACAACTGCCTGGGCTATACCGGCTTGCTGTCCTTTCCGGAATGGACCCTGGTACAGGCAGCCCGGCAAGGCGCCGCCCAGACCCGCCAGTCGCTGCGCATCACCGGCTCCATGCGCAGCAATGACAACGAGGCGTTGCTGCATGCGGCCCTCCAGGGCGTGGGCATTGTCGCGGGCAGCGACTGGCATCTGCTGCCTGTCGTGCACTCCGGGGCGCTGGTGCGTGTGCTGCCCGAATGGACGCTGGGCGAGGCCGGCGGCATCTATCTGGTTCGCCCATCAGGGCCGTACCAGACGGCGGCTTTGGCGGCGTTCAAGCAGTGGATCAGCGAGCGCTTTGCGGCCATGCCCTGGCGCCATGCCGGGCCGTCGTAACCCGGTAGCAGGCTGAATGCCGGCTGTGGACATGCCGTCAGCGTCAGCGGGCCAGGCGGCCAAAGAAGGCATCCAGCGCATGGACCACGGTGGGCAGCTCCTCGGCCATGCGTTCGCGGTCCACCCAGTAGCCTTCACAGGCCACGGCAAAGAATTCGGCCGGGGCTTCGGCCCCGTAGGCATCCAGCCAGGGGGCCGGCTGGCCAAAGCGTTCATGGCGGATGACCAGATCGCGAAAGCGCTCGTAGGCGTCGCCCCAGACAGCGCTCCAGGCCTGGCGGGCGGCGCTGGCACTGGTATGGCCCATGAACCCCCTGGGCAAGGGCGGGCAGCCGTTGGCATGGCCGTCGTGCATGTCCAGCTTGTGGGCGAATTCGTGGATCACCACATTGGTGTGGCCGCCATGGGCGGCGTGGCCGGGTTGCACGGCGGCCCAGCTGAGCATGACGGGGCCGCCTTCCATGGCTTCGCCCATCAGATCTTCCCGGTAGTGGTGCACGACCCCCGCTTCGTCCACCACCTTGCGGCGGGCCACCACATCGTCGGCGTGCACGACGATGCCGATGAAGTCGTCGTACCAGCGCAAGGCGTCAGCGGGCTCGCCGAAATACAGCAGCAGCACGCAGGCCTGGGCGGCAATGGCCACGGCCATGGCGTCGGTGATGACCAGGCCATGGGCGCCGGAAAATTCCTTGCGCTGCAGGAAATGGGCTACCAGCTGCTGCAGGTGGGCGTCTTCGGCGGGCGTGAGGCGTTTCAGGAAGGGGTAGGTGGCGACGGTGGCCTGCCACAGCGCGGCCGGTACCGGGGCGGGAGGCAGCGCACCCGCGCGCACGGCCGCGCGGCGGGCCCAGGAGGGGAGAACGCGCTGCCAGTCCATGCAATACCTCAGCCTGCGCAGGCCGCCTGCGGAGACAGGCGCTGCCAGCCGGCGGGCGTCAGGCGTAGCACTTCGCTGCGCTGGGTGTCGGCATCGAGATGCCAGTCGCTGGTGACAATGCGCCAGCGGTTGCCGTCCAGTGCATGGTCGGCAGGCTGGTGGGTGTGGCCGTGTACCAGCCAGTGGGCCTGGGCGGCATCCATCCAGGTGGTGGTCATCTGCGCATCGGCGTCGGCGTAGGGGGCGCCGGCCTGCTTGCGCTGCTCGCTTTCCGTGCGGGCGGACTTGCCGATGGCACGGCGCACGGCCAGCGGCTGGGCCAGCACCTGCTGCTGCCAGGCGGCAGAGCGCGACAGGGTACGGAACTGCTGGTACTCCACATCGTCCAGGCACAGCGCATCGCCATGGCTGAACAGGATGCGGCGCTCGCCCCAGGCCAGCACGGTGGGGTCGGCCAGGGCGGTCATGCCGGTGCGCTGCATCAGCAGATCGCCCGCCAGAAAGTCGCGGTTGCCGACCATGAAGAACAGCGGCCGCTGTGCGGCGGCCTGTTGCAACACAGCGGCGCATTCGGCCTCGAAGCTGCCAGGCTCATCCAGCGCGTCGTCGCCCACCCAGACTTCAAACAGGTCACCCAGCAGAAACACGGCATCGGCGCAGGTGTGCAACAGATAGTCACGCCAGGCCTGCACGGTCTGCGGCTCCGAGGGCTGCAGGTGCAGGTCCGAAATGACATCGACCGTACGCCAGGTGGGCGCAGCCTGCAGCTGCGTCACCGGGGGCACGGTCGTACGGGGATCTGAATTCACTCGAAGAATCAGTGATTCCGGCCGCTGCGCGCCAGCCTGTGCAGCTGGCCGAACCCATGTGCGTGGCAGCCCGCAAAGGCCGTCCCGCAGCACGGGCTTTCCTCCGATGGAGGCAAGCCGCGCAGCGGCCCAGGAGGGATCAGAGGGCCACAGCCTTGTCGATCACCACGGCGTCAAAAGGCACGTCGTCGTGGAAGCCCTTGCGGGTGGTGCGCACCTTCTTGATGGCGTCGATCACGTCTTCGCCCTTGACCACCTTGCCGAACACGGCATAGCCCCAGCCTTGGCCGGTGGGGGCGGTGTGGTTCAGGAAGCTGTTGTCCACGGTGTTGATGAAGAACTGGGCCGTGGCGCTGTGCGGATCGCTGGTACGGGCCATGGCGATGGTGTACTTGTCGTTCTTCAGTCCGTTCTTGGCTTCATTCTCGATGGGCGCCGCGGTTTCCTTTTGCTTCATGTCAGCCGCAAAGCCGCCGCCCTGGATCATGAAGTTCTTGATCACGCGGTGAAAGATCGTGCCGTTGTAGAAGCCCTGGTTCACGTAGTTCAGGAAGTTTTCCGTGGATTTGGGGGCGTTCACTGCGTCCAGTTCCAGCGTGATCACGCCGGGGGTGGCGGTGTCGGCCACGTTGATGGTGATGTGCAGTTCGACTTGTGGGTTGCTCATGGCGTGTCCAATCTTGAATCTATAGGGGGTGAGGGGGGATGCCGGTGCGGGTCAGCGCAGCACGGAGGCCGAGTTGATGGTGACCGGCGTGGTGGGCACATTCTGGTGCATGCCGCGGGTGCCCGTAATCACCGTGCGGATTTTCTCCACGGTCTCGGTGCCTTCGACCACCTTGCCGAACACGGCATAGCCGTAGCCATCGGGCTTGGGGGCGTTGAGCGAATCGTTGTTGGCGACGTTGATGAAGAACTGGGCCGTGGCCGAGTTGGGGTTGCCGGTACGGGCCATGGCGATGGTGTACTTGTCGTTCTTCAGGCCGTTCTTGGCTTCCAACGGGATGGGTGCACGCGTGGCCTTTTGCTGCATGTCGGCGGTAAAGCCTCCGCCCTGGATCATGAAGCCGTCGATCACGCGGTGAAAGATGGTGCCGTCGTAGTGCTTGTCGTTCACGTACAGCAGGAAGTTCTCCACCGTCTTGGGGGCGGCGCCGGGGTTCAGTTCCAGCACGATATCGCCCAGGCTGGTGGCCAGCTTGACACGGGGAGGGCCGTTTTGCGCCCAGGTGGGCGCAGCAAAAATGCCAGCTGTCAGTGCAGATGCAGCAAGCGTGAGAGCGACTTTTCTACGGGAAAACATGGGAATGCTCCGAAAAGGCAAACAAACGAAAAAAGCAGGGAGTCTGCCAGCAGGGGCGCGCAGCGCACGGGGCGCCGGCCAGCCACCGGTGCTGGCGGTATTCAGTCAGTTGGGGGCGGTTGTCCGCCCGCCAAGGGGTATCACTTGGTTGCGGGCTGCAGCACACCGCCCAGTGTGGACAGTTTGAGCTTGAGTGCGGCGTTGTTGCCGCTCAGTTGCAGCGAACGGGTGTAGGACTGCTGCGCCAGGCGGGTGTAGATATCACCCAGGTTCTCGTGCGCCACCCCATAGTTCGGGTTGTTGCGCACGGCCATCTCCAGCGCGTTGCGGGCCTGGTCCAGGCGGTTCTGGCCGGCATAGATCACGGCCAGGTTGTTATAGGGCTCGGGCAGCTCGGGATATTCCTCGGTCAGCAGCGTGAAGGTGGCGATCGCCTCTTCGGTCCGGCCGGCAGCGACCAGGGCCGTGCCCTTCAGAAAGCGCATCTGCGGATCGCGCTGGTTGCTGGCCAGGTACTGGTCGGCCTTGGCAATGGCGTCGGCGGTCTTGCCGACGCGCACCAGCTTGGCCACATCGCTGTAGTCGTCAGCCTGGGCCGCGCCGCCTGCCGCCAGCAAGGCGGCCACGGCCAAGGCGCGCAGGGCAGAGGAGGGAGAGCGGCGCATGAACATGGAGTAGGTGCTTTCGAGGAGATGGGGGCACCCCCGCACGGGGGGCTTTATACTGCGACGCATTGTAGCTGAGGGGTGTCGGGCCGCTGTGCGCAGCAAAGGCCGCCAGGGCACCCCTTTTGCGCTGCTGGGAATGTGCTGCCGGACCGTCCTGCCGCTTTCTCCCCTCCCTCTGTGATTGAGACACACCTCCCGATGAGTTTGCGTATCTACAACACGCTGTCGCGTGCACTGCAAGCGTTTTCGCCGATCGAGCCTGGCCATGTCCGCATGTATGTGTGCGGCATGACCGTATACGACCTCTGCCACCTGGGCCATGCGCGCTCCATGGTGGCCTTCGACGTGGTCCAGCGCTGGCTGCGTGCCAGCGGCTACCGCGTGACCTATGTGCGCAACATCACCGACATTGATGACAAGATCATCAAGCGGGCGGTGGAAAACGGCGAAACCATCCGCAGCCTGACGGACCGCATGATCGCGGCCCTGCACCAGGACGCCGATGCGCTGGGCATTGCCCGTCCCGACCACGAGCCGCGCGCCACCGACTATGTGCCGCAGATGCTGGGCATGATCGGTACGCTGCAGCAAAAGGGTCTGGCCTACCAGGCCGGCAATGGTGATGTGAACTATGCCGTGCGCAAGTTCCCTGGCTACGGCAAGCTGTCCGGCAAGTCGCTGGACGAGCTGAATGCGGGCGAGCGCGTGGCCGTGCAGGATGGCAAGCACGATCCACTGGACTTTGTGCTGTGGAAGTCCTCCAAGCCCGAAGAGCCGGCCGATGTGAAATGGCCCAGTCCGTTTGGCGAAGGCCGCCCCGGTTGGCACATCGAATGCTCGGCCATGGGTTGCGCGCTGCTGGGCGAAAGCTTTGACATCCATGGTGGCGGTGCGGACCTGCAGTTCCCCCACCATGAGAACGAGATTGCCCAGAGTGAAGGTGCCACCGGCAAGCCGCTGGCCGCGACCTGGATGCACAACGGCTTCATCAATGTGGACAACGAGAAGATGTCCAAGTCGCTGGGCAATTTCTTCACCATCCGCGATGTGCTCAAGGAATACGACGCCGAAACCGTGCGTTTCTTCGTCGTGCGCAGCCACTACCGCAGCCCGCTGAACTACAGCGATGTGCACCTGGACGATGCCCGCAGCGCCCTCAAGCGCCTGTACACGGCACTGAGTCTGGTGGCTGCGGCGCCGGTGCAGATCGACTGGAGCAACGCGCATGCCGTGCGCTTCCAGGCGGCCATGGACGAGGACTTCGGCACGCCCGAAGCGGTGGCGGTACTGTTCGAGCTGGCCGCCGAGGTCAATCGCAGCAAGTCGCCGGAAGTGGCCGGTCTGCTGAAGGGGCTGGGCGGTGTGCTGGGTCTGCTGCAGGACGACCCACAGAAATTCCTGCAGGCCGGCACCGAAGGGGTGGACGCGGCCGCCATCGAGGCGCAGATCGCCGCGCGCGCTGCCGCCAAGGCCGAGAAGAACTGGGCCGAGGCCGACCGCATCCGCAAGGCGCTGCTGGAGCAGGGCATTGTGCTCAAGGACTCCGCAGCGGGCACCACCTGGGAGGCCGCCCAGTAAGGGCGCAGGACAACTCCCATGGCTCCCTCTCCGAAAGAACTGCCCGTGCCGCCGCAGCATGCTGCGACCTACTGGGCAGAGGCGTGCAAACACCTGGTCAAGAAAGACCGGGTGCTGCGCCGCCTGATCCCCCAATACCCCGGTGAAGCGCTGATGGCGCACGGCGACGCGTTCGTGACGCTGGCGCGCTCCATCGTGGGCCAGCAGGTGGCGGCCAAGTCGGCCTCTGCCCAATGGAAGAAACTGCTGGCGCTGCTGCCCGAAGGGCTCACGCCTGCCCAGCTGCTGCGCCTGAAGGTGGACGACATGCGTGTCGTCGGTTTGTCTGCCCGCAAGGTGGACTATCTGGTGGACCTGGCCGTGCACTTCACCGAAGACCGCCTGCATTTGGACGCCTGGGGCGAGATGGATGACGAATCCATCATTGCCGAGCTGACCGCCATCCGTGGCATCGGCCGCTGGACTGCCGAGATGTTCCTGATGTTCTACCTGCTGCGTCCGAATGTGCTGCCGCTGGACGACGCCGGCCTGCTCAAGGGCATCAGCGAGAACTATTTCTCGGGCGAAGCCGTCAGCCGCAGCGATGTCCGTGAAGTCGCTGAGGCCTGGAAACCCTGGTGCAGCGTGGCAACTTGGTATATTTGGCGCTCGCTCGACCCGCAGCCTGTGACCTATTGATACGTTCCATAGGCCCCTTGGCGTGGCCGGGACAAGGAGAATAATTTTGGCGAAAAAGACTTTTCTGGACTTCGAACAGCCCATCGCGGAACTCGAAGCCAAGATCGAAGAGCTGCGTTATGTGCAGACCGAAAGTGCTGTCGATATTTCGGAAGAAATCGACCAACTGAGCAAGAAGAGCCAGCAGCTCACCAAGGACATATACAGCGATCTGTCGCCCTGGCAGATCACCAAGATCGCGCGCCATCCGGAACGCCCTTACACGCTGGACTATGTGCGCGAGTGCTTCACCGACTTTGTCGAAATGCACGGTGACCGCCATTTTTCGGATGACAAGTCCATCATCGGCGGTCTGGCACGCTTCAATGGCCAGCCTTGCATGGTCATCGGCCACCAGAAGGGCCGTGACACCAAGGAACGCGCACTGCGCAACTTCGGCATGACCCGCCCCGAGGGCTACCGCAAGGCCCTGCGCCTGATGAAGACGGCCGAGAAGTTCCATCTGCCGGTGTTCACCTTTGTGGACACTCCCGGTGCCTTCCCCGGCATCGATGCGGAAGAGCGCGGCCAGTCCGAAGCCATTGGCCGCAACATCTTCGAGATGGCCCAGCTGCAGACCCCCATCATCACCACCATCATCGGTGAAGGTGGTTCGGGTGGCGCGCTGGCCATTGCCGTGGCCGACCAGGTGCTGATGCTGCAGTATTCGGTGTACTCCGTGATCAGCCCCGAAGGCTGCGCTTCCATTCTGTGGAAGACCGGTGAAAAGGCTTCGGAAGCTGCCGAAGCCATGGGCATTACCGCCCACCGCCTGAAGGCCCTGGGCTTGGTGGACAAGATCGTGAACGAACCTGTGGGTGGCGGTCACCGCGACCCCAAGCAGATGGCATCGTTCCTCAAGCGTGCCCTGGCCGATGCCTGGCGCCAGCTGTCGGACCTGAAGCCCAAGGAGCTGCAGGACCGCCGCTACGAGCGCCTGCAAAGCTATGGTCGCTTCACCGACACCAAGGCCAGCTAAACCGCTGGCACGGCAATGACGGACGGGCACGTTGTGCACACCGCCTTGACCATGGCCCTGCGGGGCCATTTTTCTTGCGCGGAAAAAGAGGCGCCGTGCCCCTGGCGCGATGGGCTGGTGCGCCAGGGCTGCCGTAACCCGGTGGTCCGGATGCCAGGCGAAGGAGGCCGCGCATGACGCAGTCGGTCGACTCCGCCATGGCGGCTTTCGCTCCCGCGTTGCCCCTGGCCGTGGCCTACAGCGGCGGGGCGGATTCCTCTGCGCTGCTGCATGCCTGTGCGCAGCGCTGGCCCGGGCAGGTCTATGCCATCCATGTGCACCATGGCTTGCAGGCCGCGGCCGATGGCTTTGCCGCACATTGCCGCGCCACCTGTGAACGCTTGCAGGTGCCGCTGGCGGTGGTGCAGGTGGATGCGCGCCCTGCGCCAGGAGACAGTCCCGAAGATGCGGCCCGCCGCCACCGCTATGCCGCGCTGACCGAGCATGCGCTGCAGGCCTTCGACCGGCCCATGGCCAGCGTCGCCTTGGCCCAGCATGCGGATGATCAGGTGGAGACGCTGCTGCTGGCCTTGTCCCGGGGCGCCGGCCTGCCGGGTCTGGCGGCCATGCCCCGGCACTGGCAGCGCGCAGGACTGGACTGGCACCGGCCGCTGCTGCAGGTGGCAGGTGCCCATGTCCGCCAGTGGCTGACCGACCGGGGCGAGGCCTGGGTGGAAGACCCCAGCAACACCGATCTGCGCTACACCCGCAACCGCATCCGCCAGCAGCTGCTGCCGGTACTGGCGCAGGTGTTTCCCCAGTTTCGCGACACTTTTGCGCGCAGCAGCCAGCACGCGGCCCAGGCGCAACAGCTGCTGGCTGCCCAGGCGCAGTCCGATCTGCAGACTGTGGGGGTTCCGCCACAGATCAAGGCGGTGCAGGCGTTGCCGGCCGAGCGCCAGGCCCACGTGCTGCGCCAGTGGCTGCTGCAGTTTCACGGCGCCACGCCGTCGTCGGCGCAGCTCAAAGAGCTGCTGCAGCAGATCCGCCATTGCACTACGCGAGGCCACCGCATCCATATCAAGGTGGGATGCGGGTTTGTGGTGAGAGAAGGCGCGCGGCTCGGTTGGTACAATCCCTGAGTTTTGGTCCACTTATCTGAAGTACGAAAACCGGCGGCGCGCCAAAACAGCACACCGTTCATTCAGCGCCGTACCCTGCAGTTTCGTCACCCCTGTTATCCAATGGCACTGATCGTTCATAAATACGGCGGCACCTCGATGGGCTCTCCAGAGCGCATCCGCAACGTCGCCAAGCGCGTGGCCAAGTGGGCTCGGGCCGGCCACCAAATGGTGGTGGTTCCCAGCGCCATGAGTGGCGAAACCAACCGTTTGCTGGGTCTGGCCAGCGAACTGGCGCCCAACAGCCCCAAGACTTCGTACTACCGTGAGCTGGACATGCTGGCGGCGACTGGTGAGCAGGCCTCTTCGGCACTGCTGGCCATTGCGCTGCAGGCGGAAGGCATGGAGTCGGTCAGCTACGCCGGCTGGCAAGTGCCCGTGCGCACCGACAGCAGCTTCACCAAGGCCCGCATCGAGTCCATTGACGACGCCCGCGTGCGCGCCGATCTAGAGGCTGGCCGTGTCGTGATCGTCACCGGCTTCCAGGGGATCGATCCCGACGGCAACATCACCACCTTGGGGCGTGGCGGCTCGGACACCTCGGCCGTGGCCGTGGCCGCCGCCATGAAGGCTGCCGAATGCCTGATCTATACCGATGTGGATGGTGTCTACACCACTGACCCCCGTGTGGTGGCTGCTGCCAAGCGCCTGACCACGGTGAGCTTTGAAGAGATGCTGGAAATGGCCAGCCTGGGCTCCAAGGTGCTGCAGATCCGTTCGGTGGAGTTTGCCGGCAAGTACAAGGTGCCCATGCGCGTGCTCTCGAGCTTCACGCCCTGGGACATCGATCTGGAAGAAGAGGCCAAGTCCGGCACGCTGATTACTTTTGAGGAAGACGAAAAAATGGAAAAGGCCGTCGTATCCGGCATCGCTTTCAACCGCGGCGAAGCCAAGATCTCCGTGCTCGGCGTGCCCGACACCCCCGGCGTGGCGGCAGCCATCCTGGGTCCTGTGGCGGATGCCAACATCGAAGTGGATGTGATCATCCAGAACATCTCCAAGGAAGGTAAGACCGACTTCTCCTTCACCGTCAGCCAGGGCGACTACCAGCGTGCCATGGACCTGCTGCGTGAAAAAGTGGTGCCCGCCCTGGGTGCTGCCGAAGTGGTGGGCAACCCCAACATTGCCAAGGTCAGCATTGTCGGTATCGGCATGCGCAGCCATGTGGGTGTGGCATCCACCATGTTCCGTGCGCTGAGCAAGGAAAACGTGAACATCCAGATGATCTCCACCTCCGAGATCAAGACCTCGGTCGTCATCGACGAGAAGTACCTGGAGCTGGCCGTGCGCGCCCTGCACACGGCCTTCGGTCTGGACAAAAGCGAATAATTTTCGCAACTTCGTCAAAGCGGCCCAAAAAGCTGCTTACAATAGCGTTATTGCGGAAACGTGACCGAGTGGCCGAAGGTGCTCCCCTGCTAAGGGAGTATGGGGTGTAGAGCCTCATCGAGGGTTCGAATCCCTCCGTTTCCGCCAGATCAAAGAAAAAAGCCTTCTGGCTTTTTTCTTTTTGCAAGCATCTTCTGGATGTTTGCAAAAAGTTAAAAGCTTTGATCTGCACAGCAAAAGTTGTGCTACAATACAAGGCTTCGCTGATCACAGCGGACTGAATTCAAAACAG